>CAMCUO010000121.1 GCA_945879015.1 Chitinophaga pinensis | reverse complement strand
GGAACGGAAGACTTATTGAATAAAGAGATGGTGACAGGTTATATCGGCTTTGATCCAACATCTGATTCACTAGGAATTGGGAATATGGTGCAAATTATGACTCTTTTGCATTTTCAAAAAGCAGGACATAAACCCATTGCTTTGGTAGGCGGTGCAACTGGAATGGTAGGAGACCCATCTGGAAAATCAGCAGAACGTAATTTATTAGATGAAGCAACTTTGAATCACAACATTGCTGGTCAGAAAAAACAATTAGAAAAATTTTTAGATTTTAATTCAGGGGCTAATTCAGCCGAAATAGTAAACAATTACGATTGGTTTAAAGGATTCAACTTTTTGGAATTTATCAGAGATGTAGGAAAACACATTTCGGTGAATTACATGATGGCGAAAGATTCGGTAAAAAATCGTTTGGAAAACGGAATGAGTTTTACGGAGTTCAGTTATCAACTGGTTCAGGGATACGATTTCTATTATTTGTGGAAAAACAAAGGCATTAAATTGCAAATGGGCGGTTCGGATCAGTGGGGAAACATTGTTACGGGAACGGAATTAATTCGCAGAAAAGCAAGTGGTGAAGCATTTGCATTGACCACTCCACTTATTAAAAAAGCAGACGGAACAAAGTTCGGAAAAACAGAAGGTGGGAATGTTTGGTTGGACCGAGAGAAAACTTCTCCTTATAAATTTTACCAGTTCTGGTTGAATGCAAGTGATGAGGATGTAAAAAACTACATCCGTATTTTCACTTTATTCACAAAAGAAGAAATTGAAAAACTAGAAACTGAACATGCTACTGCTCCACATTTACGGACTTTACAGAAAGTATTAGCAAAAGATATTACAATTAGAGTTCATTCGGAAGCTGATTACAATTCTGCTATTGAAGCAAGTCAAATACTTTTCAATAGCTCATTAGAAGATTTAGCAAAATTATCCGAAGAATTATTTTTAGATATTTTTGATGGCGTTCCACAATTTGAAATTTCGAAAACAGAAATTACTAGCGGAATTTCTATTATTGATTTACTTGCTGAAAAAACACAAGTCTTCCCATCCAAAGGAGAAGCAAAAAAAATGATTCAAGGTGGCGGAGTTTTGGTAAACAAAGCAAAAGTAGAAGATATTGAATTGAAAGTTTCTACTGCTCATCTCATCAACAATAAATATATCTTGATTCAAAAAGGAAAGAAGAATTATTTTGTGATTAAGGCGAATTAATCTACTCCACCAACAAATTACAACCTCTAATATCGCTATTATCAAAGCGACCCAACACTTCGAAAGAATTATCAGAATGTAATTTTCCTAAATCTTGTGTTGCAATAAACGAACAGGAATTAATATTTGCTAAATCGATTACATTTATTCCACCTGTTTTATTAATAGGTAAATAAGAGAAAGGATCATTTGTATCACGGATAAGTATTTTCATCCAGGGCGGACAATTAAAAATTCCATCTCCTTTTGAATAGGCTTGAGATAATAATTCGGTCATTCCATATTCGCTGTGAATTTTATTTACTCCAAAGCCTTTACATAAATTAGAATGCAATTCCTCTCTCACCATTTCTTTGCGTTTCCCTTTCATTCCGCCTGTTTCCATAACAGTGATCTGCTTCAAATCCCCCTGCCCCCTTTTCCAAAGGGGGAATTGCTCCGTCAAATCAAGTAGTGCGTATGTAACACCGATTAATATAATTTTTTGTGAGTTCGTTTCAAGTAAATTTATTTTTGAAATCAACTCATCGTAATTATTTAAATAAAAACCGCTGTCGGGATGATTTGATTTTTTGATTAAATCTTCCATCATATAAATCAAAGAAGAACCATCGCGTTCGAGATACGAAGGAAGTAATGCTAGAACACAATAGTCTTGAATGTTTCCATAAGCCAACTCAAATCCTTTCAGATAACTTTTTTCATAGACAGAAACATCTGAAACAAAATGTTTGCTTTGGACCATTCCAGTTGTTCCACTGCTGGTAAAAATGATTGGTTTTTTATCGGCTTCTGTTGTCTTTACCTCCTGAGTTTTAAAGAATTCGATGGGTAAAAAGGGGATTTCTTCTACTTTTTGTATGGTTTCGGGTAAAACCGATAAACCGGCCAGAAATTTAGCATAAACCTCGCATTCCTTAGCCTGGTGGCGAAAAACAGACAATGCCATCTCCTCAAATTGAAGGGGTGAATTTATCTTAATAATGCTGTCTACACTAGGTTTCAAGGCTTTTTGGGCAATATTTGAGGGTTAAGGTCGTTTTACTATTGCTTTCAGCAAAAATAATTATTAATTTTATGTATCAACTAAAAAGAAATGAAGTATACAAAATTCATAGCCGTATTATTTTTACTAAGTGTAGTAATAATGCCATCTTGTGTTAAGGAAAAAGAATTTCCTCCAACTCCGTCTATATCGTTTTTACATTTCGATGCATATGCTCCTGATTCTGCAGATTGTGTAATTGCCTTTAAAGATGGTGATGGAGATATCGGAATATTAGAAGGTGATGCTACAACACCAAATGATTATCAATTAAAATATTTGTACAAAGATTTAACGACTGGAGTTTTTTTGCCATACGATAGCGACTTAACCACTCCTGCGATGGATACATTATTTTATTCCTACAGAGTTCCAAATTTAACTCCAGAAGGACAATACAAAGCATTGGATGGGGAAATCAGAGCGAAATTAAGAGCAGCTCCAATTTATCATCCAGCTCATTCAATTGTGAAGTTTGAAATATTTTTGAGAGACAGAGCAGGGAATGTAAGCAATAGAGTATTGACTAATGAAATTATAACTAATCCTTAATAAAAATATATAGGAAATAAAAAAAGGGATGATAAATTATCATCCCTTTTTTTATTCTGAATTATTTGATTATAAAAACCAACTGAAGATCCAATAAAACAATGCGCCTAAAATTGCACTAATAGGAATTGTTAAAATCCAAGCCCATAATAAACTAATTGTTACTCCCCACTTAACAGCACCAACACCTTTTGTCGCTCCTACTCCAATGATTGCACCTGTAATGGTATGTGTTGTAGAAACAGGAATTCCCATTTGCTCTGTTAAGAATAAAGTTGTTGCACCAGCTGTTTCAGCACACACACCTTCTAATGGAGTTACTTTAGTAATTTTTGTTCCCATTGTTTTTACAATTTTCCATCCACCACTCAATGTTCCAATTCCAATTGCTAAATAACAAGAAATAGGCACCCAATCTGGCATCGATTTAATATCTACAATTGAACCATTCGCTACCAATGCTGCTGCAATAATACCCATTACTTTTTGTGCATCGTTTCCACCATGACCAATACTGAATGCCGCAGAAGATAATAATTGTGAACGTTTAAACATCGCTGATGTTCTCTTTGCAGTTGGTTCTTTTATTTTTTCATTGTAGATAAACATCAATG
>CAMCUO010000120.1 GCA_945879015.1 Chitinophaga pinensis | reverse complement strand
AATCACTCTTACCACCCTTGCGACTTACTAATGCTTCGAGGTGTTAATTCGCGCATAAGAGATTTTCACTCTCTGGCTTTCTTTCATTAAAATAAAAAGAACTATATTTATCATTCAGGGCACACACAGCACCTACAAGAAATTGGCGGTTCAGTGCTTCGTCTGACAGTTTTGTGGTTAATCAAAGTTTGGTTCTCCGCATCAACATTTGTGGTGAAAATCGCCACCTTCGCCAAGCCCGAAAACGTTACCTGCAAGCGTAAAGACAACAACCAGACAAATCCAGCTCCGTAGAAAAATCCACCACACCGACAAAATAAATTTGAATCACTTTATTCCCTCGCTCATTTGGCACATTTGCTTTTGCCGCTCTCCCACAAGCCGACAAAAAAGGCAAAAACAAAAGAGCCAAATCTCCCACGCTCTTCGATCATTCAATTTATAATTAATATATTTGGTATACATTTAAATCTCTACATAGCTCCATTGACAAAAAAGGGATCGAACACAAAAAACATATGAGGAAAATAAAAATCAAAATCATTCTTTTAATAAGCGGGATATTCCTTTTTTCCTGCTCTGAAAAGAAAGAGCAGGAACGACCAAACACTTTTGCACCAAAAGTTGTTGAAACAAAAGGTTATGTTGTGCCGAAAGACAGCATAACAGAGCCAAAGGTTATACTTGCTGGTAAACCGACAATTGTAAAAGCCGGAAATCCAAAAGTGGTTCCGACAAATACAAATATTGTTCTTGCAGGAAAACCGCAAATTTTTTTGGAAGGAAAAGCAAGAGTAATTACTCCCGGACAAGACACATTTCTTCTTCCTAAAACAGTTCCCGTCATCGACAGCCCTTTTGTAGCAGGCATCCCCGAAGTTGTAATTGCAAAAGACGCTTACGTGAAAGACCAAAACCCGGAAGGTTTTTCTTCGTTTAGTAAATTACAAGGATTAAAGCACGATGTTATACGTTGTATGCTTCAAGACAAAAGCGGAAACCTTTGGTTCGGCACTAATGGCGGAGGTGTATCAAAATATGACGGGAAATCCTTTACGCATTTTACAGAAAAAGAAGGGCTCAGCAATAATAGTGTTTTTAGTATATTGGAAGACAAAAGCGGAAACCTTTGGTTCGGAACTCGGTTTGGTTTGAGCAAGCTGACTCCGGAAAACAAGGAGAAGTTAGTGTTTTTTTCTGACAATGTCAACGCCTCAAAAGAGGCGGAAGGAAAAATTTTCTTTAAAAATTACACGTACGAAGATGGTTTTTTAGGCATTGGTGTAAACGGAGGCAAAACAATTTGTGAAGATAAAAACGGAACTATTTGGGTTGCAGCAAATGACAGGCTAACCGCCTATCATCCGCAAGGAGAAGCTATAGATACTATTGCTCCAAACATTCAATTAACAAGCATTGCATTGTTTAATGAAAATATTGCCTGGGTACATTTAGAGAAGAAAAAAGACAGTACTCTAACACTTGGCAATGGTGTAAGCGTTGGTAATTTTGAGTTTGATGGAATAACAAAGTGGTATAGCTTACCGGAGAATTTAAGTTTAGCATACAACAACAATTACTTAACTTTTAATTTTATTGGCATCACTCAAAAGCAAAGTAAAAAAGTAAAATACCAATATAAATTAGAAGGCATTGATGAAAATTGGAGCGCAATAACAAATAGAACCGAAGCGCCTTACGGTAACTTACCACAAGGAAAATATTCGTTTAAAGTAAAAGCAATGAACAGTGAAGGTTATTGGAGCGAGGAATTTAATTATACATTTTCTATTCGTCCACCTTGGTGGAAAACTTGGTGGTTTAGGAGTTTGATGGGTTTGGTGTTTGTTGTTTCGTTATTTAGTTTTTATCGTTGGCGCACAGCTGCACTCCGCAGAGATAAAGAAATATTGGAAGATACAGTTGAAAAACGTACACACGAATTGGCAGAAAAAACAATAGTTGCCGAAGCAAATGAGAAAGATGCTTTGAAACAAAAAGAAATTGCTGAAGAACAAAAAAGTTTAGTAGAAGAAAAAAATAAAGAAATAACAGACAGTATCAACTATGCGCTTCGCATACAACAAGCGTTTCTTCCCGACAAAAAAGAAATCTATTCATCGCTTCCTCAAAGTTTTATTCTATTTAAACCCAAAGACATTGTAAGCGGAGACTTTTATTTCTTTCATAAAAATACTGAATCAGTATTTATTGCAGCAGTTGACTGCACCGGTCACGGAGTACCTGGCGCTTTTATGAGTATGGTTGGCTCGGAAAGGTTGACAGATGCGGTTCAACAAAGCAACAATACAAGTGAAATATTATCGCTGTTAAATAAAGGTGTAAAAACTTCTTTAAAACAATCAAGCAAAGATGAATCTACCAGAGACGGAATGGACATTGCCATTTGCTCCGTAGACACAAAAAATCGTATTGTAAAATACGCTGGTGCAAACCGACCTGTGTGGATTATTCGTAACGGGCAGACCGCAGTGGAAGAAATAAAAGCAACCAAAGTTGCTATTGGTGGTTTGACAAATGATGCTCAGCATTTTGACACCCACGAAATAAAATTACAGCAAGGCGACACTTTTTACATTTGCACAGATGGTTACGCAGACCAGTTTAGCGGGAAAGATGGAAAAAAATTAATGACCAGAAAACTGAAAGAAATTTTGGTAAGTATTCAAAATAAAACAATGCAGGAACAAGAGCAACACTTAGACAACTTTGTGGAAGATTGGAAAGCAGGAACAGAGCAAGTTGACGACATTTTAGTAATTGGAATCAGAGTTTAAAAACAGCTAACGCATTTGCAAGCACATTTAAAAGCCGCGCAAAGCCTCGCTATACCAAAGCTTTTAAATGAGCTTGTAAAGCTTGCGCAAAAAAAATAGTAAACCGACAGACATAGCTTCGAATGATAACAATGCTGAACAATACGCCAGCAGGTAACAGCGGCTAAAAAAAATGCGGAGATAGTGCAAGATGCAATTTTATTTTTTCAGCGGTATAAATTTATTTTTAAAAAATTGCGATTTAGTTCAGTACTTTTAATAAAGTTTTTCGGTTAAGACAGTTTTGTGCAAGTAATTTCCGCACTTCTTTTAGCCGCAAACCGTTAGCGGTAATGCTAAATTAAAAAATGATTATAGATTTCAACGATATTATAGATAAGCGATTTGGTCAAGTTGTAAGGTTTTATTACAACAAAACCATACATTATTTTCTTCTCGAAACAGAAACTGGATATCAATTTATAATAAACGAAAATAAGGAAATTGCATTTGACAATATTTCTTCTAGAATAAAAATCATTGGAAACACTTTTTGTTTAGATATAATTTCATTTATTGCAATTGAAGGATTATACAAAATTGACTGCACTGATCTAAGTTCACTTAAAGAAGCATTTATAGGTTTTTGGGGTAATCC
>CAMCUO010000119.1 GCA_945879015.1 Chitinophaga pinensis | reverse complement strand
GGTAATTTAAGTCCAACATTATCCCCTGAAAAATTAAATGCATCAGTAAAAAATTCTGGAAATTGATAAATCAAAAACGAAAAGGTCGCAATAATAATTAATGGAAAACTAAATTTCGCATTTATGTATGGTAATCTAAATTTTCCTTTTGTAGCTTCGGTTGCGGTTTTTTCTTCAGAACTTTGTGACGGCAACATCAGTACTCCTCCGCAAACAAGCACAAAGGCAAACAATGTTCCGATACTTGTAAAATCTAGAATAAAATTTTCATCTGTAAAAAACATTGGTAGACCAACAACTAAACCAGTTACAATTGTAGCAAAACCTGGTGTTTTATATTTCGGGTGAATTTTAGAAAAACGTTTTGGTAATAATCCATCACGACTCATGGTCATCCAAATTCTTGGTTGTCCCATTTGAAAAACCAACATTACGCTTGTCATTGCAACCACAGCAGCAATTGAAACAATGAATAACATCCATTTAACGCCTTTCAATGCAAATATTTCTGCTAATGGATCGCTTACTCCTAATAAAGTATAAGAAACCATTCCAGTTAAAACGAGTGCAAGTATTATATAAACAACAGTACAAATAACAAGAGAGTAAATCATCCCACGCGGTAAATCTCTTTGTGGATTTTTTGCTTCTTCTGCTAGAGTAGAAACAGCATCAAAACCAATGTATGCAAAGAACACTGCAGATACTCCAGCCATTACTCCGCCAAATCCGTTTGGCATAAATGGTGTCCAATTTTCAATATCAATATAGAAGAAACCAACTATGATAACTAAAACTACTACAGCTAATTTTATCATAACCATAATATTGCTGAAGTTTCTAGATTCTCTTGTTCCAATAAACACTAGCCAGGTAATAAAAATATTTATCATTACACCTGGGAGGTCAAACACAATATGAAGTCCACCTAATTGAGGAGAATTTACAAATGCATTATATCCTTCAGATGCAATCATGCTATTGTATTTTGCAGTGAAAAGATCAAGAACTTGTTTCCCTTCAGTTATAGATGCTTGAACTGCACTGCTATTGAACCAAGATAAAAAGATGCCATCTTTAATTTCTGCCATACTGCCTGCAATATATTTTGCATATTCTGCAGAGAATGCTGATGCTTCCAAAAAGGTTCTGTGGGATGCAGTGTAGTTAATTGTTAGCCATTCTGGCAAATGCATTCCAAAACCTTCTAACAGATTTGTAAAATATCCGCTCCATGAAAATGCTATGTAAATATTTCCAATAGAATATTCCATTAACAATGCCCAACCAATAATCCATGCGAATAATTCTCCGAAAGAAACATAAGCATAAGTATAAGCACTTCCGGAAACAGGCACACGAGCTGCAAATTCTGCATAACACATTGCGGTGAATCCACAAGCTACAGCACAAATTACGTAAAGTAAAATAACTGCTGGACCGCCAGAAAAACAGGCATTCCCAATAGCACTAAAAGTTCCACCACCAATGATTGCAGCAATTCCAAAAAATGTTAAGTCGCGCACTGTTAATACTTTGCTCAACCCAGAATGTTCTCCATCGCCTCCTTCTTTTAAAACTACACTTGCTGATTTTTTTCGAAATAAACTTTTGAAACTCATAGTTACTTTTTTAGGGTTATTGAACAAATTTAAACTAATTTATTAATTCAGTATTTTTTAAGAAAAGGAACTTTTTTTAAAAGCTTTTCCTTGTCGATAATAAATAACAAAGCAATTACTAAAAATGGAAGTGCAATTGTTTTGTAACGAGCTATTGCACCAAGAATAGGGGTTGTTTCTCCAATGATTAAGAATTGAATGAATACAAAAGAAAGACAAAATAAGACGTATTCCCATTTTATTTCTTTAATTGTTTTGATGAAGAATAAACTAAAAAATAAAATAAAAATTATTAAAAAAGTCTCTAGCCCAGATAATAACATTAAAGGAGATTTTAATTCCCAAATATAAGGTCGAAGAAAGCTGTTGACTAATGCTTTAGGACTATTTTTAAGAAACGAATAAACTGTCGGCTCTAATTTATTTATTTCGATTATACTGTTTGCAACTGGAATTGCTTTATTATTTGCGTCAGTAAGTTGTCCGCTTGCCAATAAATTAAATTCATATTGTTTTTGAGATAACGTTACGAGTGGATTCTGAATGTTTGTGAATGAATCGATGTTTAATCCAGCCGCTCCGATAAATAACAAAATCAATATAAATTTATAACCAACTTTTTTAGAACTTGTTTTATTTGTCCATATCAATAAAGCGATACTTGGAAAAATGGCTAGCCAAACATAAAACTTTGAAAAGGCAAGTAATAATGCTGTTGCCAGACAAATAACAATTGCTTTAATGCTAAATAATTTGTTGGAATAATAGATTAATAATCCGAGTGCAAAAAATATTAATCCTTCTTTTAAAACTCCAGAGCCCCAGAATAAAACGGATGGTAAAAGAAATACTGCAAAAAGTAGTTCGCGCTTTTTATCTTGAAGATGAGTTACAAAAGTTTTGTAGATAGCCGTTAATCCTATTAAGGAAAGAAAACAAATTACAACCGTATGCACATTGTAATATCCGAAAGAGAATAATCTTACAACAGCATTAAATCTTATAATGGTATGACTGTCATTATAAATACTGCTATCAACTTTACGAGCCCAATAATTCATTTCGGAATAATAATGATCGAATGCTGCAGTATTATTTCCTATTCCGAATAGCAATTTGAAATAATCTATAGGATTAGTTTTGAGTGTAGAGTATATGACTTTGCTATCATCAAAATATTTATAAATATCAGCAGTAGCTCTGTCGGTATAATAAAATGTATAAATTGCCCAAAGTGTAAATCCAAAAATGAGTTTTAAAAGAAATAATAGAGAGATGGTCTTTTTAGAGATTCCGTCAACGTCAAAAAACTTCATCTTATGTATTATAAAGATGAAAAAGGCTGTGTATGTTAAGGTTAATAAGATTTCCATTTCCTGATGGAACGCAGATGACGCTGATAAAACGGATTTAAACGTATTAAAATCAGATGTTTTGGCGTTACTTGTGTTCTATTAATTGTTAAATATACCCAAATATAGCAATTCGAAGCTGTTGAAAACTCTAAATAAATTAATCCTCAAAATAAGGTGGTTTTCCGTAAATTTGAATTTCTTAAAAACGTCCATATATGCTATAATTTCACTAAAATTGGTAGCAAAAATAAAAATAAAATTATGTCAACAACAGCAGAAGAAAATTTAACAACAGTAGAAACAGCTAAGAAATTAGGTTTATTAGAAGACGAGTATCAAAAAATTATAGTAATACTTGGCAGAGTGCCTAATTTTACTGAGTTGAGTATCTTTTCGGTGATGTGGAGTGAGCATTGTTCTTATAAGAATTCCATTGTTTGGTTAAAAAAACTTCCTAAAAAAGGTCCATATATATTAGCAGAAGCTGGAGAAGAAAATGCAGGATTGGTTGATATTGGTGATGGTTTGGGTTGTGCTTTTAA
>CAMCUO010000118.1 GCA_945879015.1 Chitinophaga pinensis | reverse complement strand
TTGCCTTTTGTGCAGCTCCGTGGAAAAATTACGCATACCGAAATGGTTGGTGTGAAAAGAGCGCAACGTTTTGTCGCAACATTCACCGATGGTACTGGAAAATTAGAATTGGTTTGGTTTCAAGGAGCAAAATGGATTGGAGAAAAAATTAAACCACATTTAACAAATGAATATGTGGTATTTGGAAAGCCAGCCGCGTTTGCTGGTAAGTTTAATGTTGCTCATCCTGAAATAGAATTAGTAACAGAAGAGAATACAACTTTTGCTCCTGCACTTCAAGCTGTTTATCATAGCACAGATAAACTAAAGGGCAGAAGTTTGGATACAAAAGGGATTGCTCGTATTCAAAAGGTGTTGAGCGCACTCATTAAAAACAATATTCCTGAAACACTTTCAAAAACAATCTTAGACCGATACCAATTAATGTCGAGAGAAGATGCAATGAAGCAAATTCATTTTCCTCAGAACCCTGATTTGTTAAAGAAAGCAGAGTTTCGATTGAAGTTTGAGGAGTTGTTTTTTATTCAACTAAAACTTTTGAAACAAAAAGGATTGAGAGAAAAAACGTATAGAGGTTTTGTTTTTTCTAAAGTTGGTGACTATTTTAATAAATTTTATAATAATCATTTGCCTTTTGAATTAACGAATGCACAAAAAAGAGTTGTCAAAGAAATTCGTTTGGACATGGGAAGTGGAAAACAAATGAATCGTTTGTTGCAAGGAGATGTTGGAAGTGGAAAAACATTGGTGGCTTTGATGAATATGCTAATTGCATTGGATAACGGTTTTCAAGCATGTTTGATGGCGCCAACAGAAATTTTATCGAATCAACATTTTGAAACACTTTCTGAATTGTTAAAACCGTTGGATATAAAAATTGGATTGTTAACGGGTTCAAAAAAAGTAAAAGAAAGAAGAATATTGCACGAACAATTGCAAAGTGGAGAACTGCAAATTTTAATTGGAACGCATGCCTTGTTTGAAGATACCGTGCAATTTAAAAATTTAGGATTGGTTGTAATTGATGAACAACATCGTTTTGGTGTTGCACAAAGAGCAAAGATGTGGGCAAAAAACACACAACCACCGCATGTTTTGATTATGTCGGCAACACCCATTCCGCGAACGTTAGCAATGACTTTGTACGGGGATTTGGATGTGAGTGTGATTGATGAAATGCCTCCTGGAAGAAAACCAATTTCGACAACACACCGTTTTGACAATCATCGCGACCGAGTGTTTGGTTTTATGAAAGAACAAATTGCGTTGGGTCGACAAATTTATGTTGTTTATCCTCTTATTAAAGAATCCGAAAAAATGGATTTTAAAGATTTGCAGGATGGATATGAAAGCATTGTTAGAGCATTTCCGCAACCGAAATATCAAGTGAGTATTGTGCACGGACAATTAAAAGCAGATGCAAAAGAATATGAGATGCAACGCTTTGTAAAACATCAAACACAAATTATGGTTGCAACAACCGTGATTGAAGTTGGAGTGAATGTTCCCAATGCAAGTGTGATGGTGATTGAAAGTGCCGAACGTTTTGGATTATCACAATTGCATCAGCTGCGCGGAAGAGTTGGAAGAGGAGCTGATCAATCGTATTGTATTTTAATGACGAGTCATAAATTAGGTCATGATGGAAAATTAAGAATGGAAACCATGTGCAATACAAACGATGGTTTTGAAATAGCAGATGTAGATTTGAAATTACGCGGACCAGGAGATATGGCAGGAACAATGCAAAGCGGAGTGTTGGATTTGAATATTGCAGATTTAGCAAAAGATGCACAAATTTTGCATACTGCCAGAAATATGGTGATAGAATTATTATCAGAAGATCTAGAGTTAGTTAATCCAGAGAATGCTAATATCGCGTATCAGTTTTCGATGATGAATCGTAATCGGACTAACTGGAGTAGAATATCTTAATGCGGATAACTAATAAAAACGAATATTACGAACCAGCCTGCGGCATGCAGGTCTGTGTTTGCAAAAGGCAAGCATAATCGTAGTTTGTGTCTATTCCCCCTTGGAGAAGGGGGCTAGGGGGATTGACTCAATTATTCTCAGGAGACTCAACTACCAAATGAAATCCCCTGTTGATGAGAGGAAAAGAATTCACATCTACTTTCTTAAAAATCATTGTAACTGAATCGGCTTCTATAATCTCATTTAATTTTAAAAACTCGGACTTAATTTCGTAATTCAGAATAGATGTTTCCTTTGTATCAGAGTTTGATATGAAATTTACAGTTCTGTTTAGTATGTCAGTCTTGGTGGTGTAATATTTTGCATCTTCTCCAAATGAAATAATAATAGTATTTTTTGAATCAAAAATAATTTTATCAAATTGTGTTCGGAGTATAAGATTTGGTGTGATTTTGGTGTAATCGTAATTAAATAAACTATGCTTGTATATCCCATACAATGATTGTTTCGGAGCGCAATCACCGTATGTTTTCATATTCTCGCAGCTGAAATTCATAAATAATAATGTAATCGAAACAATTATAACTGCGTTAATTATTTTCTTATACGATTGAATAAACTTTGGAAAAACAATTTCTTTTTGTTCTGCTAATTTTGTTTCTCTCTTTAATATGAAAAACTGAAAAATAGAATTGAAAAAAGGATAAAGCAAAAAGATTGAATAAGCAACCAAGTGCAATGCAAAAAGTTTTACAGGAACATCGTAACTGAAATTGATAATGGCTGCGTTAATCATAATTAATAAAACTAATAATGAACCTAAAGCATTTGTTCTTCGGAATGGTAATAAGAGCGCTGAAACAACTTCAATGATTCCAAGAAAAACAGTATAACTTTTCGAATAACCCATGAATGCCCACAACAAGCCCTCCGGGGTAGATTCGCCAAATGTTTGTTCCAGTTTTTCTAAACGTGGAAAAGGAAAATGTGATTTGAATACTTAGGGAAAGCATCAAAAGGAAAAGGGAATATATAGAAGAAGTTGTACGATAGTATAAAAAGAAAAATGAATTTCTTTTGTATGTGCCATTTTGTTGTATTGGCATCTGACATCTACTCGTAAAAGTATTTCAATTATACCTCATTTCAAAATGTAATTTTATTTTTCAACAAAATACAAGAACCTGTTGAAAATATTATAAATATTGAGTGTTTACTAACCTTATATTTGTGTAGCGTAGTTTAAAACACATAGACACATAGTTTTTTATAATTAATAGAAAGTTGGATATTGTTTAAATAAATTTGCATAGAAAAATAAATTTTTAAACATAGAGATTGGATTTACTTAAGATTAATCTCTCTGTTTGAAGCTTGCTTCAGCTATGTAAATATTACCCAAACCTAAAACACTTAAAACTATGTGTCTATGTGTTTAAAAATCATGTAACATTATTATAAAGCCTAAATATCATATGTCAGAAAATCTTTTTTATAAAAAAATAGCATTAAGTCTTAACATTAACGAAAAACAAGTTGATGCAGTTGTTGGATTGTTAGATGAAGGAGCAACTATTCCTTTTATTTCCCGTTATCGTAAAGAAATGACAGGCAGTTTGGATGAAGTACAAGTTGC
>CAMCUO010000117.1 GCA_945879015.1 Chitinophaga pinensis | reverse complement strand
TTTTAGAAAATCCAGATAAAGACTGGCAAAAAATAGCACCAACAAACTTACAATACGATTTATTTTAGTGGGCTTACTTTATAAAAACCCAAAAACATAAAATTAACTAACTGATAATCAAATAAATTAGCATATATAAATTCTATTTTATACTTTTATCGGACAATAATGATTAGAGATTATGTTTACAGACAATTCCATTAATTTAGAACTTTTAAAAAAACGTGCTTACAATCTGCGTTGGGCAACTTTCCCATCAGATGTTATTCCTTTAACAGCTGCTGACCCTGATTTTCCAAGTGCCCCCGAAATAGCTGAGTCAATTTCTGCTTTTACAAAGGACAGATATTTTTGCTACGGACCGCCTGAAGGTCTTCCTGATTTTAAGGAAAGTGTTGCAAATTATTATCAGAAAAAACGAAATGTACCTGTTTCTCCTGCCTATACGTTTCCGGTTGACAGTGCCGCCTTCGGTATATTTTTAACATGTAAGGCTTTTCTTTTACCGGGCGAAGAAGCAATAATCTTTGACCCTGTAGATTTTTTATTTCGTTATTCTATCGAGTCTGTTGGCGCTGTAGCTATCCCGTTTGCAATACCTCCTGGCAGCTCAAAAGTGGATTTTGAACAAATGGAAACCTTAATCACAAAAAAAACTAAACTTATTTGTCTTTGTAATCCATTAAATCCGACAGGTAAAGTTTTCACGAAAGACGAATTGATTCAATTAGGAAATATAGCTTGCAAACATAATTTGATTATTTTATCTGATGAGATTTGGAGTGATATTGTTTTTTATCCAAGTGTTTTTACAAGTATTGCTTCTATCGATCAAGAGATCAGAAATAGAACAATTACTATAACGGGGTTCAGTAAATCATACGGATTGGCTGGATTGCGGATTGGAGCAGTTATGGCTCACAACCAAAATCATTTTTCAAAATTGATAGATGCCTCTTTACATAATTCTACAATACATGGAGCGAATGTATTGTCTCAGGTAGCTGCAACTGCTGCATTAACAAAATGTGACTATTGGTTAAGCGATTTTTTGAAGCATCTTACATCCATGCGAACATTGCTTGTGAATGAACTCAATACTATACCAGGGTTTAATTGTATTCCGCCCGAAGGGTGTTACGTTGCTTTTACAAATATCACAGCCACAAAAAAATCAAGTCAAGAAATACAGGAATTTCTTTTAAAAGAAGCTAAAGTGGCTGTTGTTCCTGGTTTAAAAAAATGGTTTGGTGATGGTGCAGATGGATATATTCGAATGAGTTTCGCAACATCTAATCAAATATTAAACGAAGCAATTCATCGAATAAAAAGTGTAATAAAATGAAAGTTGTTATAATAGGAGGCGGCATTGCTGGTCTAACATTAGGCATTTTGTTACGCAGGAAAAATATCGATGTAGTTGTAAATGAAAAATCTATTGGAATTGAAGGAAGAGGGCACGCTTTTTTAATGAGTAATGATGGTTATTCTATTTTAAAAGATTTCTTTCCTGAGACCAAAGTACCACTCCTATCCAAAAAGGTAAATCAATTTAGTTTAAAAAAAATTGATAGCGAAGAATTGATAAAAATTCAATTAAATGACTGGTATTGTATGAAGCGCTCCAGCTTAATCTCTTTCTTTTATTCATTGTTAGATAGTAATACGTTAAAACAAGGAAGAGTTTTTTCGCATTTTATTTTCGAAAACGAAAAAGCAGTTGCTGCTGTATTTGAAAACGGTGATGTTGAATATGGTGATATTTTTATTGGAGCTGATGGAAGCAATTCTAAAGTGCGTGATACTCTTTTTGGTAAAGTAAATTTTAGCAATATAGATGTAAAGGAAATTGTCGGCATTTATAGCAGAAGTTCGATAGCGAATCAGCAAGCAGCAGTATTTCAAAAATATCAAAGTAAAGAAAAAGGCTTAGCCTTTGGATTTATTCCCGTTTCTGCTGATGAAGTAGTATGGTTTATGCAATATGATGCCACTTTCAGTGATGGCCAAGAAGAATCAAGTCCTGCGCAATTGAGTTTATTTTGTAAAGAAATGCTGAAAAATTTTCCAAGTGAAGTTGCAGAAATTCTTGATGCTAATGATTTTTCGAAGACATACATTTGGAATACACGCGACTTTGACGTACTTCCCACTTTCCATAAAAACAACATCGCTCTTATTGGAGATGCCGCACATTTGGCATTGCCTTTTACAAGTGCTGGAACAACAAATGCTATTTTGGATGCAAATGCACTGGCTTCACTTTTTGAGCAATTTGATGACAGTGAAAATATTTTCACTACCTTTTATAATGAAAGATCCATAAACTTAGCGAGCCATATTGAACAAGGAAGGGAATTGAAAAAACTATTTTTAAATCCAAAATTGTATAGCGAGCGAGGATATATTGTCCCTTTAGTTTCAGACCAAGGCGAGAATGATAAAAATGCAGTAATAAAGCCACTAAAAGTTTACTATTTCACAGACCCCGTTTGTTCTTCCTGTTGGCTGATTCAACCAATTCTAAGAAAATTAAAATTAGAATATGATGATTATCTAGATATCGAATATCATATGGGAGGATTGCTTCCATCATGGCTTGGTTACAATAAAGGGGTTATTAAGACCCCTTCAGACGCGGCTCAACACTGGGAGGATATGAGTAAAAAATATTCCGTTCCATTGAATGGAGACGTTTGGATTGAAGATCCATTAAACTCCTCCTTTCCTCCTTCTATAGCCTTTAAGGCTGCTCAATTGCAAAATAAAAATAAGGCTATTTGGTTTCTGAGACGATTAAAAGAAATGTTATTTCTTGAGAAAAAAAATATTACTACTATAGATTGGATTGAAAATGCTGCATTGAGCTGCGGATTGGATTCGGCAATTCTACTGAAGGATATGAAAGGGAAAGCAATTGAACTTTTTCAAGATGATTTGCGATTAACTGAAGAAAATAAAATCAATTCTTTTCCAACATTTATTTTTTTTGGTGGATTAGAAACAAAAATAACCTTGAAAGGTATTCAATCGTATGAAAAATTTGAAGAAATAATTCATCAGCTAATTCCTTATGCAGTAAAAAAGAAACGAAGTATTGTTCCTATCAAATTGTTTGAAATGTTTAATAATATGACAGCGATTGAATTTGCTTTTTTAAACGATATGTCAAAGGAAAATGCAGAATTAGTTATAGAAGAACTTTTTGAAAAAGGATTAATTGACAAATTGAATAATAAAAATGGAGTTATTTGGATGCATAAGTTAATGAATTGATTTTTTTGTTTCAAAAAAGTTTGTTGTTTTATAAAATTGGCATTTTACTATGAAAAAGTAAAGTGGTAATTGCAATTAAATAGATTCTTTATCATGCAGAAAAAAAGTAAAAAGAAATTAAAATCATTTTTTATTCTTAATACAAAATATTTTTTTCACAACTTCATTTTTAGAATTGATCAGCGAGATCGTTTAAACGCTGATTTCTTTAATTGATTCTAAAATTATAACCGATTCCTCAAAAGCATGTAATACTAATTGTAATTTGTAGATAGCCCAAAGGCTTCTGCAAATTTTACAATAGTAATGCCGATATATCAAAATAATAGTACTATTTATTGGACTATATATTTTATATAATCGGTATAATTCGGATAGATATGTAAAAAAGTTTACCACCAAAGATCACCTGATTAGTATGCTATTTTGTGCCTTTGCCAAATGCACATCATTACGTGAAGTATCGGGTGCTATGCTGGGATTAGCTGGCAAAACAAAACACTTTCAGCTCAATCA
>CAMCUO010000116.1 GCA_945879015.1 Chitinophaga pinensis | reverse complement strand
AAATGGGCAGCTTTTGATGAAAAGGGAAATGCTTTAAAATTTCAAAAAACGACCAAAGATTGCTGGAGTGTTCAAACAAAAGGTGTTTCCGAATTACATATCAAATACAATTATTACGCGATTGATTTAAATGCAGGTTCTACTTTTTTAGATGGTAGCCAATTGTATATGAATCCAGTCAATTGTTGTGTTTATATACCTGAGAGAATTGATGAGGCTTGTGAAATGGAATTGCAATTACCCAAAGAATATAAACTTGCTTGTGGTGCTAATCATAAAAACAATGTGATTTCTTGTAAAGATTTTCACGAATTAGCAGACTCTCCATTTATTGCTTCTTCAACATTACAATACAATAAATTTAATTGCGCTGGTAAAGAATTCCATATTTGGTTTCAAGGAGAATGTAAACCTGATTGGGAAAAAATAAAAACCGATTTTACAAAATTTTGTAATCATCAAATGGAAATGATGAAACAAGCTCCGTTTGAATCCTATCATTTTTTATTTCAGATATTACCTACAAGAATGTATCATGGAGTAGAACACACTACATCAACGGTTTGTGCACTCGGACCAGGTTATAACTTGATGAAAGGTGAATTGTATGAAAACTTTTTAGGAGTTAGTTGTCACGAGTTATTTCATGCATGGAATATCAAAACCATTCGTCCAATTGAAATGCAGCCTTACGATTATACAAAAGAAAATTATTCGAAATTGGGTTATATATGCGAAGGCGTTACAACTTATTATGGTGACTATTTGCTTTACAGATGTGGTGTGTTTAGCGAACAAGACTATTTAAAAACATTTGATGAGCGCCTACAAAAGCACTTCGATAATTTCGGAAGATTTAATTTGTCGGTTGCGGATTCTTCTTTTGATACTTGGTTGGATGGTTATGCTCCAGGAATTCCTAATCGCAAAACCAATATTTATGACGAAGGAAATTTATTGGCATTTGTGACAGACATGTTTATTAGAAAAAATTCAGGAAACAAAAAATCATTGGATGACGTGATGTGTTATTTGAATACTGAGTTTGCAATAAAAGGGAAAGGATATTCTGATGAAGATTATAAATTAATTGTAGAGCAATTTGCTAATACTTCTTATGATGATATTTTTAATAATTATATAAACGGAAAAGCTGATTACGAAGCATTGTTGCGTAATACGATGAGTTTTATTGGTTGTGAATTAATAATGGAGCCATCTTCAAAATTTAATGAACATGCTTTGGGAATAAAAGTTAATGGAGTGGAAGGTATTTGTAAAGTTACTGCTCTCTATCTTGATTCGGTTGCTGATGTTGCTGGAATTGGTATAAACGATGATATACTTTCAATAAATGCTATGCAAGTAAAACCAGATGCAAGCGGAACAAATTTTACGGAGTGGTGTAATTATTTTGGAAATACTTCTATGCAAATTACATTTTCAAGCAATGGAATTGTGAAAACAGTTAGTGTTATTCCTCAGCCTGGCGCATTTTACAAAACAATAAAAATGCAAAAACAAGCAAAAACAACTGAAGATCAAAAAAACAATTTTGAGCTTTGGAGCAATAATAAATTTTAATATGGACGAGTTTCAAAACGATAATACTGAAGAAGCAGTAAAGCGCTCTAGATCATTATCTTTTTTATGTATAATGACATTTATTTTTTCAGGACTAGGTATCTTGTCATCAATTATTACTCCGTTGGGAGCAGATATAATGAAACAATATATGATGAGTGATCCCAATTATGATGAAGCTGTGATGGCGGATAGTATGAAAGTAATTGAAGCTGGCTGGGGATATTATTCACTTACGTTTGTATTAGCACTGGGTTCAATAATAGGAGCAATCCTTATGTGGAAACTCAAAAAAAACGGTTTTCATTTTTACGCATTCTCAAATTTGGCGATATTATTTGTTCCAACCCTAGTTTTAGATATCACAATTAGTTGGTATGCCATCTTTTTTACGCTTTCTTTTATAGGTTTATACGCCTTTCATTTAAAATTTATGAAATGATATTTTAAGTATTTTCTTTTAAAAAAGCATATCATTCGTTTTATAATCGCAAAAAAGCAGAATAAGTTCGTATAATTCCTCCAAAATTTATAATTTTAATAAGTTCTTAAATTAACTGATTATCAGTGTGAAAGGGTGGATTTTGTCCCTCATTTTTCGAGTTTTAACTAATAACTTGTTAATAACATATTTTAACAGACTTTTGGACGAACGGCCTTTTTTTGTTTATTAGCTTAAGAATTTCAACTATTAAACTTTAATAAAAACTAAAAACTAAAAAACTATGGAACAAACAAACAATGGCGGTGAAGCCGCAAAAAGACCAGTATTTTTAACAGTATTGTGTATCTTGTCATTTATCGCAGCAGGTTTCGCTATACTTGGATACATTGCAGTTATTGGATTAATGGGTGCAGCTTCTGCTGTTTCTGGAATGGCATCTGATATGTCTTCGGAAATGGGTTCAGAAATGGGTGATGCTATGTCTGCAGCAATGGCAGCTACTCCTGGAGTTGGCTTAACTTGGGCTTACATTATTGTTGGTTTCTTAACAACAATTGTAGGTCTTTTTGGTGTTATCAAAATGTGGAAAATGAACAAAAGCGGTTTCATGATGTATGCTGGAGCTACTGTAGTTTCTTTAATTATGGGTATTGTTTATTCTGGTTTCGGTGCATCAATTATGGGTATCGTTATTTCTGCTGCATTCATCGTAATGTACGGATTGAATATGAAACACTTAAAATAATATTTTTTTCAATTATTAATAAAAATACTCTCGTAATTTGGAGTATTTTTATTTTATGGCATTCGTAATCAACTTAATATTATAAAATAATGGAACAAGTAAATCAAAGTGAAATGGTAGAAGCTAAATTACCAAAGTTTTTAAAAGTGCTTTGCATTTTAACTTTTGTTGGTGCTGGATTAGGTGTAGTTGGTGGCTTATACAATTTAATAAAAGCGCCTTATGCCTTAGAGGAATTTGAAATGATGCAAGATTTGACCGGAAGTATGCAAGGTATGCCTGGAGGTGGATTTATGGAAAGTGTAATGGACGGAGCTTATGCTGCAGCCGTAAACGCACTTCCATTAGCAATTAACGCATGTGTAGCTAACTTATTGTGTTTATTTGGAGCAATGATGATGTGGAAACTTCGAAAAGTTGGCTTTTTTGCATATTTGGGCGGACAGTTATTGCAAATTATTGTTCCAATTTCATTAGTAGGATTTAGTGGAATTTTTGGTGGACTTATGGTATTGGGTGCAATTTTTCCAGTAGCGTTTATTATTATGTATGCACTTAACTTAAAGCATCTGAAATAAAGCAAAATAATTTTTCATTAAAAAAGCCTCATAGCAAATTTGCGATGAGGCTTTTTATTTTGATTTCTGATGGCTATTTCATCGCAATGACGCTTATCTCCACATTTACATCCAATGGTAATCGTGAAACTTGTACTGTTTCTCTTGCTGGAAAGTTACCCGCAAAATAAGAACCATACACTTCATTCATAGAAGCAAAATTATTCATGTCTTTCATGAAAATAGTTGTCTTAACAATATGGCTAGTATCCATTCCAGCATCTGCTAAAATACCTTTTACATTTTCCATTACTTGTTTGGTTTCTGTCTTGATATCGGCAAGCATTAATTCGCCCGTTACCGGATGTTTTCCTACTTGTCCACTAACAAATAACATATTCCCGAATTGCACAGCATGACTATAAGGTCCGATAGGAGCAGGTGCATTTTTTGATGTGATCACGTTCTTCATATTCTGTAGATAATTTTTTTGATTTACAAATGTACAAATTTACTCCCTAGTTACTTAATCACCCAATCACCTAATCACTTAATTACTGGTAATCTTGCCAGCCTCTTCTTCTGCTTAATTTCAAATCTCTTAATACAGATG
>CAMCUO010000115.1 GCA_945879015.1 Chitinophaga pinensis | reverse complement strand
GGTAAAACGGTATTATTTATTTTTCTTGCTCCACTTGTGGGGATGGCAATTTCGATATTCTTTACCCTTATTTTCATTCAAAATAAAACCTGGCTCAAAGTTGGTATTTTGTCGGCTTCTGCAGTTGTTCTTTGGTTTTTGTTTATTGGATTTCAAGAAAATAAACTGAATGAGAATATGAGTAAGTTTTTTAAAGTAGATAAATATACTTATGCAGTGGATATTAAACACGATTCTACACAAGTTCATAAATTAGAAAAAGCGAAAGAAAAAGCAGAAGCATGTGCTCCATATGTATCAAATTATGAATACCATGGTTCCGAAATGGTAGTGAATGATATTGTCAGCAATGTTGATTTAAAAGATATTACCATTAGTAAATTAGGAGATAAATTGAATTTATATTTCAAGATTGAACAGGTTAAGAATAAAGCAAAATTGGATAGTACATTTAAACCTGAATATAAAGCAACTCAAAATATAATTGATAGCTTGAAACCAATCACAAAAAAATATTTTGATTTAGGTGCGGAAGGTATGGTTGCAGCAATGAATGCAAAATATCCAATTGCACCTGATAAAATGAAAGATTTTACAAAAGCAATGAAAATTGATATTAAAGCTGATCTGAAAAAAGAAATTGAAAAGGCAGATAATAAAATTCTTCGTTGGTGTTTATCTGGTGCATTATTGTTATTTGCATTCATGTTTATCTATAACGAAAAAATAAAAGAACCAACAGCGAAAAGAACTTCGGCAATGTTTAAACGTTCACAATTATTATCCTCAGCAGCATTTAGTATTGGACATGGTGGTAACGATGCACAAAAAGTAATGGGAATTATTGCGGCAGCTTTAATTGCAAATGGTTCTATTGTTGATATTAAATCAATGCCCGATTGGGTGCCTATCTCTTGTTATTTAGCAATTGGCATTGGAACTTTAAGTGGTGGATGGAAAATTGTAAAAACAATGGGAACAAAAATTACCAAGGTAACTCCACTAGAAGGTGTTTGTGCTGAAACGGCTGGAGCTACTACATTGTTTTTGACAGAGCAAATGGGAATTCCTGTTTCTACAACACATACAATAACAGGTGCAATTATTGGAGTAGGAGCTACAAAAGGCGTGGGAGCCGTTAAGTGGGGCGTGACAATTAGTTTACTTTGGGCTTGGATTTTAACTATTCCAATTAGTGCAATTTTAGGAGCATTTTTCTATTGGATTTTTAGTTTGTTTTTATAGTACTTTCTCTTCAATTATTTTATGTTCCTCTTTTTTATTAATTAAGAGTAAAAATTGTAGCGTTTGACTACAAAATTCATCCTTTGGTATAAGTTAACTGAGGCTTAATTATGGATTGTGTTTCTTTTAACATCCTTACTACATCTTTGTTGTAAATCAACAAAAAACTATCAATATGTTTTCTACAATTAAAGCCAAACTCCTTGCTTTTTTTCTTTCTCTTGTGCTTTTTGCATTTCTGTCTTCCTTTTTTGCAAATTATTATTTAAGAAAAAACGAAAAAAAATTATCAGAAATAGTCACAAAAATTGAAAGAATTAATAACCTTGTTTGGGAAGATATAAGGGTAACACGAGACTTTTTTTCCAATGAGACAATTAATTCCAATTTTTATAAAAGTGGAGTAAGTCCTTATTTGAATACACATTATGATATTTGTAAACAGATAGATTCTTCGATGATTCTATTGAACGAAAGTCAGTTAAATCAGGACTTTGAACTCGATTCTAAAATTATTAATATGAGTAAACTATTCTTAGTTTATAGAACTTCTATGGATAGTATTATTAAAAATATTGTGATTAGAGGATTTAAAGATTTTGGTATAGAAGGAGAAATGAGAAATTATGCTCACTTACTTGAGAACTACGAAAAAGAAATAGGCCCAGCTGACATTTTGGAACTTCGTAGACATGAAAAGGATTTTATTATCCGTCAGGAGGATCAGTATGTTGTGAAACATAAAAAGCTATCCGATAATGTCAGATTACGGCTCATGTCTTCTCATCATGTAACCTCCGATAAAAAGAATGAAATTTTAAGTATCTTAAATAAATACACAATTTCTTTTAACAAGATGGTTTTATATGATAAAAAAATTGGATTAAAAACTCAGAGCGGAATAAAAAAAGGCATTGATAACCGAATTGATGATATGGCAGTCTCATTTAATTCAATAAAGGCTGCAGCTGAAATCAAAGTAAAATTAGGACTAGCCAGAGTGCAGAATATCTATTTGTCAATTTGGATCATTTATTTGATTATTAGTATTTCGTTTTCAATTTATATATCACGTAAATTTTCAATGGAAGTAAGTATGCTAAAAAATCGTGTTGTGAAATTTATTAATAGCGACTTTACTAAAAAAAATATTTTCCCTGTTAAATCATCAAAGTATGAAATAGACATTTTGTCAACACAGCTTAATATTATGGAAAAGCATATTTCAAAATTAATGATTGAATTGAAAGAAACGAATACAGAGCTACAAACCTTTATATATAGAGCATCTCACGATTTAAAAAGTCCAGTCTCAAGCATTCAGGGCTTAGTCAATGTTGCTAAATTTGATACTTTGGATTCCAATACATTAGAATATTTTTCAATGATTGATTCATCCTGCTTTAAATTATATAGTATTATTGAAGAATTGGCATTAATCAATGTAATTAAAAAAGGAGAAATAGAAAATCGTGAAGTTAACATACAAGATTTAATATTTAAAACCATTGCAGGATTTAAATCTACAAATGATCTAGATAATATTATATTCAGTGCAGAATTTATTATTAAATCTCAATTGTATTCTGATGAAAGATTGTTAAGAATTATAGTGTATAATTTAATAGAAAACAGTATAAAATATTCAAAAAATGTTCCCGGTTTTTCTTTTATAAAAATTAGGGTTACTCAGGATGTATCCGAGATGATTCGAATTGATATTGAAGATAATGGAGTAGGAATAAAAAAAGACGTTCAGCAAAATATTTTTGATATGTTTTTCCGAGATACAAATTTGGCAAATAGTTCAGGTTTGGGTCTCTATATTGTTCAGAATTCACTAAAAAGACTTAAAGGAGCTATTAAGCTACAAAGTGAAGAAGGATGTGGAACAACATTCTCTGTTTACTTACCCAATGCCGTTCGCCTGAAAAAAATTGCTGAACGAGTTGTTCAAAATGAACAATTGGTTGCAGCACATAGTCAGTTAGCACTTAATTATGTGTAGGTAATTTTATAAACAAAAAAAGGGATGATATTTTGTATCATCCTTTTTTTATTTTCTATGTTTTAATGTTATGGTGTAACAGTAATTTCGCTAGTCATAACTCTATTGCTAACATGTCCCGCTCTATCACGTAAAGTAATTTCAAACTTTACAATTGTGTGTAAAGGATAATATAAAGGTGCAGCTCTTAATTTTGCTCTTATCTCTCCGTCTAATGCTTTGTATTGTCCTTCTGGAGTTAAATTTGGAACTCTGTAAGAATAAAATAGAGTGTCCATAGCTGCAGTAGAATCAATTTGATCAAATGGTTTAAATGTTCCATCAGTATCTTTATATAGATATTTTAAAACATAATCATTTGGTGTAGTTTCATCCCCATCCAAAATTCCAACATCTCCATCGCCATCTTTAAAAGCAATTACACAATCTGCCGAATCATTTGTATAGGCTGAATAATATAAAAATTGAATGGATGGTTCTATCGGAAAATCTTTTTCCTTCACACAAGATGATAAAAGAGTAAGACTCAGTAAAATTACAGATGCTATGAATTTATAATCCTTCATTTCTTTTAGTTGATACATAAAATTAATAATTATTTTTGCTCAAAGCAATAGTAAAACGATTTTAACCCTCAAATATTGCCTCAAAAGCTTTGAAACCTAGTGTAGATGACATTATTGAGATAAATTCAAGTTCCCAATTTGAGGAGCTTTGTTTGTCTGTGTTTCGCTACCAGGCTAAGGAATGCGAGGTTTATGCTAAGTTTTTAGCAGGATTGTCCGTTTTGCCCGAAACAATCAAAAAGATAGAAGAAATCCCCTTTTTACCCATAGAATTCTTCAAAACTCAGGAGATAAGGACGGCAAAAACCGACAAAAAATCGATAGTTTTTACCAGTAGCGGAACAACCGGAATGACTCAAAGCAAACATTTTGTTTCAGATGTTTCTGTTTATGAAAAAAGTTATTTGAAAGGATTTGAATTGGTTTATGGAAATATTCAA
>CAMCUO010000114.1 GCA_945879015.1 Chitinophaga pinensis | reverse complement strand
AACCATTGAGTAAATATATCTTGCATGATTTTATTTAATGCTTGAAATTTTGTTCCTATACCATCTTCTGAAACAAATAGATCACGCAATAGTTTTAAATCTGTATAACCCTTGTTGGTAAATAAAACGCAAGGCACCGACCAATAAATAGCCCAATCCCAAAATATTTTGAAAACCATAATTTGGGTATTGCCCATCAATTTATATTTATCCTGATAGAGTGGAAGCCAGCTTTCAAACCATCTCAAATGCATGGTTTCATATACTTCGGTACACAATGCAATATCTTCTCCAGCTTTGTCACGCAAAATTAAATCCGAAAGCCAAGTGTTATTCATTGCAATAAAATCACTTCCGGGAGAATAAAAAGGATCTAGAAACGCACCTGCTTCACCTGTACAAGCCCAACGGTCTTTCGAATACATTCTGCCACTGTTGTGTGCAAAATGTTTTAAAATTCTAAAATCCATTAATTCTTCTTTAGGAGGACAAACATGTTTTGCCGCTAAAGGCTCATTTTTCTTAATCCATTCAACTGCTTTTTCATAAGTGTTAATAGTATTGAAAGGATGGATGTCCTCATCTGCAACAATTCCAATACTTGTATTTTTCGAACCCAATGGAATTACCCAAAGCCAATAACCTTTGTCCATAAAATGAACAGTACTCAAATAGCGTAGGCGAGGAGCAAGGAAATTTTTCCATTCTGATTTATCACTCCAATCATCAATATCTATAACACCTTTCACGCGATACCAAACAGCATTCACATTGTGCGGTGCTTCTTTTTCAAATTTAAATTTACGTTTTAATAAACTATATCGACTTGTTGCATCTACTATCCATCGTGCTTTTAAGCGTTTTTCTTCTTCGTTATGATTAAAAATAACGGTATGTCCTGCCTCATCAATTTCAACATCCTTCACACGAGCACTTAACATAAATTCGGTTCCTAATTCTTTGGTATGTTTCTCTAAATAATTTTCAAATGTTCCTCTGTCAAGCTGATGGCTTGGAGTAGGAAGTTTAAAGCGTGGACCTAATTCAACACGATTAGAAATTTCTCCTTTGTTATCTGTCTTAAAAAAGAAACGCAAACCATGTTTTGGTAATTCAAATTCTTCTAAATACTCTTTTAATCCAAGCACTTCACGAAAGTAATGTGTAGCCAACTCCACAGTAGATTCACCTACTTTATGAGCAGCAACAGGAGCAATGGAATCACGATACTCCATAATTAAAATAGAAACATCAGGATTCGCTCTTTTTATCTGAATAGAAAGTGTTAGTCCGGCCAGACCACCACCAGCAATAATGACATCGTACTGTTTTTGCATAGTATTTTTGTTGAGATGTAAAAATAGTAAAAAATGGGGAAGGAAAGAGGAGATTTTAAGGTTTCAAAAGAAGGAAATGATGAAAATCATATTTGTTAAGTCTAATTTTTTTGTATATTCGTTCTAATGTAATTCTCTCTACTCAATTCTGAAAAACATGAAAAAAAATATTTCAATTTTAATATTTACTATACTCATTAATAGTAGTTCTGCACAAACCTCAAATTGGGGTTGGCTCAAAAATATTCAAGGGCTTGGTAGTGAAACATTTTATGACATAGAGACGGACATTTACGGAAATGTATATGCCACTGGGATTTTCGCAGGTACATCTATAACTATTGGAAGTACTGTTCTTACAAATTCGGCAGGTACTTCAAGCAGTCGTGCTTTTTATATTATTAAATTTGATATGTCTGGCAATGTCTTGTGGGCAAAATCGTCTAAAAGCACTGAATTGGATAATATTCGTTGTTTAGATACTGATGCGTCAGGCAATCTATTAATCGCTGGATCTTTTTCTAGCGACTCTTTAATTTTTGATTCCGACACCTTGTATGCCGGAACCAATACTGATGCACTAATAATGAAATATGATACATTTGGGAATAATATCTGGACCAAAGAAATCGATGGAGCAGGAGGATTATCTGTTTCATCTGATCGTATTGGAAATGTCTTTGTTTTGATAGGGACCGCAAGTCCTTATATTATAATTGGTCCTGATATATATTATAACGATTACGCCTTAAGTGTAAATATAAAATACGATTCTTCCGGAAATTTGCTTTGGTCTAGGGCTGCAACATCTACTTGTAGCTTTGGTATGGAGAGAAATGCAGTTGACTCAGTTGGTAATAATTATGTTGTTGGAAGTGGTTATTTAGCTCCAGTAATTTTTGATACTATATCAACATTTAATCCGTCCAGCATTGATGGATTTCTTGCAAAATACGATTCTGCGGGAAATATTTTATGGTTAAGACAATTTTCTGCAAATAGCTTTGATTATGCAGTTGATGTGGTCGTTGACGCTATTGGAGATGTTTATGTAGCAGGTTATTATAATAGTTCTGCGCTTGCTTTCATGGGAGGGACACCATATTTTGGAACAAACATATACAATGCTGGCTCTTATGATAACTATATTGTAAAATATAATTCCTTGGGAAATTTTCAATGGTCAAAAAGTATAGGAGGTTCAGGCTCTGATTTTCCAATGGGAATAGCAACTGATGGAGTGAATATATTTGTTTGTGGAACGAATGGTAGTTCTTCTACCGTTTATGGACCTTTCACACTTACAGGGACTGGTAACGATAAGGTGTTCGTTGCAAAAATGAATGCAATCGGTAGTTATTTATGGGTACAGCAAGCTGTATCATCAATAAACGGTATGAGCGGTGGCCCTATATGTTCTGATAACTTTGGAAATCAGTATATAGGCGGGTCTTATACTTATAATGCAATCTTCGGAGCAACGACATTGGTTGCCGGGACACCTGTCGAAAATTACATAGCTCAGATTCCGGTTCCTATTCCAACTCAAACTGACCAAAGACCACTTTTAAATAAAAATTTTAATTTATTTCCAAACCCTTCGAATAGTAGTTCCGCTATTTTTTATGAGTTAACAGATGAGGAGGAGGTAACTATTGAAATTTATAATGAATTAGGTGAGGTGGTAAAAATAATTGCAAAAAATGAGATTCAATCTGTTGGAGAGCATAGTTATTCATTTACTCCAAACAAGCTAGGAATTTATCTTGTTAATGTGAAAATCGGAGGAAATTCTTCAATTGGAAAATTAGTATTTGTAGAGTAGACGTAATAAATTAGATGTTTATAGAAATTTCTTTATCTTCTGTAATTCTTCGATGTCCGCTTTATCTTTTCCTCTTCCGGTGTTCATTTTTGAAAGAACTAAATCGTTCAAGTGAAGAAAAGGTATTTTAACTCCATCCATATCTCCAATAATTTTATTTTTGTCAGCATCTTCATACTTTACAAGATTGATTCGGGTAATAAAATCAGCTTTTTCTGGTTCTTCCCAAATGCAAAAAACAACATAGCCAGTGAAATCCAGTTTGCCAATTTCACCAATCGAATTGGCATCGATTTTTATTTCTTTTAATGCAAGTAACACTTTTTGTTTATTCGCATTATCTGGTTTAACCCAAATATCTACATCGCCTGTTGTTCTTTTGTAACCATGAAAGATTACAGAATAGCCACCAATGATAATAAAATCAACATTGTATTTTAATAATGTTTTTAAAAGTTCAATATGTTTATCTACAAATAAATTCATTCTCTCCTTAGTATAGTAACTTTGTTATCTCTTTTGCGCTCTTTTAATTGTTCGCGGGTTACTCCATAAATGCGCAAAATTAATTCAACAGTATCTTTTATTCGTTGAGCAGGAGTTTGTTTTAAAATACTTTTGATTTGAAAAATTTCAGCTTCTTCAAAACTGCTAAATATTTTAAAGTTGTGATAAGCTGCTGAGGGCTCAGCAACTTTATCTTTTTCCTCAGAAGTTTTATATTTTTTCTTTTTAGCCATGAAAAATAATTCGTTCTGTAAATTTACGAATAATAATATTACCCCTGTTCCTTCCAAAAAGCGTAATAGTTAAACCATTGCTCCGGATAGCGGTGAACCATTTTTTCAAATTCACTAATGTAGTTATTTAACAAGCCTTGTGCTGCTTCATCCGTTTGTGCTTCAGAGCGTGTGCGTTTTAATTGAATAGGTTCTGTTGCGAAAAAATGATAATGTGTTGAAGTTTCTTTTACTGCAAATACAAAAGTGACAGGGACTGCAAATTTTGCAGCCATAATAAACGGACCAGCAGGAAAGTGTGCTTTTTTACCAAGGAACATAGCTTCGTAAGTTTTAGATCCATCACGAAAACGATCGCCATGTAATACTACTAATTCATTTCTAGAAAAGGCATTGTGAAGTTCAATAATGTGTCCCATTTCACCATCTTTAATAGAAATGATGTTCACATTTTTTTTCTTCTCAACTTC
>CAMCUO010000113.1 GCA_945879015.1 Chitinophaga pinensis | reverse complement strand
CTCGTACTTGGTTTGGAATTCTAAACTGTCGGTGCGCTGGGATTATATTTTAGGTACAGGATTTTTCTGTTTTTCCCGCTATTATTGGTTCACACGCCTCTATGAACTTTGCAGAATACGAACCTTTTTTCATAATATAAAGGCAGTGAAAAATTTAATAATTTTGGCATTAAAAAAGTAGAATAAGTTTAAAAAAATTATACGAAACTTAAATCAATAACCGAAACAATAACCAAGATTTATTGCTAAAATTCCATCGGGTCCATCTTTAGAAAATATATATTCCGTCTCTTTAACTATATAATTAGTGCTATAAATGCGACCATATCCAATACCACTAAGAATGTCTACAGTAAAATGTTTTTGGGATCCTAAATATATTTGACAGCCTAAAATTAGGCCCAAATTAAAAGACTGTTGGGAGAATTCCAGTCTTAATATTTTAGGAATTTGAATAATCTCTTTTTCGTAAAAATATTTATATTTCAAGTATACTCCAGTATACAAGCCTTTGTAATTTTTATTAAACGAATATTTGTATTGAGGAATAAACTGAAAACTTTTGAATTTAGAATTTTTTTCATCAAAACTATATGAAAACAATTGAACTTGAATACCATGATGATTTTTCAAATTATAATCGAAAAAAATGGACCCTGCAATTCCATTCGAAAGACTGCTATAGATAGGAGATGCTAAATCTATTTTAATTATTTTTTTACCCATATTTTCATTTTGTCCTTGAGAATAAAAGGGAAAAAAAAGAGTTTGCATAAAAAATAGCATTCTACACTTCCATTGCATAACCTTTGAATCGCTTGTTTATTGATTGATAATTTTTTCTACTTGCATTTTGCCATTATTGTCGATTAGATGAACCCAATAAATTCCTTTTGGTTTTGATGAAATATCAATTTCAAAAGACGTTTGCAAAGAATGTTGTGTTTCCCATATTTTATTACCCCAAATATCATATATAGTAATTTCTTCTATTATGAAGTTTTGTTGATTTTCTGTAGCAACAATAATTTTAAAACTTCCCGAATTGGGGTTCGGGATGATTGAAAGATCACTTTTCTTAGTTTTTATAGGAGCAACCTTATTATTTTTACTAATCGGCTCATTTCTAGTGATAGTATTAACGTTAGTATTCATATAAGAATTATTAGTGATAATTGCTTTCCGAAATTGATTACATTCTACATCATCAATTTCGTAGGTTCCTAAAGATAAATTTGAATTTGGAAGTATTGTGATTGAATTTTTTGCAACAACATCAATAGCTTCATTAACTGAAATGTTTTCTAAGGTAATATCATGGCTGTATACATTTCCAGTCAAGGCAACTCCATTCAAGTAAATATTATCTGAGTAAGTATGGAAATATCTAGTTCCTTCATCCCACCCCCCAGAACCAGCGGAAGCAAGCTTAAGTTTATAATATTTATTCGGTTGTAAAATTACTCCTGAGGGTAAATAAGAAGTTAAATCAATAGTTTGAGGAATGTAACTATAAGCAATATCAAGATTTTTCCATTCATTAAATTCGGGGCCAATTGGATTCAAATTGTAATCACATTCAGTAACAGCAATAAACAAAGAATAGAAAGTACACCTGCATTTAGTCCCAAAAGTAAAAGGAATTGTAGAACAATAGTAAGGATTGGGTTCTGAGGTTATTGAAGAACATTTACCTTGTTTAACTGTGGTTTCTATATGAAATAAACCCAAAGCACAAGTCTCCGGGATCGCAGGGTTTAATTTTATTCCTTCAGATAAACAAACCTCTGCCACCCCTTCATTTTGCCCATTTATTAAGAAACCGTCTCGATTGAAAAAAGCAGCACAACTAGCGGTTGTTCCTCCAGAAACTCCACCACCAGTAGGGATAGGAGGGACTGGGCAATAAGAATCTAAGGTAGTTTGCCCTGTTATAAGTGGATCCAACCAATAAGAGAATCCACCATCTGTCCATGATTCTGAAAACTTACCATAAGTGAAAACTATTACTCTATCACAAAAATCTGGAGTGATTGATGGAAAAACAACAGGAGGAACCCCTGTTGCTTTGTGAAGCTGACCAATAATTCTATGATTTGAATTAAATAGAGGAGAACCAGAAGACCCAGGTTCTGCTGTGCCATTCGTCCAATTAAGGCCCCAGTGTGTGCTAGATATACTAATTATAACATTTGCATCAGCAATTTTTTTAATTTCACCTCTTGGGTGATGAATACCAACAAACGGAGATGATGGGAGACTATTGCTATAATCCCATCCCGAATAACACACCGAATAACTAGATAATGTGGTTTTATCAGTATTTAATTGTAATAATAAATAATCAGAAGTTGGGGAGCCTAATGCATCATTAGAAAGAAGAAAAGAACCATAAACTGACTGAGCCAAACTGGATGAGACATCGGAACCTGCACTACTACAGTTAGTTGATTGATGATTAAATAAAAACGTCCACGTGCCATAGTCAAAAAGTGGATTGGTTGAGCCATTACCGATACAATGATTAGCACTTAGAAAAAGAGGGTTTCCATCTTCACTGGTGTTATTTATTAAGGCACCTGAACATACAGCTGCCAAGTTTAAACTCGCATTAAATCCTAATATTAATGCGACCGAACTAATTTCTTTATCCCAGCCAAATCCTGAATAACAAGCAACATTTTCTTCACATGGAGCTATGTCTCCTGAAGCGAATGGGCCGGACAAATCAAACACATCTTTAAAAATATGAATCACATTTGAAATCCTTATTTCTCCTTCAAATTCAGGAAGAAGAGGTTGGCTGTATTCAAAAATAATACTGTTACCCTTTATCCATTGGGTACCAAATTGAATCGGCTTAGTAATATCGGCATTATTATTATCAGAAGTAAATGCCCCTAAAATCATTGATTTATCTTCATTATAAATAAAAACTTTTGCACCAAATGGTAAACGAAATTTATCAAAATAAAACTGCATACCAAAAGCGGTTGAGGATTTAATATTGTAAGTCCAAATTTTTGTACTATCCACAATCGTATCGTGAGTACTTGATTTGATGTCAATCGATGTGGAGAAACCTTTTCCGTAGTATTTATTAAGACATTCAGAACATTCAGCTTGAGAGATTGAATCAGCTAGTAAAACTTCATACTCGTTATTAACTGTAGGCATATTGAAAGTAGACGGAGTGGCAATTAATTCCCTGTGTATAGTGAAAGGGTGCCCTCCCATGTTTGCTTGAGAAGACAATCTAATTGTGTAGAGAATAAAAAAAAATAAAAAATTGGTTATCAGAAAATATTTTAACTTACTCATCTTATAGATTATTTGGTATATATATAGTTAACATTAAATTTTACTTCATTGTTTATTTTAGGAACAAGACACCATACTGTAACTATGTTATTCCGTAAACATTCTCCAATTTCATTGATTTCAATATTAAACTCGCTTATATTTAAAAGATTGTTATTTGTTACAAAATATTTTATCGTTGGTTCTTCGCAACCACCGGTAGAAGCCACAAATCCTAAAAGAGAATACTTATCAAAATCAATTTTGGGTAATTCATAATTAACGCAAATAGGGTGAGTGGACTTAATTTGCAATTGATCTTCAAATTCATTTTGGCTGTTAATGAAGTAATTTCCTTCCTTAATTTGTGTGCATTTTATACTAATATCTTCACAAGAAACATGTATTTTGTCTTGTTGATTGAAATAAGGAATAATGCCAAATAAAATCGAAATAAAAAATAATTTCATAACTTGTGAAAAATTTAAGTGAAATTTTTTTTGGAAGATAGAACTGTATTAGTTCTTTTTCTCCAATGCTTCAATCCTCTTGTTTTGTTCAATAATATAAAGTGTTAACTCTTCTATTTTTTGCATTTGCAATTTCACTAAATCTCCCAAGTCTGCACCTTTTGTTTCAATTTCATTTGCACTAGGGATTTCTGGCAAGTGACCAAATTCTAAAATATAAGCTTCAACTTGTTTCAAGGTTCTTAACTGGTATTTTTTTTCAAAAACAAAATCACTCCAACCTAAATCAACCACAACTTTTTTAGCTCTAACCCAACCACCAACACAAAGTTTATAAGTTCCAGTACTGGGATCCGTTAAATCTGTTCCAATCCCAACGTTACCATCAATTATAGAGTTTCCGGTTACTGTATGTCTTCAAAGTAATTTGAACTTTTCATTAAGGAGTGTTTATTGTTAATTCAAAGCTAAGTTATTTTTTTTGTTTTTCAATTTTAATTTTTCGTATTCCATTTTTCTGCTCCTAATACAATTTTGTTTTATTCGTTCTCTTTCCTTTAAAATCAATTCACCACGACCACAATTTACATCAGCAGGAGTTAAATTTTGCAATGATTCATGATA
>CAMCUO010000112.1 GCA_945879015.1 Chitinophaga pinensis | reverse complement strand
ACGCGTCCTTTTTGGACAATCGGACGATATTTTAAGCATTTGAAAGTTCCTAAATCAGTGGTGATTGTTTCTCGTCCGATGAATTTTACTTTCATTGGCCAAACTTCTTTATCCATAAAACAGTTGATAGAATAAGTTTCTCCAGGTTTTGCTGCACCTAAATCTAAATTTCTGGCTGCATAAAAAGCAGACAACATATCTTGCATATTTGGTTGGATGTCATACATTTCACCTTCACCCACATTTACTTTTTCGCTGTAATGATTAAAAACATAACTCTGATCAATTTTATAACCACCTTCATTTACGTGTCTAATAAATATCCAAGGCACAATTGATTTATCATCAATGTATGTTTCATAACGATCGCGAACTTTAAAGAAAAGGTCGAAAGCACCTCTGGACTGGCCTAATCCAATAACGTGATAAGTTGATCTTCCTGCAATTTCTTTTGTTTCTTCTGTAATTCCAAGAGTTGCAACACCTGCTTCAATTATTCCGTAATGCATCCGGAACGTCAATAATTCTCCACGATTAAAAGCTTCGTTATTTATTACAGGAAGCTCTTTCACTGGAGCATTGTTTTCGAAGGCTGGCAATTCTTTTTCTTTCTGAAATGATATACAAGCAATACCTGCTATCATTACAACTGTTCCTATTAAAACAAACTTTTTCATATTCTTAGTTTTAGACAGTAAGTCTATTTCAAATGCTGTGCCAAAGCACTTATACATATACGAGATTTTTATAGGATTGTTGTGTGCTTTTTCGAAAACTCAGAAAAAGCCAATTTTGAGCAATAAATAGCTAAAAAACGATTAAAATGCTCTTTTTTCATCAAAAATGGATAAAAACGGGCCTAAATTACAATATTTACAATCTTGTTATGGACCACAATTATCTTCTTTGGAGTTTTTCCTTCCAAATACTTTTGTGTTTGTTCCAGTGTCATCACTTCCTTTTCAATTTGTTCTTTGGTTAAGGACAAATCATACTCTTGAAAGAAACGTGTTTTGCCATTAAACGAAACAGGATAACTGAAAGCACTTTCTACTAAATACGATTCATTCACTTCAGGAAATTTAGCGTACGAAACTCCCTCCGTATGACCTAGTTTATTCCAAAGCTCTTCTGCAATGTGTGGCGCATACGGAGCAATAATGATTGCTAATGGTTCCAATATTTCACGCTTATTGCATTTCAAATCTGTTAACTCATTTACACAAATCATAAAACTACTTACGGAAGTATTGAAAGAAAAATTCTCAATATCGTGTGCAATTTTCTTAATCGTTTTGTGTACTATTTTTAATTCAGGTTTTGTTGCGGGCTCTTCAGAAATATTTAATGCATCTCCGTTATGATACAATCTCCAAAGTTTGCGAATGAAATTTGAAACACCGCTAATTCCGCTGGTATTCCATGGTTTGCTTTGTTCCAATGGACCAAGAAACATTTCGTATAAGCGAAGACAATCGGCACCTTGTTGTTCAACAATTACATCAGGAGAAACAACATTCCATTTTGATTTAGACATTTTTTCTACTTCGCTTCCGCAGATGTATTTGCCATCTTCTAAAATAAATTCTGCATTTTTATTTTCTTCTCTCCATATTTTGAAAGCTTCAATATCAAGAACATTATTGTTTACTATATTCACATCAACGTGCAAAGGAGTTGTGTCATAATCTTTTTTTAAGCCAGAAGAAACATATTTATTTGAAGTTCCAATTCTATAAACAAAATTACTCACCCCCTGAATCATCCCTTGATTAATCAATTTTTTTGCTGGTTCACTTACAGGAATCAATCCCAAGTCATTTAAAAATTTTGTCCAGAAACGTACGTATAATAAATGTCCAGTTGCATGTTCTGCACCACCAATGTACAAGTCTACATTTTGCCAATAGTTTGCAGCTTCTTTAGAAACAAATTCTTTTTCGTTGTGTGCATCCATATAACGCAGGAAATACCAAGAACTTCCAGCCCATCCTGGCATGGTTGAATATTCGTATTCATGTTTTCCGTCTTTTCTCCATGAAGAAGAAGCGCGTGCTAATGGTGGTTCACCTGTTTCAGTTGGTAAATATTTATCTACTTCAGGAAGTAACAAAGGCAATTCTTTTTCATCCAATACTTTTGGAATTCCGTTTTCATAATACACAGGAATAGGTTCACCCCAATAACGTTGGCGACCAAAAATTGCATCGCGCAAGCGGAAATTTGTTTTCCCTTTTCCCAATTCTTTTTCTTCAATTACTGAAATTACTTTTTTGATTGCAGCTTTTACTTCGAGTCCGTTTAAGAAATCCGAATCAATTAATTTTCCTTCTTTTTCATCGTAAGAATTTTTTTCAAAATCCCATTCAGTAGGAGGAGTGATGATTATTTTTTTATCAATGCTAAAATGATTCGCAAATGCAAAGTCGCGTGTATCATGTGAAGGAACAGCCATTACAGCACCTGTTCCATAACCAGCCAAAACATAATCGCCAATCCAAATTGGAATTTGTTTTCCAGTGAATGGATGAATCACAAACGCTCCAGTAAAAACTCCGGTAATCTTTTTTACATCTGCCATGCGTTCACGTTCGCTTCTGTTTTTTGCAAACGTGATGTATTCATCCACAGCAGTTTTTTGTGCAGGTGTTGTAATTTGAGAAACCAAATCATGCTCCGGAGCAAGCGTTACAAAAGAAACTCCGAATACAGTATCTGGGCGAGTTGTAAAAACTTCTATCTCCGAAGTTGAATTTTCTATTTTGAACTTTAAACTTGTTCCTTCACTTTTTCCAATCCAATTGCGTTGTGCTTCTTTGATGGATTCTGTCCAATCAATTCCGTCCAAATCATTTAACAATCTATCAGCATAAGCAGTGATGCGCAAACTCCATTGTTTCATCAATTTGCGTTCAACAGGATAACCACCACGCTCCGAAACTCCGTCTTTCACTTCTTCATTCGCCAAAACAGTTCCTAATTGCGGACACCAGTTCACCATCGTGTCACTCAAATAAGCTAAGCGATGTTCCAACAATAAATCAGATTGTTCTTTTTCAGAAAGTTCCGCATATTTTTTTTCTACGCCACCAACTTGAAACTTTGAACTTTGAACTTTGAACTTCTCTATTAGCGTAGAAATATTTTCTGCTTTGTTTGTTTCAGGATTGTACCACGAATTAAAAAGCTGAATAAAAATCCACTGAGTCCATTTATAATAATCAGGATTTGAAGTTCTTACTTCTCTGTCCCAGTCAAATGAAAATCCAATTTTATCTAATTGTTCGCGGTAACGTGCGATGTTTGTCTTTGTAGTAATTTCAGGATGTTGTCCAGTTTGAATAGCATATTGTTCAGCAGGCAAACCAAATGAATCGTAACCCATTGGATGCAATACGTTAAATCCTTTCAAACGTTTGTAACGTGCAAAAATATCAGAAGCGATGTAGCCTAATGGATGACCAACATGCAATCCAGCACCACTTGGATAGGGGAACATATCCAATACATAGTATTTTGGTTTTGTTGACTTCTCCTCTGGCTTAAAAGTTTTATTCTTTGCCCAGTATGCTTGCCACTTCTTTTCTACTTCTCTGAAATTGTATTCCATTGTAAATTGTATTCTTTTTTTTAGTGTTGCGAATATACGAAATACCTCTTTTATATTGGATTTAGAATACTTATATTTGAGAAAACTAAAGCTAAATTGCTATGAAAAAAATTATTCTCTTGATGTTTGTGATGCTAGGCATTGCAACATTTTCTCAAGCTCAAATTGTTAAATTCTCTGCTTCAGTAGGTGATTTGGAGATGGACAATCTCTTGACAGATATTCATAACCAAGCATTGAAAGACATTACTGGTTTTCATAACAATGTTGTAAATACATTCAATATTGTGAGTTCAAAAGTGGATGCAGCATTAAAAATATTGGCTCCGGGAGATGTTTATATGGCGGCACAGCTTTCTGTATCTATCAATAAGCCATTTGATGAAGTGGTTAGAACGTATCAGGCAAACAAGGCCAAAGGTTGGGGCGCAATTGCAAAGGAAATGGGAATTAAACCAGGTTCACCCGAATTTCATGCTATGAAAAAGTCGATGAAAGATAAGGGTGGTAAAGGCAATGGAAATGGTGGTGGTGCTGAAAAAGGGAATGGCAAAGGAAACTCAAGCAAGGGCAAAAAGAAATAGGCTGGGTTATTAACGTTTGATTGTTTATTTCAATTTTAATAAGGATGAATTTGTTGGTGCTTTAACGATAATTTAGCGTTACGAAGTTGACATTCAACATTCGAAAATCAACAATCAACATTCAGTAAGTGTCGGATAAATATTCAAAACGCAGATTAACGGGTTCTTCCATAACAACAGTAGTGAGTCTCTCACTTGTTTTGTTCATGCTTGGATTGCTAGGCATTATCATTTTAAACACACGTAAACTTTCCGATAATTTCAAAGAGAACATAGG
>CAMCUO010000111.1 GCA_945879015.1 Chitinophaga pinensis | reverse complement strand
GCTTCGTAAGTTTTAGATCCATCACGAAAACGATCGCCATGTAATACTACTAATTCATTTCTAGAAAAGGCATTGTGAAGTTCAATAATGTGTCCCATTTCACCATCTTTAATAGAAATGATGTTCACATTTTTTTTCTTCTCAACTTCCGACATGTATTTTTTAATATTCTCACGTTCGTTTTCGTACATAAGAATATTAAAGGTTGTATTTAGTCGATTCAGCAATTGTCCTGCAATTTGCCAATTACCAATGTGTGCACTGATTAGGATTCCACCTTTACCTGTATCTGCAATTTTATCCAAAACACTTCCGCCTTCGTGATCAACCGTAAATTTTGTTTTTACTCCTGCGTGTAATGCTACTTTATCTAAAATAGTTTGTCCGAAAATATAATAGTTCTTGTAAATTTTTAAATAAGTAGTAAAGCGTTTGTATTTTAAAACGTTATGAAAAAAGTAGAAAACACTTCTGTTTGATTTACGAGCAAAAAGGAAATAATAAAGGGCTACAAACCTTAGTACAAAGTACGCTAGCTTTAGCCCAAGATGATTTAAAATGAAGACAAATATTTTATGGCCTAATACAGTTCCTTTTGATTTTCCTTCCCACTTTGCCATTTTGGTTGTTGGTTTTTTGTTGTTGGTTGTTAGAGGAAGAATTACCAATAACTAACAACCAATAACTAGCAACTATTATGCTGTCGCTTTCTCAGCCACTTTACGTCCTACGTAGTCGTAAAAATTTTGGAATGTATGAATGTTGATGAAATCTTCTGCAACTACTTTAAATCCGAAATTACTTTCGATAATAACTACCAAATCAACATAATCAAGACTGTCTAAACCTAAAGTTTCGCGAAGGTTTTCATCGGGATTGATTTTTTCTGCATCCACTTCAAATTCGTCGACTAAAAATCCATTTATTCTCTCGATAATTTCTGCCTGCGTCATGGCGTATTCTGTTTTTTATTTTACTTTTTTAATAATTAGAGATGAATTTGTACCACCAAATCCGAACGAGTTGGACAAAAATACATCAATATTTTTTTCTGTGGTAGTTTTTGCGATATTTAATTTTGCAGATGCCTCATCAGGGTTTTCAAAATTGATATTAGGAGCGACAAAATTATTCTTCATCATCAACATTGAATAAACAATTTCACTGGCACCTGCCATCCAACATTCGTGCCCAGTCATTGATTTTGTTGAACTTACCAAAGGTTTACATTCTCCAAAAACTTCATTAATGGCTTTGGCTTCTGCTAAATCTCCTCCAGGAGTAGAAGTAGCGTGTGCGTTGATGTAATCTATATCTTTTGCTGATAATCCTGCATCTTTTAAAGCCATGTTTAAGGAACGAACTTGCCCATCAACATTGGAGTTAGAGATATGTTCTCCGTTTGACGAGAAACCATAACCAACAACTTCTGCTAAAATCGGAGCACCGCGCTCCATCGCACTTTCATAGCTTTCAAGAATCAATGTTGCAGCTCCACCGCTTGGGATAAGGCCGTCACGGTCTTTATCAAACGGACGAGATGCTTTTGTTGGTTCGTTTTCACGGATTGAGAATGCACTTAACCCATCAAAACTACCGAAAGCAAAGGGATTTACCTCTTGTGCACCACCACAAATAATATGTTTTTGTAACCCCCATTTAATCATCAGATACCCCAATCCGATAGAGTGGGAGCCACTTGCGCAGGCCGCACTAATCGTAAAGTTGATTCCTTTTAATTTGAAAATGGTGGAAAGGTTCATTGTAACAGTACAATTCATCGATTGAAAAATTGACCCAGAACCCAATAATGTTGTATCTTTTTTGATGCGAATTGTATCAATTGCTTCGCTAACTGCTTTGGCTGAACTGTCATTCCCGTAAAGAATTCCCACTTCATTTTTCTCCACCCAGCTCATGTCCATCTTAGCATTTTTCATAGCTTCTAAAGTTGCCATGTAAGCGTATTCTGCTTCTTCTGAAAGACCAATACGAGCTCTTCTGTCCAAGATTCCTTTTAATTCAGGTTTTGCTACAATTCCCGTTAAGGATGAGCGATATCCCCATTCTTTGCGCTCCAGATCCATTCCAATCCCCGATTTTCCAGCCCTTAATGATTCGGTTACCTCATCCAGATTATTACCTAAACAGCCCCAAATTCCTAAACCTGTTATAACTACTCTGTTGTGCATATTTTATATAAAAAGAAAGTCAAAATTAGTCAATTTTTTGAATGTATCAACACACAAAATAAAGATGCTAAAATGTTTTTTTTCAACATTTTAGCATCTTTTAACGGACTGGTTATAAGAATTTCATTCGAAAATCATTCGTTTTAAAAATATAAACAGACCTCCGTAAACACTTCGATAGTGTCTGCTTCAGCGCAGAATGCTATGTGTGACATTTCGATTGTCAGTATGAGCGGAGTCGAAGACTTCATGAACAACTTTTCTAATTAGCTGTATAATCCACCGTTTATCGATAATACTTGTCCGGTGATATAAGCCGCTTTTTCAGAAGCCAAAAACATAACAGCATCAGCTACTTCTTCTGAAGTTCCAAAACGATTTAAGGGTATTAATGATTTAAAATCTTTTTCATTGATGCCTTCAGTCATATCCGTTTTGATAAAACCTGGAGCAACACAATTTGCTGTTACGCCTCTTCTTCCAACTTCTTGAGATAATGCTTTTGTAGCACCAATTACCGCTGCTTTTGCTGCTGAATAGTTTGTTTGTCCTGGTAATCCTTTTAATCCTGATAAAGAAACCACACTAACAACACGACCATATTTTTTCACCAACATTCCTTTAATGATTAACCGTGTAACATTGTACCAACCGCCTAAACTTATATCCATTACCGAATTCCATTCTGCATTACTCATCCACATCAACAATTGATCTTTACGAATTCCTGCATTGTTCACTAAAATTTCAATCGTTTTATCAGGATTTTTTTCAATCCAAACTCCCAAAACTGCATCCACATCTGCTTGAACGGAAACATCAAATTTCATGATTTCTCCATCAGCTCCTTTTTCACGAACCAATTTTAATGTGTTTTCTGCTTCCTCTTGTTTAGATGTATAATTGATTAACACATAATGTCCTTCCTCTGCAAGCTTCACGCATATCGCGCGACCAATGCCTCTGGAACCTCCTGTTACTAATGCGTACTTCATATTTTTAGTTTAAAGTTTAAAAGTCCAAAGTTCAAAAAAATAATAGTTTCCACTTTTGTCTTTTTACTTCTTGTCTATTGTCTACTGCCTTTTTTGTCTACTGAATTAATGCTGTATTATTAGCCTGCAAGTATTCTTTCACCTTCAAAAGTTTCTTATAAAGAATTGTATCGTCTTCAAAACGAGGAACAATTGTGCGAATTTGTTTGTATGTTTTTTGTCCTTCAGTAGAAAGTTTTTTCTCAAATTTTAAAGCATCCACTGCTTGAACAGCACTTAATAATTCAATTGCTAAAACTTGGTAAGCATTCTCAACAACTTTAGCAGTAATGGTTGCAGCGTTTGTTCCCATGCTCACAATGTCTTGATTGTCGTTATTGTTTGGAATGCTGTGAATGTACATTGGATTGGAGAGCATTTGATTTTCAGCAGTTGTTGATGTTGCCGTAAATTGTGCTGCTTGCATACCTAAGTTTAATCCTAATTTTCCAAGATTTACAAATGGTGGAAGTTTTCCATTCAACTTATCGTTCATCAAAAAGTTTAATTGACGCTCTGCAAGCATTGTCAGTTTTGTGATTGCGATTTTTAATTTATCCATTTCTAAAGCGACATAATCGCCATGAAAATTTCCACCGTGGAAAATATTATTGTTTTCTTTATCAATAATAGGGTTATCGTTTACTGAATTTACTTCATTCTCTAATACGGTTTGAGTATAAGAAATCGTGTCTAAAACAGGCCCTAATATTTGCGGAACACAGCGAATAGAATAATATTCCTGAACTTTATCTTTGAATACATCTATTTCAGCATGTTTATCATTGTCGAACAAATGTTCTTCACGTTTACGAATCAATAAACTATCGCCCATTGCATTGTTCATCGCATTGGCAATCGCACGTTGTCCGATATGTGGTTTTACTCTGTGTAATTCTTTAGAAAAATGATCGCTGTAAGATTCAACCATTTCAATAATCAACATAGAAGAAGAAATGCTCCAATTAAGTAATTGTTTTGAATGTAAAAGATTTACCATTGCAATGCCTGTCATTACAGATGTTCCATTAATCAATGCCAATCCTTCACGTAAATGAACGGTGATTGGTTTCACTCCGATTTCTTTATAAACATCGGCAGTAGGGAGCAATTCACCTTTGTAAGTTACTTCGCCTTCGCCAATTAAATTTAATGCTAAATGTGCTAATTGAACTAAATCGCCACTTGCACCAACGCCACCATGTTCAAATATTTGCGGATGAACATTGTTGTTGATAAGGTTTTTCAATAAAATGACTACTTCTGAATTTATTCCAGAATAACCTTGCATCAAAGAGCTTAATCGGCAAATTATAGCAGATTTTACATTGATATC
>CAMCUO010000110.1 GCA_945879015.1 Chitinophaga pinensis | reverse complement strand
AAGTAACGGAAATTTATATTCTGGTTCATATACAGCATACTTTGAATCAGGAAAAAAGAAATCAATGTTTGATGTTACGGAAGGAAAAACAAATGGTGCTGTTACATATTATTATGAAAATGGAAATATAATGGAAAAAGGTTTTTTTGTAAATAATGAAAAAAACGGAGAATGGTTACGTTGGGATGAACTAGGAAATAAAATTGCACAAGCTTTTTATGCATCAGGAAAAAAAGATGGATTGTGGTTGGTTTGGGATGCTAAAGGAATAAAACGTTACGAAATGAATTATGCTTCAGGTGAAAAAACAGGGAAATGGATGATGTGGGATGAAAATGGAAACCTGACAAGCGAAAAAACATATAGCGCAATATAAAATAAAACATGTTAATACAAAAAACGTCCAGAGTGATAACCTCTGGACGTTTTTTTATTTTCAAATTTCTAAACTATATCCAATTCCCTTTATAGTTTTAATATATTTATCTCCTAGCTTTTCTCTAAGCTTTCTTATATGAACATCAATGGTTCTGTTTTTCGCATAAATTTCATACCCCCAGATCAATTGTGAAATTTCTTTTCGAGTAAATACTTTTCTTGGTGAAGTTGACAAAAGTGATAATAATTCAAATTCTTTTCTTGGTAAAACAATTTCAGTTCCTTCTAAAAATATTAAATAGCGTTCACGGTCAATTGTAAGTCCAGTAAGTTTTGTAGTATCAATTTCTACTTGGTGACTAGAATGTCTTTTTAATAAAGCTTTCAATCTGCTAACTAAAACCCTTGGTTTTACGGGTTTAATGATATAATCATCTGCCCCAGCATTAAATGCAGCTATTTGAGAATAATCTTCGTTTCGTTCGGTGTGAAAAACAATCAATGTGTTTTCCAATTCTTTTTTATGTCGTAATTCAATGCAAATATCAATTCCATCTAATTCGGGCATTAATAAATCTACCAATACAAGTTGAGGTAATTCATCAACGGCTAATTTAATTGCTTCGCGCGAATTTTTGCAAGATATAACAGAAAATCCTTCTGCGTTTAATGCAGTATCTATATTAGAAAGCAATTCATCATCTGTATCAATCAATAATATTTTAAAGCCTGTCTGTGTCATATATAAGCCGCTAAAGTAGTTTCCTTGACCTTGATTTACATTAAGTTAAGATTAAGTTTACTTTAGGAAATCATACCGCATTATTTGTTAAATTTGATGAAAATGCAGATCAAATGGAAAAAGTAGAAATGCTAAAAAGCTATGAAAAGCTTTTATTAGGCAACCAAACCTGGGCAGCAGAAAAATTAAAACTAAATCCGGATTATTTTAAGGATTTGTCCTTGGGGCAAAACCCTCAATATTTATGGATTGGCTGTTCTGATAGTCGTGTTCCTGCAAACGAGATTACCGGAACTAAATCAGGGGAAATATTTGTTCATAGAAATATAGCTAACGTGGTTGTACATACCGATATGAATTTGCTGAGTGTTTTGTATTATGCGGTTGAGGTACTGCATGTGAAGCATGTAATCGTATGTGGACACTATGGTTGTGGTGGTGTGATTGCTTCAATGACAAATAACGATAATGGATTTGTAAATAATTGGCTCAGAAATATCAAAGATGTTTATGAAAAGCACAGCCATGAACTTAATTCGATTTCAGATGTTAAGCAAAGGGAAAACCGTTTGGTTGAGTTGAACGTAATTGAACAAGTAAACAATCTAGCTAAAACAAAGATTGTTCAGCAGGCATGGGCCAGAAGAGATCTGCAGATCCATGGCTGGGTTTATGGTATGGCGGACGGATTAATAAAGGATTTGCATGTCATGGTTGACGAGATTAGCGATTTAAAGCCGATTTACCGTTTTGATATGTAAAATTTTGTTAAAAAGCATTAAAAATGTGCTCTAGAGAATCACAAGCGATTTTTTTTTGCATATTTGTTGGAATTTATGAAAAGTGTAGTCGCATATAGTCTTTTAATACTAGTAATGTTTGCTTTTAACTATAAAGCAATCAGTTATCTTTTAGATTCCTCTAAAGAATCTATTGCTTTTGTAATGGATTTTGAAGGAGAAAAATCTGAGTCTGAAAAGTCGAACGAAAAAGAAGAAAAAAAGGAAAAGGAGATCTCCGAATATTTGTTTCACAAAAAAAATATTTCATATACAGTTCTTCACCAACTGTCATTTAACAGCATACATCATCTTTTATTCATTCCATCTGATTACAGCCAGTCTGTATACATGCCCCCTGAACAAGCTTAAAAAGCTTAATTCCCTTTTTAATTAAGTCATTTTTATTTTTTCGAGAAAGACAAACACTTAGGTGTGTTTTGTCTTTCCGTTATCATTTATTTATTAATCCTCAACATTGATTAGACATGGAAAAGTCGTATGAAAAATTATTGGAAAACAATAAAACTTGGGCACAGATAAAAATAAATAACGATCCGTTATTTTTTGAAAATCTGGCTAAAGGACAATCTCCTGAATATTTGTGGATTGGATGTTCTGACAGTCGTGTACCGGCTGATCAAATTACAGGAACAAATCCTGGAGAAATATTCGTGCACCGTAACATTGCAAACATGGTCGTACATAGTGATATGAATTTATTAAGTGTGCTTTCTTATGCTGTTGAAGTTTTAAAGGTAAAGCATGTGATTGTTTGTGGACATTATGGTTGCGGAGGAGTTATTGCTGCAATGGGGAATAAACAATATGGATTAATTGATAATTGGCTCCGCCATATTAAAGATGTATACCGTTTTCATCATACAGAATTAGACGCTATTACCGATGTTAATGAACGGACCAGAAGATTTATCGAATTAAATGTAATAGAACAAGTAAATGATCTAAGCAAAACATCCATTGTTCAGAATGCTTGGAAAAATGGACAAACACTGCATCTGCATGGATGGGTATACGACTTAAAAGATGGTATTATAAAAGATTTGGATGTGAATTATACTTCTACCAAAGATTTGCATGCCGTTTACCATCTTGATAAAATTTAAATAAATAATCAATCAATTAAAAATAAAAGTACGATATGAAACAACAAACTTTTTCGCAACAGATGTTGCACTTTATTAATCCATTTGATAAACGCTACGAAGATCTGAAGAAAGGAAATATAGCTGCGAATGTTTTCAAAGATCTGATGGCTGGATTGGTTGTAGCGATGGTAGCTATACCATTGGCAATGGGTTTTGCCATGGCATCCGGATTGCGTCCTGAACAAGGAATTGTAGGAGGTGCAGTTGCAGGATTATTAGGTGCATTGTTTGGCGGATCAAAATACCAGGTGTATGGTCCAACCGCTGCCTATATACCTATTATCGGAGGATTGATGGCAACTTACAATCATTCTTTCTTAGTGCTGGTCTCAATTGTTGCTGGTGTTTTACTGATGATTTCAGGGATCTTCCGTTTGGGCCGCGTGATCACCTTGGTCCCGCATTCCATTGTTGTTGGATTTACAATCGGGATCGCGATTGTTATCGCATTTTCTCAATTGGGTGAAGTTTTCGGATTCAAAGAGAAGATCGGTTACGGGCTCATCGGACAGATCAGCAAGACTATAGAACTGATGCCTACTATGAATATGTATTCACTCATTATCGCGCTGGCAACATTTGCGATCTGTAAGGTCCTGATCTCATATTCCAAAATGATTCCCGCCCCGGTGTTCGGCTTGGGATTCGGGTTTCTGGCAGCAGCCACTTTTTGGAAAGACAAAGGATTGGTATTGATCCAAACGAAGTACGGAAACATCCCGACTGATTTTAGTGTGATCACAATGCCTGCAATGCCTGAGATGACTGGTAAAGTGATCGGTGACATCATTTATTTCGCTATTGCTATATACATTGTTGCAGCTATCGAAAGTTTGTTGTGTTCGAGAATGGCCGACCGTCTTGCAAATAATAAAGGAACACCATTCGATCCTAACAAAGAATTCTGGGGGCAAGGAATAGTGAATATTTTTACTCCAATTTTTAACGGATTTCCTCACACTGGAGCTCTAGCAAGAACTGCAGTCAATATTAAATTGGGCGCAATATCTCCATTATCAGGAATCGCAAAATTCACGTTCAAACTTTTGATGGCTGCATACCTTGCAACTTATCTGGAGCAAGTTCCGATGGCCTGTATCGGTGGGATCCTTTTGTATGTAGCGAGTGGAATGGTAAAGTGGCATGAGATAAAAGAAGTACTTGACATGAAGAATAATTACCATCTTACATTGATGTTCTATACTGCAGCAGCTGTACCATTGATCGGTTTCCTTTGGGCAGTATTGTCAGCCATCGGAATTTTTGTTGTTATGGTTGTATTGAAGAAAGTTCCTAACCCAGCGAAGAAAAAAGAAATACACAACTTGGATGAAACGTTTGGTTAATAGTTGAAAATTCGTCCTTTGTAGTAGCCCGAAGTATTTGCTTCGGGCTATTTTTTGATAATATTTTTCATTTTAAATATGCACACACTAATTAAATTATTTAAAAATATTTTATTCCTTGTCTTATTTCTTGTGAGCGAAATTTGTTCAGGTCAAATAGATAAAACATCAATTGGTTCTTGGGGAATG
>CAMCUO010000109.1 GCA_945879015.1 Chitinophaga pinensis | reverse complement strand
ACAAATGGATTGGGTTTATTCTCATCTCGTTTAAACAGAGCTCCTCTTACTCGTAAATTGGATGGAACTTCATGGGATTCTTTGGCTTGCGGACAATATACTAAGCATCTTAAATTTTTAAATAGCGCAGGTATTCTTCCAGGTTGTTTGTAACTGCCTCTTTGTCATAATATATAGCGTCTTTTGAAAGAAGGACGCTTTTTTTATGTCATATTTTCCCCTTATTTCCATTGGCATAATCATTGAAAATGGCTTATCGTCAAATTAAATTGTAAACATCTGTCATTAGACAGAAAATTAAAATCTAAATAATATGAGTAAAATAATTGGTATCGACTTAGGAACAACAAATTCATGTGTTTCGGTTATGGAAGGTAATGAGCCTGTTGTAATTCCAAACAGCGAAGGTAAACGTACCACTCCTTCAATAGTAGCATTTGTGGAAAACGGAGAACGTAAAGTAGGTGACCCTGCAAAACGTCAAGCCATCACAAATCCTAAAAAAACAATCTATTCTATTAAACGTTTCATGGGGCATACTTTTGATGAAGTAGCAAAAGAAGTAGCTCGTGTTCCTTATAAAGTAGTAAAAGGTGATAACAACACCCCTCGTGTTGAAATTGATGATAGAAAATACACTGCTCAGGAAATTTCTGCAATCATTCTTCAGAAAATGAAAAAAACAGCTGAAGATTATCTTGGTCACGAAGTAACAGAAGCCGTAATTACTGTTCCTGCATATTTTAACGATGCACAACGTCAAGCAACAAAAGAAGCTGGCGAAATTGCAGGATTAAAAGTAAAGCGTATCATCAACGAACCAACTGCTGCGGCTTTGGCTTATGGTATGGATAAAAGAGGAAAAGAAATGAAGATTGTGGTGTTCGATTGTGGTGGTGGTACACATGACGTTTCTGTTCTTGAATTGGGTGATGGAGTATTTGAAGTAAAATCTACTGATGGTGATACACACTTAGGTGGTGATGATTTCGATCATAAAATTATTGATTGGTTAGTAACTGAATTTAAATCAGAAAACGGTGGATTGGATTTAACAAAAGATCCAATGGCTTTGCAACGGTTGAAAGAAGCTGCAGAAAAAGCAAAAATTGAATTATCAAGTTCTGCTTCTACAGAAATAAACTTGCCTTACATTATGCCAGTTGATGGTATTCCAAAACACTTGGTACGTACTTTAACAAAAGCAAAATTTGAGCAATTGGTAGATGATTTAATTAAACGTACAATCGAGCCATGTAAATCAGCATTAAAAAATGCAGGTTTGAGCACTTCTGATATTGATGAAATTATTTTAGTAGGTGGTTCTACTCGTATTCCTGCAATTGTAGATGCAGTTCAAAAGTTTTTTGGTAAAGCCCCTTCTAAAGGTGTAAATCCTGATGAAGTAGTTGCAATTGGTGCAGCCATTCAAGGTGGAGTATTAACCGGAGAAGTAAAAGATGTATTGTTGTTAGATGTTACTCCACTTTCTTTGGGTATCGAAACAATGGGTGGTGTGTTCACTAAATTAATTGAATCGAACACAACAATTCCGACAAAAAAGTCAGAAACTTTTTCTACTGCAAGTGATAATCAACCTTCTGTACAAATTGTTGTATACCAAGGTGAACGTTCAATGGCAAGAGATAACCGTAAGTTAGGAGAATTTAACTTAGACGGAATTCCACCGGCACCACGTGGTGTACCTCAAGTAGAAGTTACTTTTGATATTGATGCAAACGGAATTTTACAAGTTTCTGCAAAAGATAAAGCAACTGGTAAATCTCACAATATTCGTATTGAAGCTAAATCCGGATTAAGTGATGAAGAAATCAAACGTATGAAAGCAGATGCCGATGCAAATGCTGAATCGGATAAAAAAGCAAAAGAAGAAACCGAAAAAGTAAATGCTGCCGATTCAATGATTTTCCAAACAGAAAAACAATTGAAAGAATACGGAGAAAAAATTCCAGCTGAGAAAAAAACAGTGATTGAAGAAGCATTAGCGGAATTAAAAACAGCTCACGGTTCAAGAGATATTGCTGCAATTGATTCTTCTTTAGAAAAATTAAATGCAGGATGGCAGTCCGCTTCACAAGATATGTACGCTGCACAACAAGGTGCGGAAACAAACGGACAAGCAAATGCAAATCCTGAAGCTAAAGGCGATGGTGAAGTAACGGATGTAGATTTTGAAGAAGTGAAAGACGAGAAAAAATAATTTCTCAAAAGAATTTTAGTTTGGTTTGTGAATGTTAGTATAGACGCCTCTTAGAAATAAGGGGCGTTTTTATTTTATAATATCTACAAAACGTTTAACAAACTCTCCACGATAAAATTTACTAGCTGCAATGTGCGGACCTTTTATTTCCCAGAATTCTTTTGGAGCAATGGCTTTATCAAAAAGTTCTTTCCCCATGTAAAATGGACAAGTTTCATCTTCTGTGCTATGAATAATTAGTTTTGGGATAGTGATTTTATCAATCTCTTCTATAGCATCGTATTTTGTCGGGACTAATAATTTTGTCAACCATTTTGGAGCGCCTTGTTTTTTGCCAACATGGATTGCCATCAGTTCGTGTCCGCTAAATGCACCTTCTACAATTAATGCATCAATTAATTTTGGTTCGCGTGCTGCTACTACACAGGATAAATGTCCGCCTAAAGATTGTCCGAATAAAATCAGCTTGGTGTTTTTTACATCTTCGCGTGTTTTCATATAATGCAAAGCCGCAATTCCATCTTCCAAAACATGTTCCTGTGATTCTTTTCCTTCTGATTTTCCAAATCCTTGATAATCGAAAGTCATGACTTGAAAACCGGCTTGAATTAATGAATCGGAGAACTGATATTGATAGGAAATGTTAGCAGCATTACCATGAAAATGTAAAACAGTTCCAATAATGGGAATATTTTTTGGCTTAAAGAACCAGCCATTAAGATTCTTTCCATTGGCTGATTTAAAGTTGATTTCCTCTAAAAAATACTTAGTTGTGTCAGGAAAATATTTAAATTCTTTGTAAGGAACATAAAAGAAAGAAGAGGTGCTACAGGAAGAAAATGCTACAATTGCCACTAAAAATGGCAAAATATGAGCCTTAAGTTGTCTTTTCATTGATAAATTCTATTAAAATCAATATTAGCAATAAATATTTGATTTAGTACTTATTGTCGTATATTTGTTACAGTATTAATTAATAATTTTTAAATTTAATGAAAACAGGTACAGTAAAATTTTTCAATGTTTCTAAAGGTTTCGGTTTTATCACTGTTGATGACACTAACCAAGAATTATTCGTTCACGTTACAGGTTTGGTTGACCAAATCCGTGATGGTGATAAAGTAACTTTTGATGAAGCAGAAGGTAAAAAAGGTTTAAATGCAGTGAATGTTAAAAAGGCATAATTGTAAAAAACATTTTTTGAAAATGAAGCTCTGAGTTAATACTTGGGGCTTTTTTTATGGCATTTAGGTTTTTTGCCTCAGATTCGCAGATTAAAAAGTATAAATTTTTGCTGATTCTTATTGTCTTGAACGTCATTGCGAGGAACGAAGCAATCCTGCTTGTTGGTGACTAGTTTTATCGTGGTGAGAGATTGCTTCGTTCCTCGCAATGACGCTCCGAAATACAGTCCACTATACAAAACAAGATATTTTTAAATCAATTTACTTCTTCACCTTTTACCCATTTAGATGGAGTGACTTTTCCGCTTTCATCATAATCTTTCCATTCGCCTTCTTTCTGGTAATCGGTTACAGCTGGATTGTATTTCATCATCCCTTCTGCTTTAATTTTGCCGTTTTCATAGTATTCCTTTTTAGAATATAATTTTTTCTTTTGATCAATCATTTCAAATATTTCCTGAGGCTTACCGTCTTCCGAATAAGATTTACGAAAGATTAAATACTCCATGCTTTTTGAGTTTTCCTCAGTGTATTCAATTTGTCCATTGGGATAATAGTCTGTCCACACTTGTGGGTTTCCATCATAGTAATTGATGTCAGATTTTAATTTTTTGTCGGGATAAAATAGCTGTAAATTACATCGTTTGTAGTCAGTTAATTTAAAGGAGCGTTCTTCATTTCCATTTGAATAAAAATTCTTATAAATTTTTAAATGTCCGTCTTCATAAAATCCTTTGTGAAGTAACTGCCCGCTTTCATATATATCATCCATCCAACCTTGACAAGCATATCCTTTTTTATCGTTACGAACGGAATCGCCACCCGTATAAAAGTTTAATTTTTCATACATGGTTATTCCATAAACTGGGTCAACCACTTTTGCTTCGTTATATTTTACGGGCACAGGAATTTGTCCGAAAAACTGCGCGAAAGATAGTTTAATAGAAAAGGATAAGAGTAAAAGTAAAAGTAGTTTTTTCATTAATTCGTAATCTTTGTGCGTTTATTCTGTGAATATAAAAAAAAATCTCCGTTCATAGTGTTTTGAACGGAGATTTTTAAAAAAGGTTAATATTTATTAATGTATCCCTTTGGCAGCAAGGTATCTCTCAGCATCCAAAGCACCCATGCAACCGCTTCCGGCAGCTGTAACAGCCTGACGATAAATGTGGTCTTGTGCGTCACCTGTAGCAAACACTCCAGGAACGTTTGTTTTGCTTGAACCAGGAATGGTTTGAATATA
>CAMCUO010000108.1 GCA_945879015.1 Chitinophaga pinensis | reverse complement strand
TTTCAAAAGATTCTAGTAAAGTGTATGGATTAATATATGAGATTGGTGGTAATGCGGCTTCTTCTATTCAGTTTTTTTTAACGGATAGTACTAATCATTTTATTCGAGGAGCACTATATTTTAATGCACCGCCCAATACTGATTCTATTACACCTGTTGTTGATTTTGTGAGAAAAGACATCTATCACATGATAGAAACTTTCGAATGGAAAAATGTTACTAAAATTACTTCTTCACCACCTTCAAAATAATTAAAAACTGTAGCGCATAAGTGAAACAGGCTAACAACAAATGAACTGGTTGTAATGTTGCTGGTAATGCAAAACGGTTTAAGATAATTCCCACAAGCAATTCAGCAATCAAAATTCCTCCTAATAATTTCCCTAATTTTTTAAGAGAATCACTAGCATCGCTTTTAACAATTTTATAAATCATAAAAAAGTTAACAAGCATAATTGCAATTGAAAAACTTCTGTGAATATTAAATGTAATCCCCAAATTAGAAATTATATCTCCTCTAAATGCTGCGTCAAAGTTTTTTAATAAAACATCTACTTCTTCACGAACCTGTGTTCCAAGCATAATCTGTATAATCGTAAAAAATAAAACGATTGCACTTAATTGTATAATTACAGGTTGAACTATTTTTTCTGAAGCGTTTGTAACTATTTTTTTAGCACGGTAAATAATCGCAACGGCAACTGCTAATATCACCAAAGCCATCAGCATGTGAATAGTAATTTTCATTGGAGCTAAATTGCTGTTCACCACTTTCGCGCCTAACCAGCCTTGAAACCCAATCATCAAAAAGGAAAGCAAGGATAAAACAAAAATCCGTTGGTCGAGTTGTTTTATTTTGAAAGATAGGATTAGCTGAATAAAAATCAACACTCCCAAAATTGCTCCAGCCAATCTGTTTAAATACTCTGTCCAGGTATTTAAAACATTAAATTCATCAACAGCATTATGTTCGCCAGCATACAATGCTTTATAGTTTTCAGGTAACTGTGAAACATCAGTTGGTGGAATCCATTTGCCGAAACATTTTGGCCAATCGGGACAGCCCATTCCGGAGCCAGTTGCACGTACTACAGAGCCAGCAATAATTACAATGAAAATAAAAATCAAAGTGATTTGTGCAATCCTGATAAAACGATGTATGTTTTTTTGTTCCATAAAGTTTCAAATCCATTGTCATCCTGAGCATTTTGCGTTGAAGCAGACATATTGAAGGTCAAAATTACTAAATATTTAGGCTCTATATATGATTAATACCATTAAGTTTATCGATTTTCGTTCCGCTTTATACACACTTCGACTCCGCTCAGTGCCAAATATTGATTGTCAGACTGAGCGGAGTCGAAGGCTTTCTAAAACAAGATTATAAATTATAAAATCTAATTTTGTGATTTTTTTGCTTCTGCAATTTTTCTTTTTTCTGCAGCTTCTTTTTCTTTGCGATCTTCTATTTCATTTTTCTTTCTATTCATTTCCCATTTGTATTCTTTAGTAGTGATAATCACTAAACCTCCGGTACAGTCGCCATACATAGCAGGAACACCTCCTGTTAAAACTTCCATTCCACTAATTCCCATTCCAGGAACTTCAGGAACAGCCATAGTTTTATTTCCATCTACATAGTATCCAGTACTTCCTCTTCTAGATCCACGAACATATAAATCTTTTCCATCAGGTGTTTCTAAAATGCCTGCTGTTGTCATTAAGACTAATGCAACAATATCTGTTTTTCCAACAGCAGCATTTTCTATTTGAGTTATTGATATTGGTGTTACAGTAGAAAATTGCGCATCAAATGCCGGTTCAATAAATTTTGCTGTAATAATTACATCAGGCAACTTAGTAGATGACAATGTCATGTTGATTGTGACATATCTTACTTGATTTGGGTTGACACTTACTTTTTCTAATAAAAATGTATTGTAACTAGAGTAAACTGATTTGATGTTATATTTTCCCGGAATAAGATTTTTGATAGTAAACTCTCCGTTTTCATCAGTTTGGGCAATTGCTACAATTGTAGAGTCTTGCAAAATTGCTACAGGAGCAAATGGCATAGGTGCACTTTTTTCATTTAATACAGTTCCTTTAATTGTTCCTTCGCTTTGTGCGAAAATGCTGCTTGAAATAATCAAGACACATAATGTTAAAATTGTTTTTAGAGTTTTCATAAGTATATAGTTTATAAGGTTAATTTGTTTCGAGGTTGCGCTTTTTACTCGGTTTGCATGTAAGACGTAATCGTGATTCTTTTTCCACATATTAAAAATTTAAACACATAGAAACATAGATATTAAAGACGCTGTGCTTTAAATAGCAATTATAAACCGCTTACATAGGCTTTGTGTAAAAATTTATTTTTCTATGTCATCCTCCTTTCCTATGTGCCTATGTGTTGAAATTTTTAAGTCATCCTGCCATTTAATCATAAAAACGTCCGTTTACTCATTCTCACAAACTAATCTTTAAAAAGATGGTTTAACTATGTGGAATCTGATACTCCAATACGTCTAAAATCAAGCACCGATTCCGGATCATTTTAAAACATCGGATTATGAGTTACCCTACTTCAATTCACAGCCATTTAACCGATAATGAATTGGTGAAACAATACAAGGCTACTGCTGATAAAATTTATGTGGGCGAATTGTATAAAAGATACACGCATTTGGTTTTTGGAATGTGTATCAATTATTTCAAAGATAAAGATGTTGCAAAAGATATGACGCTTCAAATTTTCGAAAAACTGTTTGATGAATTAAAAAAACGAGAAGTAGAAAATTTCAAAGCTTGGTTAACATTTGTAGTTCGTAATTATTCCATTTCTGAATTACGCAAAATGCAAGTACAATTAAATCGTGATATCGAATATCAATATCAACTAAAAAATCAATTGCACAATGAAGATAAAGAAGAAGCTATTGAAGAAGAGCAAAAACTGGAGGCTCTGGAAAAAGCGATGGAAAGTTTAAATCCATTTCAAAAAAAATGTATTGAATTGTTTTATCTGAAAAATATGAGCTATACTCAAATAGTAGAAATGACAGGCTATTCGGTGAATGAAGTAAAAAGCTATATCCAGAATGGAAAAAGAAATTTGAAAATGTTAATCATGAATATTAAATAATCGTCCCCATGAACACTATCTACAACAATTGTTTATCCTTCGAGCAACTACAATCCTACTCACTTAATATTAGTGGAAAAGACGAACATGCTCATTTATATATGCACATTTCTACATGCGAATTGTGCGCCTGTGCGGTTAACGGATTTACTGCTATTTCTTTTACTTCTGCTGATGTTGACGCCATCCACAATCAAATTGATGTAAAAACAAATGCTTTGCACGCGAATCCGTTAACCTTCGCACATATTTTTATTGCATGTGTTTCGGTTGCATCTATTTTTGGATTTTATTATTTTGTCGATTCATATGCTAATAATAAATCAAAGCAAATAGTTTATGAAAATGCAACTTCAATTTCTATTCCAGTAATAGAAAAAATTATTCCAGTTGTTGAACCTGAAATTATTCCTAATGAGGAAATAAAAATCCCTAAAAATGATTTAGCAGTAGAAAAGAAAATAATCGAAAAAATAATTATTACTGTTGAGCCTATAAAAAGTATTACTCCTGGACTAATTCCTGTTTCAGTTAAATCACCCGAAGTTTCGCTTGCTCCCAATTATAATTCAGATATTATTTATATCTATGATTTGAAAGTAACAAGTTATAATTCACTTTATTTTAATTATAAATTAAAGCCGTTTGAAATAAAAGGACATACGCCTTCTTATAAAGAGAACAAAGAAAGTCCGAGTACTGTTTTTGAAAAAGATTACGAACAAACCATTGCTGCTGATAAAGTATTAAAAGCAGGTTTAGGGTATTTTAATAAAGGGAAATATGGCAAAGCTTTAGGGGAATTTCAATTGTTATTAGAAGCAAACCCAAACGATGTAAATTCTCTTTTTTATATTGCTGTTGCTTATTATCAAATTGCTAAATACGATCGCACCATTAAAAATTTAGAAGCAGTTTTAAAATCTCCAAACAATACTTTTCACCCAGAAGCAAAATGGAATTTAGCTTTATCCAATTTAAAAATTGGAGAAAAAGGAAAAGCAAAACAATTGCTGATTGAAATTGCAAACGAAAAAGGATTTTATTCGAAACGTGCTGGAGACAAGTTGAAAGGTTTATAATTAAAATTCATTCAACAATCAACATTCAGCAATCAACAATTCTAATATCTTTGTCGCCACTAAATACATAGTCGTGAATACAAAGGCTGTCAACTGGATTATTTTAATTGCACTCGCTCTTACTTGGGGAAGTTCGTTTATTCTGATGAAACGCGGAATGGATGTTTATTCAAGTGAGGAGGTTGCTGCATTACGAATATTCATTGCTTTTCTTTTTTTATCTCCTCTTATTTTCAAGCACGTAAAAAAATCTTTACTAAAACATTGGAAAGCATTTGTTGGAATGGGAGTGTTAGGGAATTTTATTCCAGCATTTTTATTTACAAAAGCAGAAACAGGTATTAGTAGTTCCTTAACCGGAATGCTGAATTCACTTACGCCATTATTTACTTTGTTGTTAGGAGTATTATTATTCAAATCAAAAACCAAATGGATAAATGTGGTTGGAATTTTAATTGGTTTTGTTGGAGCAATTGGTTTGTTGTTGGTTGGAAAATCGGAAGACATGAACAATAATTTATTGTTTGGTCTTTATGTGGTGTTGGCAACCATTTGTTATGCATTGAGTGTAAACATTATCAAAAAAGATTTAAACGAAGTCAATTCTATTGCTGCAACTGTTTGGTCAATGATGTTTATTGGCCCCTTTGCGGGAATATATCTTTTCGGATTTACAGATTTTACTACAAAATTGAGCTCTCATCCAATGGCATATAGCAGTTTGGGATATATTGTGATTTTGGCGGTTTTTGGAACAGCTCTTTCTGTTATGATATTCAATGTGCTTATCCGTAATACCAATGCTCTGTTTGCTTCCTCAGTTACTTACTTAATTCCAATTGTTGCCTTAATGTGGGGAGTTTTGGATGGGGAAAACGTGGAACTACTTCATTTTGTGTGGATTACGATAATTTTGCTGGGGGTGTATTTAGTTAATAAGAAGGCGACCCCTCCCCAACCCCTCCCCAAAGGGAAGGGGCTTTAGACACAATGATGCCTGTTAATACGAGATAAAACAACATTTTTTGTCTAAAACCTTTGCCACAATCAAATAAATTCTTAATTTCGTGCCCCCAAGAAAATAATGCTTGGGTAGTAT
>CAMCUO010000107.1 GCA_945879015.1 Chitinophaga pinensis | reverse complement strand
TGGCACCAACTCGTTTGCAGCAAATAGCAATACAACAGCTTCTGGTGCTTACTCTACTTCCTTTGGTTTTGGATGTATTGCAAGTGGTCAATACTCATTTGCTGCTTGTCAGGGCTCAAATGCCAATGGAGTTTCCTCAATAGCTATAGGGACTGGTTGCAGTTCAACTGGACACTATGGTGTGTCAATAGGAAGGGCATCCTCCGCTCAAGATTCTTCGGCTGTAGCAATTGGATATCATAATACTGCGTCTGGAGCATATTCTCTTTCATTGGGATATGAAGCTGATGCATCGGGTGACTATTCAACGGCATTAGGCTTTTGGTCAAGTACTAACGGGAAAAAAGGCAGTTTTGTTTTTGCTGATTACTCATCCAGCAGTATAACCACAAATACTGCTGATAACCAATTCTTGGTTCGTGCTTCAGGAGGAGTTAACTTTTATTCTAATACAGCTTTAACTTCAGGAGTTGCTTTAGCTCCAGGTGGAGGAAGCTGGGCCAGTGTGTCAGACAAAAATAAAAAAGAATATTTCAAGACTGAAAATGCGGAGGCCATTTTGAATAAAGTTTCTCAACTAAATATTACTTCTTGGAATTATAAAACACAGGATGCTTCCATCAGGCATTTAGGACCAATGGCTCAGGATTTTTATAGGATTTTTCATTTTGGTGAAAGTGATACTACAATTACGACTGTTGATGTGGATGGAATTAGTCTTATTGCGATTCAGGCCCTTGCAAAAAAAACCGATGAGTTAAAGCAAAAGGCTGATGAGGTAGAACAATTAAATAAAAAAGTAGATGTATTATTGAAAGAAAAAGCGTTGTTGGAAAAACGTATCTCTGCAATTGAAAAAGTATTGATAGAAAGTAATTCAAATACTACAGCATCTAAAAACTAGTTTACTTAAAAGTTTTTATGAAAAAGAATGGTAAGGTATTATATTTATTTACAAACAATTATCCCTATGCTACTGGAGAATCGTTTTTAGAAAATGAAATTATTTTCACAGCAGCAAAATTTGATAAAGTTTATATTTTCCCTAGAATCACTACAGATACATATATAAGACAGATTCCTGATAGCGCTGTACTTGTTAATTTGTTTGATAAATCATTTTCTTATAATTCAAAAGCAATATTTTTTAGCCACTTTTTTAGAATAATCAAAATTCTATTTGCAGAATTTTATCACACACCTGAAAAATTGTTTTTTCTGAAAAAAATCAGAAGGTGGATTAGTATTATATCACAGAACATTAATATTTCTAATCATCTTAAAAGTTTCATAGAGGAGAACAAGCAAGAATCCTTAGATCCTGTATTTTACTCTTATTGGATGAATGATTGGGCGCTTTCATGTGCTTTGCTGAAACAAAAAGGAGATATTAATAAATTTGTATTTAGAATTTTGGGTTATGATATATACGATGAGCGTTGGGAAGGTAATTATATGCCTTTTAGATATTTCATTTATTCCAAGACTTCTAGGGTAATAGCCTTATCAAAAAGCGCTGAAAAATATGCCAAAAGTAAAAATATGTTTTCCGAAAAAGCAACATATAGTTATTTTGGGACGAAAGATTATGGACTTGGACTTTTTATTCCTGAAAATGAATTTACGCTTTATTCTTGCTCAAATATTATCGCATTAAAAAGAATAAATTTAATTATTGAAGTTCTTAAAAATATTAAGTTTAAAGTAAAGTGGATTCATAGAGGCGCTGGCGAATTGAAGGATCAACTATTAGAAGATGTGAAAACATTACCTTCAAATATTTCATTTGAATTGATAGGGAGAGTCAATAGTTATGAGGAATCCTTGATTAAAACTAAGAATACATCCATCAATTTATTTATGAATGTTAGCGAAACAGAAGGATTGCCAGTAACAATTATGGAAGTGATTAGCATGGGAATACCTGTTATTGCAACAGATGTTGGTGGAACGGCAGAAATAATGAATGATAAAACAGGTTATTTAATTGAAAAAGATTTTGATGTTGTAAAAATAGCGCAGTTAATAACGGATTTCAAAAACAGTAAAAAAAATACTGTTGAATATAGAAAAGGTGTCAGGGAGTATTGGAAGGAGAATTTTGAAGCAACAAAGAATTACGAGAAATTTTGTGAACTATTGCTCTCTTAACTAATCGTGTTAGTATTTTTATTAATTTAATAACAAATTATTGACCAATGGAATTAAAGAATAAAACTGTTTTGGTAACAGGAGCTGATGGATTTATAGGTTCTCATTTAGTGGAAGCTTTGGTGGCTGAAGGAGCAAATGTTAAAGCGTTGAGTTATTACAATTCATTTAATAGCTGGGGCTGGTTGGAAGACATTGACTGTCTGAATAAAATTAAAGTGATTAGTGGTGATGTTAGAGACCCTCATTTTTGTAAACACATCACTAAAAATGTAGACGTTATTTTTCATTTAGCTGCATTAATAGCAATTCCTTATTCATACGTTGCTCCTGATAGTTATTTGGATGTAAATGTGAAAGGAACTTTAAACATTTGTCAAGCAGCATTGGAAAACGGTTGTAAGAAAGTAATCAATACTTCCACGAGTGAAGTTTATGGAACTGCACGATATGTTCCCATTGATGAAAAACATCCGCTTCAGCCACAATCACCTTATAGCGCAAGTAAAATAGGAGCAGATGCCATGGCTATGAGTTTTTACAATGCATTTAATTTGCCTTTAACAACTGCTAGGCCATTTAATACTTATGGACCAAGACAATCAGCTAGAGCTGTTATACCAACAATAATTTCACAAATTGCTGCAGGAGCAAAAGAAATAAAAGTAGGAGACATGAGTCCGACAAGAGATTTCAATTATGTTGCTGATACCTGTGCTGCATTTATTGCAGTAGCTAAATGTGATGATTTGGCAGGACAAGAAGTAAACATTGGTTCAAACGGAGAAATAAGTGTGGCAGATACGTTCGAGTTGATTAAAAAAATTATGAAAAGCGATGTGAAATTTGTTGTTGACCCTGCTCGTATTCGTCCAGAAAAATCTGAAGTACAACGTTTGTGGTGTGATAACACAAAGCTTATTAAGCATACGGGATTTAAACACAGTTATAATTTTGAAAATGGTTTAATTAAAACAATACACTGGTTTTTGAATAAAGAGAATTTAAAGAAATACAAAACAACCATATACAATGTCTAAAAGAGCAATCATATTAGCGGGTGGAAAAGGAACTCGCTTAAAACCCTATACCGTTGTGTTGCCAAAGCCTTTAATGCCTATTGGAGACTTTCCAATATTGGAGGTTATCATCAGACAATTGGCTTTTTATGGATTTGATCATGTGACTTTAACCGTGAGTCACCAAGCAGATATTATAAAAGCGTATTTTGGTGATGGTTCAAAATGGAATATTAAAATAGATTATTCATTGGAAGAAAAACCATTGAGTACAATGGGGCCATTGAGTTTAATAAATGATTTGCCAGATAATTTTCTGGTAATGAATGGAGATATTTTAACGGACTTAAATTTTTCGGAATTGTATGAATACCACGTAGCTAATAAAAATACGTTTACCGTTTCATCGTATGTGCGTGAGCAGGTAAATCTTTATGGTGTATTGGATGTTGATGCATCTGGTAAACTTTTTGGGTTCAGAGAAAAACCAATAACTACATTTGAAGTGAGTATGGGAATTTATATGCTTAGTAAAAATGTGATGAGTTATATTAAGTACAATGAGACATACGGATTTGATACCTTAATGCTGGATATGATTAAATCAGGAAAACCTGCCAACGTTAAAAAATTTAACGGTTATTGGTTAGACATTGGTCGCCCGGATGATTACATGCAAGCCATTGACGAGTTTGAACAAAAGCAATCTATTTTTCTACCTAAAAATAAATAAGAAATGAATTTCCCAAAAATACAAAAGTACTAGTATTGGCTCCACATACAGATGATGGTGAATTTGGTTGTGGTGGAACAATTGCAAAACTTATTTCAGAAGGTTGCAGAGTTTACATGGCTGCTTTTTCTGCTTGTGAGCAATCTGTTCTGAAAAAATATCCTGCTGATGTACTTATCTCAGAAATTAAAAAAGCAACAAGTGTTCTGGGAATTGCACCTGAAGATTTGTTCTTATACGATTTTCAAGTAAGAATTTTCACTGATAAAAGACAAGAGATTTTACAAAAACTAATTGATTTAAGAGAAAGCATTAAACCAGATATTGTATTTATGCCTTCTTTAAATGATATTCATCAGGATCATTATGTTATTGCAAATGAAGGATTGAGAGCATTTAAATTTTCGAGTATCTTAGCTTATGAAATGCCTTGGAACAACATTACATTTAATACTAGCTCATTTGTGATTTTAGAAGAAGCACATATAAATAAAAAGATAGAAGCATTAAAAGATACATGTCTCAGTCGTACCGACCTTATTGTAACGAAGAATTTATTCGTTCTTTGGCTAGAACTCGAGGAGTTCAAATAAATTCAAAATACGCTGAGACATTTGACATAGTTAGATGGATTATTAAATAATAAAAAGATAAAAGTATGGCAAGTACAAACATTATTTAAGAAGATTTTAAAAGTGGCAGTAATTTCAAAATAGGACATTTTTATATCATCAATGAAGATGTTGTGATTGGTGATAATGTTACAGTTGGTAATTATACTATTTTACATAAAGGAGTTCGTATTGGTAACGGAACAATGAGTAGGTAGTTATTGCGAAGTAGAAGAAGGAACTAAAATTGGGGAAAGAAGACCTGGAAATTATATGCCATTCAGATGTTTTAATTTTAAGCATGCTTTTAAGGTATTTGTACTTTCAAAAGCCGGATATGATTATCTGAAACCTAAAAATTTGTATTTGGAAAAGTTATTAGTAAATTACTCAGGATTATATGATTATGGAGTAAATAGACTCGATAATACCTCAAAATTTACAATTGTTTCTTGTTCAAATGTTATTGAAATAAAACGAATCGACAAAATTATTCAAACCTTAATGTTGCTTGATTTTCCAGTAAAATGGGTTCATTTTGGTGATGGAGAAAAAATGGAAGAGATCAAAAATATGGCGTCTTTGCTCCCTATTTCGGTAGAATATGAGTTTAGGGGCTATGTTAAAAATGAAAACATTATTGAGTTTTACCAAAAAGAGCCTGTAAATTTATTTCTGCATTTAAGTGATACCGAAGGTTTAGGCATGGCTATCGTAGAAGCTCAGAGTTTTGGAATTCCTGCAATAGCAACAAATGTTGGTGGCGTAAAGGAAGTCGTGAATAATCAAACGGGAGTTTTGATTTCTGTTTCTGATAG
>CAMCUO010000106.1 GCA_945879015.1 Chitinophaga pinensis | reverse complement strand
GAAATCAGCTGTCCGAAAACAGAATTACCGAAAAAATGTATAGTTTTGTTCATAGTAGAATGTAGTTTTAGCGAACCAAACCTACTAAAAAAAAAGAAGGAAGATGAAAGTCTTCCTTCTTTTAAAGTTTTATCGGACAACAATGATTTGTTAACTAACATTGGTCCTAAAATTAGGAAGATTCGTGAAATAAAAGGTTATTCTCAAGAGTATATTGCCTCGAAAATGAGTATTACACAAAATAGCTATAGCAAACTTGAAAGAGGAGAAACTAATCTGTCTATAGACAGACTTATGGAAATTTGTTCTGTGTTGGAAATTGAGCTAAGTACGCTAATGAATTTTGATGAAAAAATGGTTTTTAATAATTGCACTCAAAATGGAAATTTTGGTGAGAATAATACATTTGTATTTAATGCTGTTGAAAAAATACAAGAACTTTATGAAAGAATTATAAAAGCGAAAAACGAAGAAATTGAGACATTGAATAAATTATTAAAGCAGAAGGAATAATATGTGAAATTTGGAAAGATCTTTGATCTCTATTTCACTACCACCTTCGCTCTACCAACTTTACCATCAGCAGAAATTTTCAATACCATATAAAATCCTTGTGGAATTCCTGTAAGGTCTAATTTGTATGAACTTCCACTCATTACATCAAATTTTGTTTGTCGGTACAACTTCCCCGTAGAATTATAAATTTGAAATTGTGCATATTCAAAACCGGAAGCTTCGTTGTTTATATTTATGTAATCATCCGTTGGATTTGGATAAACAAATAAATTATAAATTCCATTGTCTTCAATAGAACATTCTTTTCCCCATCCTTCTTGTTGTTTCACAACCCATTCGCGTTGCGATTGGATGAAAGGGTAAATACCCGGATAAGTCAATTTTATTACATATGAAGATTGAGCAATGGAAACTTCATCATCATTATAATCGGTTAATGAATTTTTGAACGATTCGTATGAATTGTATTTGTATGGATCTGTTTTGTATGCTTCATCAATTAAATTATGTCGGTCTAATATATACTGACCTAAATTATCTAATGTAAATTTAGTTTGAATTAATTCACATGCATAGTTTAAGTATTCATTTTTATATTCCTCAATTTCAAATATGCGTTTTAACAAAGGGCGTTCATCAAATTGGTTTGCAGGTATTAAATAACCATCCCAAAAAGATGTTCCACTCAGTATTTTCATGTCTTGAAAAGTTTCATTCATGTCCCAAGGAATCCATCTTATTTTTCCATCAGGATGGTCGTACATGAAAAAATTATTTCCTCCGCCCCAATAGCTATCCCAGCTGCGAACACATTTTTCTATCGCTAGTATTTTTAAATAGGAATGAATATCAAAGTTGTTCTCTAAATAATTTTTAAAATCAGAATTGTAATTGTGGTTCAAATTATCAATAAAACTAATTAGTCGCGACCAATCATCAACGCTTTCGTTTGTTGTTAGTTTCATTCCAACATCTTTGTATGCTCCAGACTCAGAGCCTAGCCAATTTAAATACACAGCAGCACCTCTATCGGTTTTATATAAATTTCCATCATTGTTAGCACTTCCGTATGCAAATTTTAAAAATGTTTTATCAACGTTTTCAATTGCAACATATAATCCAATGTATTCGCCATTTACAAAAACTTTAGTGAAAGCAGTTCTAGGAGCAAGGAGTCCAGCATCTCTACAAAGCTTTAAACATATCGCATCATGCAGCAATGAAGGGTCGTTAGTAAAATTATTTAGGTTCAATTTTTCTAATCCATCAAACTCCTGATTATTCACAAATTCTTCAAAGGATATTTTCAAAGGTTTTTTTCTTCCAAAACTCGTGAGTGAGTTGGAGGCATTTCCTTTTTCTCGAAACCCGCAATCATTTATTGTAACACCATCAAAAGTAACATTGCATTTGTGATATTTTTCTGGATATAAAAGTGGATCTTGTATGTTTAATTCCCAATCTTGTTCTAATGTGTCAAACCAATTTACTAAATCAGTTTCTATTAAAAGGTTATGTAATATATTATCGTTAAACACCGTGTTGCCTGTTTGGGCAGACGAGTTAAGGCAAAAGCAAATTAATATGGGAACTATTAACTTTTTCATTTTCGATAAATTCGATGTTCCTTATTTAGAATTTCGTAATGCTTTTTAAAGTTCTTTTTCAAGAAATGAACTCCAACAGTAAAATTTACTCCTGTTTGGGAATTTTTATTTCCTAAATTAAATTGCAATCCAAATTTGAAATGAACGCGAATATTATCATTGCATTTGCGTTCGTATCCTGTAAATGGTTCTAATGTGGTTTGCATTCCATTGTTATATTTTACACCCATCATGTTAAATTCTGAGCCCCAGAAATAACTATTCTTCTTCAGATAAGTTGAAGCTCCCATATATTTTTGGTAACCCATTCCAAATTTGGTAATTGAATATGGTTTTGCAGGAGAATAAGTCAGATGTGTATATAGTATTTTGTTTCCTCTAAATGCTATTCCAAGTTTATATTGCATTCCAAATGCTTGCCCTGTAAAAGGTTCATTTCTGAAAACAGAAAAGTATGGAGTATTATAATATCCCATATTAATTCCTAGAAACACTGTTTTTAACTTTTTTCCTTGAACGGTATCTATAGTTGTCCAAGGGATAACAGAAATAGACTCATCAATTTTTTTGATCTTTAAATTTGTGGAATCACATAGAATGATTGTTCCCGTTTGTGAGTTTCCGTCTTTTAGAACTACTTCATCTGTTAGGAGCCTTCTGTAATTCATGCAACTTGTAAAAACAGATGCAAGAAGCAATATGGAGATGGAGTATCTTATATGTATTTTCATAGGTAATTGTCACAAACGAAGATACAATATTATTTTAGGAGTTTAAAATTTTAGCAATCACTGATTTGCAATTTATTATTTATTGCCATCCAGAGCCTTGTCACTTCGAGCGGAGTCGAGAAGCGAGGAGCATTATTTTTGCCGTCTTCTTTCTTTTTCCTTCATAATCAAACTCAATTCTCTTCCTGTTTGTCCTTTCACAGATGTGTTTTCTTGTGCTCTTCTAATTAAATAAGGCAGAACTTCGTTAACCGGACCATATGGAACATATTTAGCAACATTGTAATGAGCATTTGCTAAGTTGAAACTGATGTGGTCACTCATTCCTAATAATTGAGAGAAGTAGATGTTTTTATTGTCAGTTGAAATGTTTTTTTTCTGCATCAGCTCCGCAAGTTTCATTGAGCTAATTTCATTGTGTGTTCCTGCGCAAATAGCAATTCTAGAAATATTTTCTGCACAAAATTCTATGGCTGCATCGTAATCTTTATCTGTATCTTCTTTTGTCTCCTGAATCGGAGAAGGGTAATTATTTTCATCAGCACGCTTGCGTTCTTTTTCCATATAAGCACCTCGAACAAGTTTCGCTCCTAGAAAATAATCGGACCTCTGTGCTAAGTCAAAAGAATATTTTAAATAGGATAATCTGTCCTTGCGATACAACTGATAAGTATTATAAACGATTGCTTTTTCCTTGTTGAATAATTGCATCATATGATTTGCCATCATATCAATTGCTTCCTGAATCCAGCTTTCTTCAGCATCAATAAAGATGGGAACTCCTCCAGTGTGAGCAGCTCTGCAAATTAAGTTCACGCGATTTTTAATTCTATCGTATTCCAAATGCTCTTCTGCACTTAAAGCAATTTTAGCACTTACTTTTTCTAATAACTCAAATCGTGCTAAGCCAGTTACTTTAAAAACACAAAAAGGAATATGCTTATCGTTTTTAGCTTTATTAATTGTTGCAATCGTCTCTGAACAACAAGCATCAAAATCTTTTTCAGTTTCTTTTCCTTCTACCGAATAATCTAAAATAGTTCCGATATTAAATTTTCCAAGCTCTTGAATTGCTTTGTCACATTCCTGAATAGTTTCACCTCCGCAAAATTGTTTGAAAATAGTTGCCTTAATCAATCCTTTAATTGGCAAATGCATTTTAATAGCAAAGGTGGTAAGTGATTTCCCAATCTTTACGAATGTTTGATTCGATACCATTTTAAAAAGCCAGTACGAACGATTTAAGTCTTTATTAGTTTTTCCGGAAAAAGAAACCTCTGTATTGTTGAATGATAACATATGTAATTTAATAAGCATACAAATATACTAAATTACCCTTGTCAGATTGATGTTACAATCAATCAGTTTTTGCTATATTTGTTTACCTACATTGCTTTTATGACGGAAATCAGGTCCAATACATATTCAGTTTTTATTTCTAATGATATTTCAAAAGAAATCAATTGCTTTCTGAAAGCGAATAAAGCGAAATATTCCAAATTATTCATTTTGGTTGATGAAAATTCCTTAAAGTTTTGTTATCCGCAATTGGTTGAAAAGATTGAAGCATTTGAAGATGGAGAAATCATAGAAATTGATAGCGGGGAAGAAAGCAAGACGCTTGAAGTGTGCATTCAAATATGGAATGCCTTAAGTGAATATGGAGCAGATAGGAAATCACTGTTTGTAAATATAGGCGGTGGAGTAATTGGTGATATGGGAGGATTCATAGCTTCTACATTCAAAAGAGGAATCGATTTTATTAATATTCCAACTACGTTATTGTCTCAAGTAGATGCATCTATTGGTGGGAAAGTAGGAGTAGACCTCAATCATTTAAAAAATGAAATAGGTGTGTTTAATAATCCTGCTGCGGTATTTATAAATAGTAATTTTTTGAATACATTGGATAAACGACAAATCTTGTCGGGTTTCGCAGAGATTATAAAACATGCATTAATTGCCGATTATAATTACTGGAAAAAAGTTATGAATGCCGATTTCGCTGATTTGAATTCATTTGAAGAATTGATTAAAACTTCTGTTCATATTAAAAACACGATAGTTTCCGAAGATCCTACAGAACAAAATCTCAGAAAAGTTTTAAATTTCGGACATACAATAGGACATGCAATTGAAACGTTTTCATTGGAACATGAAAATAAAAAACATTTGTTACATGGTGAAGCAATTGCTGTAGGAATGGTTTGTGAAGCTTATCTGTCGTACAAAATTTGTAAATTATCGAAAGATGAGTTGTATGAAATTACAGAGTTTATTGTCGGAAAATTTAAAGCTGTGAAACTGGATGAAATGGATTCACATCGTTTAATTGAGTTAATGAAGCATGATAAGAAAAATGAAAAAGGAGATATTAATTTTTCTCTTTTGTCAGCCATCGGAAAATGTGAAATAAATAAAAAAGCAAAAGCAGATCAAATTATAGAAGCATTAAAATATTATTCGGTACAAGTTAAGTTAATCAA
>CAMCUO010000105.1 GCA_945879015.1 Chitinophaga pinensis | reverse complement strand
CTGATGAAACAGTAAGTGAATCGGAACTTCTGAAATTTAATTTTGCGATAAAAGAATTGAAAATTCACAGGCCTATTCAATACATTTTAGGTGAAGCAGATTTTTACAGACTTAAATTTAAAGTAAACGAACACGTTTTAATTCCAAGGCCCGAAACAGAAGAGTTGGTTCATTTAATCATCAATGATAATAAAATGGAATCACCTACTATTATAGACATAGGAACAGGTAGTGGTTGCATTCCAATTGCCTTAAAAAAAAACATTCCATCAGCAGAAATTTCAGCAATGGATATTTCGAATGAAGCATTAGAGGTTGCAAAACAAAACGCGCATAAGAATAATGTTGAGATTGATTTTTTTCTAGAAGACATCTTACTTCCGACATCCAACATCCAACATCCGACATTCGATATCCTAGTAAGCAATCCACCTTACATCTGCATTTCTGAAAAAGCAAACATGAATAAAAATGTTTTAGAATATGAACCACATTTAGCACTTTTTGTTGAAAATGATGATCCCTTATTGTTTTATAAATCAATATGTGATTTTGCATTAAAGAATTTGAATAAAAATGGCAAAATCTACTTCGAAATCAATCAATCTCTTAGCTCCGAAACGAAGAATCTGCTTGAAAATAAAGGCTTTAAAAATGTAGAATTGATAAAAGATTTAAGCCATAATTATCGTATATTGCGAGGTAATATTTAAGTATAAGTTATATGAAAAAGGTAGTATTAATTTTCTTTTTAAGCATTGTTGGTTTTTTACCTCTGTTTTCACAAGTTGGATTTTCAGTAGATGTACTTCCTTCAAATGTTGGTGGCAAAGCTGAGTTTAAAAGAGTATTTGAGCAGGAGATGATTTATCCTGAAAAGGCACTTAAGAATAAGTTTTTCGAGAAGGTTACTATCAATTTTGTTATTAAAAAAGATAGCTCAGTTTCAAATGTTAAACTTGAAATGAAAGGGGATAAAGAAACTAATGCAGAAGCGATGCGTATTTTTTATCTATATCAATGGGTGCCAGCAATGAAAGAGGGTCAGTTTGTTGATGCCAATTGGTCGGTTACATTTGATTTTGACCCAAATAAATATGCTAAAATTTGTAAGAAAAGAGGTTATAATAATTTCAAATATTTAGCTGATACAAAAATTGATTCTACTGGAAAAATTCATACTGCTGGAGTTCAAATGCCGATGTATGAAAAAGGAAATTTTGCGCTTCAAGATTTTATAAAAGATAATTTAGAATATCCTCGTCAAGCACAACTATCAAATTTGCAAGGAACAGTTCTGTTAAGTTTTGTAGTTGAACCAAGTGGTTTGATGACAAACATTGGAGTTGAAAAATCTGTTGGCGGAGGCTGTGACCAAGAGGCAATTCGTGTTATAGAGCAAATCAAATGGTATCCTGGTAAATTCAATGGACAACTTGCTCGTGTTAAAATGACATTTCCTGTATATTTTATTTTAAATGATGAGTTTAAAAACAATTCTTCAGGTGAGCAGAAATAGTTTCTATGAGTGACAGCATTAAAAATAAAATCGAAAAAATTTCTAAAACTTTAGAGGAACATAATTATAATTATTATAATTTGTCTAATCCAACTATTAGCGATTTTGAATTTGATAAACTTCTTGAAGAACTCATTTATCTCGAAAAAGACTATCCACAATATTTAACGCCCGATTCTCCCTCACAGCGTGTAGGTGGTGCAATAACAAAAGAATTTAAAAATGTAAAGCATAAGTATCCAATGCTTTCATTAAGTAATACATATAATGAAGAAGAACTTCGTGAATTTGATGAACGCATTAAAAAAGCAGGAGTAAATGAATTTGAATATGTTAGTGAATTAAAATACGATGGAGTTTCTATTTCATTAACGTATATTGAAGGAATACTTACTCAAGCAGTTACCAGAGGAGATGGAGAAAAAGGAGATGATGTTACTACAAATGTAAAAACGATTAAAAGCATTCCTTTGAAATTGCGAGGGAGTAATTATCCAAAAGAATTTGAAATTCGTGGTGAAATATTTATGCCCAGAACGGAATTTCAAAGAATCAATGAAGAAATAAGAACGAAACTGATTGAAGAAGGATATGATGAGGAAGAGATTTTTGAAAAGCAATTAAAGAACCCTAGAAATGCTACTTCTGGAACTTTAAAACAATTAGATTCTAAAGCTGTTGCTGAACGTAAATTAGATTGCTATTTATATTCCATTTTAGGAGAAAATCTTCCGTTTGCCTCTCATTATGATAGTTTGATGGAAGCAAAAAAGTGGGGATTCAAAATTTCTGCAGATATGGAAAAATTTTCCTCAGTTGAAGGTGTGATTAAATATTTAGCAAAATGGGATAAAAAACGTCACGATTTAAATGTGGAGACGGATGGAGTAGTGATAAAAGTTAATTCGTATGAACAACAAAAGTTTTTAGGATTCACTGCAAAATCACCACGTTGGGCTATTGCCTATAAATTCAAGGCAGCGAGAGTTTCTACTATTTTAGAAAGCATTTCATATCAAGTTGGAAGAACTGGTGCGATTACGCCTGTGGCAAATTTAAAACCTGTTCAGCTTGCTGGAACGACTGTAAAAAGAGCGTCTTTGCACAATGCAGCTATTATCGAAAAATTAGATGTAAGAATTGGAGATACTGTTTTTGTAGAAAAAGGAGGAGAAATTATTCCTAAAATTATTGCTGTTGATGAAAGCAAAAGAGATTTATTTTCTGATTCTGCAAAACCTACTTTATATATCACTCATTGTCCAGAATGCAATTCAGAACTTGTAAGAAGCGAAGGAGAAGCAAATCATTATTGTCCGAACGAATTAAGTTGTCCGCCACAAGTTAAAGGAAAGATGGAACATTTTGTTTCCCGCAAAGCAATGAACATTGATAGCTTAGGCTCCGAAACAATTGCACAGCTTTACGATGCTGGATTGTTGAAAACCATCGCAGATATCTATGAATTAAAAAAAGAGGATTTGCTAAAGATTGATCGCATGGCCGAAAAAAGTGCGAACAATTTATTATTAGGTGTGGAAGCTTCGAAAAAAGTTCCTTTCGAAAGAGTTTTGTTTGCTTTAGGTATTCGTCACATTGGAGAAACTACTGCGAAAAAACTGGCGTTCTTTTATAAAAATATCGAGTCGATAAAAAATGCTACCTTAGAGCAATTGCTTGAAGTAGGAGATGTTGGCGAACGGACAGCTCAAACCATTATTGATTACTTTTCAGATAAAAGAATAGCTGAAATTTTAAGCAAATTAAAAACAGCAGGATTGCAATTTGAATTATCAGATGAGCAACTAACAAACACAACTGAAAAATTGAATGATATGTCGTTTGTTGTTTCTGGAGTCTTTACAAAATTCTCGCGAGATGAAATTAAAAAGACGATTGAACAAAATGGTGGAAAAAATGTTGGATCTATTTCCGGAAAAACAAATTTTGTGCTAGCTGGAGAAAATATGGGACCAGAAAAATTGAAAAAAGCAGAGAAGTTGGGCGTAAAGATTATTTCCGAGGAAGATTTTTTGAAAATGATTTCTTAAGCAGTAGACAAATAAAAAAGTAGACAATAAACAAAGTCTCTAAAGATAATTTTAGTTAGAACAAATTCCCCCTTTGGAAAAGGGGGCTAGGGGGATTAAAATGATCATATTTAAAGGAATAAAAACATCATTAGCAAATCGTGCTCTCAAGCAGGAGTTAAAATCTATTGGACATATTCGTCAACCAAATCAATTTAGTTTTGAAAAAATAAAAACGGTAGGAATTGTTTTCGATGCTACAAATGCTGAAGATTACGAAATAGTTAAACGTTACGTTGTTTATTTGCGCGATCATCTGAAAAAAGTAAAAGTAATGGGTTTCTTCAGTAGTAAAGAAATTCCAGCTTTAACCTATTCAAAATTGGAATACGATTTTTTTTCAACCAAAGAATTAAATTGGATGGGAATGCCCAATTCCGTTATTATCCGTAATTTTATAAATGAAGAATACGATTTACTAATCGACTTAAATATTCACGATCACTTTCCGTTGAAATATATTGCTGCATTGTCGAAAGCAAAATTTAAAGTTGGAAAGTTCAATGAAGATGACACAGAAATTCACGATATGATGATTGATTGTGATGGAACAAAAACTGTAAAATATTTTTTACGACAAATCGATACTTATATCACAATGCTTAATAGCACAGAAGTGAAAATTTAGAACGTCATTGCGAACCTGGCTGCGGTAGGCAGGCGAAGTGTGGCAATCTCTGCCGAATGATGAGATTGCCACATCCCGCAAATGCAGGACTCGCAATGACGATAATAGCAAACATAAAAACATGAACTACATTTTATTTGACGACCACACACGAATAAATCTTCTTCCACTTACGTTTACACGTCCAGTTGCAGAAATTCGTATTGGCATTTTTACCATCCGAGAAAAATGGGAGAAAGTTTTGGATGCAAAAGTTTCTTTTCAAACAGAAGAATACTTGAGCAAAAAATTTCCAACCGAATTTGCTATCGATACAGATAATGTTTGGATAAACGGTTCATTTTGTCCAAATGTAAAATTATTAGAAGAAATAAAATCATTACAACCCAATCAATCACTTTTGTTTGCAAATATTGTTGTTGCTGTTAATACGGGTAACGATAAGAAATTTGATTATAAAAGCATTGAGGGTTTTACAACTTTTGAATCTTCTTCTCAAGCAATGCGTGTTGAAAACCCTTGGGATATTTTTTCAAAAAATGGAGAAGCAATAAAAGATGATTTTGAATTGATTACAAAAGGAAGAAAATCATTGTCATTGAGTAAAACCAATCAAGTAATTGGTGTTGAACATATTTTTGTGGAAGATGGAGCAAAAGTGGAATGCGCTATTTTAAACGCATCTACTGGTCCGATTTACATTGGTAAAGATTCAGAAATAATGGAAGGCTCGATTGTGCGCGGACCGTTTGCATTGTGCGAACATTCAGCCTTAAAGTTAGGAGCAAAAATATACGGACCAACAACTGTTGGCCCACATAGTAAAGTAGGAGGAGAAGTAAACAATTCTGTTATATTTGGATATTCAAACAAAGGTCATGATGGGTTTTTAGGAAATTCTGTTTTGGGAGAGTGGTGCAATATTGGCGCTGACAGCAATAATTCAAATTTGAAAAATAATTATGCTGAAGTAAAATTATGGAATTACGAAAAAGAACGTTTTGTAAATACTGGTCTGACTTTTTGCGGATTAATTATGGGCGATCATAGTAAATGTGGAATCAATACAATGTTTAATACAGGAACTGTGGTTGGAGTAAATGCAAATATTTTCGGTTCAGGATTCCCTCGCAATTTTGTTCCTTCTTTTTCATGGGGTGGAGCTGCAGGATTTACAACTTACAAAACAAATGATGCCTTTGAAGTAGCGACACGTGTGATGGAGCGCAGAGGAATGACTTTTAATGAAACAGAACAAAA
>CAMCUO010000104.1 GCA_945879015.1 Chitinophaga pinensis | reverse complement strand
GCATTTGATTCAAACGATTTATATGAATTGGCAGAAGAGCGTCAAACTATCAGCTGGGACAAAGAAAGAGGAATGGTAGTTGGAGCAACAGAAAAACGAGTTGGCAATCTTGTTTTAGAAACAAAAGCCATCACAAAAATTGATGAGGCACAACGCATACAAGTTATTTGTGAAATGATTCGTGAAAATGGTTTGAAAATTTTAAACTGGAACGAGTCGCAAGAAGATTTTCAAGCAAGAGTTTTGAGTTTGCGTGTATGGCGTGCAAACGACAACTGGCCAAATGTTTCCAACGACTATCTTTTAGAAACTTTGGAAGAATGGCTTTCCCCCTATCTTATCAAAATAAATAAACTAATAGAATTACAAAAATTAGACTTTACACAAATTCTACATTCTATTTTGCCGTGGGAACTTTCACAAAAGCTAGATAAGTTAGCTCCGTCAAAAATGGAAGTCCCGACTGGCTCCATGATTAAACTTTCCTATTTTAATGATGGCAGCAAAATAGAAATGGCAGTACGATTACAAGAAGTGTTTGGCTTGTTTGAAACACCAACCGTAAACGAAGGAAAAAATAAAATCTTATTACATTTGCTTTCTCCGGGCTATAAACCAGTTCAGATAACACAAGACTTAAAAAGCTTTTGGGAAAAGACTTATTTTGAAGTCCGCAAAGAACTACTCTCCCGCTATCCAAAACACCATTGGCCAGAGGATCCGCTGACTGCTGAAGCAATGCGAGGACCGAAGAAAAGGAAAAAATAGTCTCTATTTCTTATTAATTAATGGGTTTTTCATTTTTTAATATTTAAATTAGCACCTAATTATAATACTACTAAGCAATAATGTTTATGAACAGAAAAGCAATTACTCCCTGCCTGTTCGGCAGGCAGGCACTTTTACTTTTTATCCTTTTTATTTTTTCTTCTAATACATTTTTCGCACAAGCAGCAATGTCCAAAAACTATCCAAGTCTTTTATGGGAAATAACTGGCAATGGCTTAAAAAAAACATCTTATCTATATGGCACAATGCACGTAAGTGATAAAGTAGCCTTCAATCTAACTGATTCTTTTTTTGTGGCAATTAAAAGTTGTGATGCTGTAGCATTGGAATTAAATATGGATGGATGAACGATATTGTGGAAATGAAAGAAGCAAATACTTTTAAAAACACCGCAGGCAACCTAATTAAACCTTCTACGTCTTATCTCGTAGAAGAGGTGTCTTTAGCTTTCGAAAGCGCTCTATTATGAATGAAACCGACATCATTAAAGGTTGTTTAAAGAATGATCGTGCCAGCCAAAAAGCTTTGTACGAGCAGTTTTACAGTAAGATGCTAGGTGTTTGTTTACGCTACTCCAAAAGTAGTGACGAGGCTAAAGATATTCTCCATGAAGGATTTATGAAAGTGTTTGATAGTCTGAAGAATTTAAAATCGACAGGCTCATTTGAGGGTTGGATTAGACGAATAATGGTGAATACTTCCATTGATCATCTGAGAAAGAATAAACAGAATTACCTTATTGTAAGTACTGTTTATGCCAACGAAAAGGCTAGTAATGTAGCAGAAGAAATAAGTGATGATGATTTAGCGCTGCACATTGATAAAGAAGAAATTTTAAGAGCAGTTCAAGAATTGACACCTGCTTACCGAACTGTTTTTAACTTGTATGTAGTAGAAGAATACACGCACAAAGAAATTGCTGAATTGCTTGATATTAGTGAGGGAACTTCTAAATCAAACCTTTCAAAAGCAAAATTTAACTTGAGAAAAAACTTGATGCATCATATAAAGCCAATTGTAAATGGAAAATAATACTCCTCCAAACAAACTTGACGAAACAATTAAGGACAACTTAAGCAAGTACGATGCTAAGTACGATTCTGGGGATTGGGCACGCATGGAACGTATGCTTGATGCTACTCCTAAATCTATTGTCAAGACAGGTTCATATAATGTGGCTTTAATCATTGGCGGAGTTATATTGGTTGGTGGATTTGCCATTTACAAAGGAATAAGTTCATCAAAAACAACTACTGAAAATACTACAGAAACCAACATTACTCCTGTAGAAAATAAAGTTGCCCCTGCTCCGATTGTAACCAATACGGTTACTATTGCGACTCCAATTGTTAAAGAAAAGCCAGTAGTAGTTCCTGAAATTAAAAACACAGTTGCAGTTGTTGATACAAAAACCAAGAAAGACCTGCCTACCGGACAGGCAGACAAAAAATCAAAGGTTAATGATAATGACATTAACAAAACTCAAACAGTTTCTGTAATGGGTAATGACCCCGTATTTGGTGATATGATTGACTCATCCAAAGGAATTGTTAGAGAAACAAAGGAAAAAGAAAGCACTAAAAAAGCCGCTGTTACAAAAGGAACTACTAGCAATATTGGGTTGAGTGGTTTATTAAACCTAAATGCTGATAGCATTCGCAAACAAAAAGAGGCTTTACAAAAAGACTCTTTACCGAAATAGACCTCACCCCTAACCCCTCTCCAAAGGAGGGGGGAATGCCTTCGAAAAAATTATTTTATTTTATTTATTGGCCCTTCTGTTATTATTTAAACAAGTATTTCCTGTTACCATAATATCATAGACGAATTAATCTTTCGGAGCTGCGCGTAAGGCCTGAATGGGCGCGATGCCGCCAAGGGGTGAACGCCATTTTCAGAGAAAATCTTAGCAAAAACTTTAGTGTTTTGCTTTAGATTTTTCTGAAAATGGTGAGAGGCGGGAAGCAATCGCCCAGTCTTGATTCTTTTGGTTCTTTTCTGATTAAGCAGAAAAGAACGAAGAAAAATTGCGAAGCTAAAATGCCATAGCTAACAAAAATGCTTATTATTCGACTTAGAAGCAGAGTCTCTGATCCAAACTTTATTCTTTTTTATAAAAAAAGTACTTTTTCTCAGGCAACCCTTCCAAACCACCTCCGTCTTATTATTAGAAAACGATAAAATCGTGCCCATGAAAAAAAGCTACTTATTAATTATATTGTTATCACTAAGCATGATTACTTATAAGTCTGCCAAGGCACAAGATCCAGAATTTACTCAGTTCTATGCCAACCCACTTTACCTTAACCCTGCTCTAGCTGGTTCAAATATTTGTCCCCGTATTGCCATTAATTACCGTAACCAATGGCCAGGCATTTCTGGAACATATGTCACAACAATTGCTTCTATTGATAGATATGTTTTCGGCATAAAAAGCGGAATCGGTTTATTGGTTACAAATGATAATGCTGGACAAGGAACTTTAAAAACAACCAACGTTAGCGCTATCTATTCAAAGCAAATTCAGATCAATCGTAATTTTTCTGTGAATGCAGGTTTGCAAGCAACTTATGGACAAAAATCCATTGATTGGACTAAGTTGACTTTTGGCGATATGGTGGATGAACGCAGAGGATTTGTATATAATACAGAAGAAGTTCCCGAAAGAACTCAACGTTCATATGTAGATTTTTCTGCAGGAGCTGTGGCATTTAGTAAATATCTTTTTATTGGTTTTGCTGCACATCATTTAACGCAACCGGATGAAGGATTATTAGGAACTAGCAAGTTGCCTGTTAAATTTACTGGTCATGCCGGTGCTACTATTCCTGTTGGTTCTAAAAGCAGCGAAACAAGTGTTTCACCAAATATTTTATACCAACAACAACAAGATTTTCGTCAGATGAACCTAGGGGTTTATGTAACAAAAGGTTCTTTAGTTGGAGGCTTGTGGTATCGTAACCAAGATTCATTTATTCTTTTGATTGGATTTACACACGGAGTTTTTAAAGCAGGTTACAGTTATGATGTTACTGTTTCGAAATTAACAAACGCAACTGCAGGTTCACATGAGATTTCACTTGGAATGAATTTTGGTTGTAAAAAACCACGACCGAAATATCGTCCGAGTACTTGTCCGAGTTTTTAGTCTTGCTTTTCCGAAGGAATTAGCAAGACTTACCCCGATGAAAATCGGGGTCTGTTAATTGACAAAGAGAAAAAGATTAATGAAAAAAGATATTATTGAAATTACATTCAAAGATTTTTTTAAAGACTTCGAATCAGAAATAGAATCGTTAGTTTGGTTTAAATATAAAAAACGCAATTCAAAAATTTTAAATCCTGAATTAAGAGAGCAGGATTTGTTTCAAACCGTAAGGTGAAGCCAAGGGAAAGAGAGCCCAACGCTTCATCTGAAAGTCAACCCGCCCATAATCGGGTTTGTTTGTGATGATTGATTGGTTAATCAATTATTATTAGTTTAGAGGGTAGAAAGCTTCGCAATGTCGAAGCTTTTTGCTTTTAATGAAGATGATTTTCTCAATAAATTGAACTTTATTACAACCCCTGCAACGCTTTCTTAAAACTCACTTTGTCATCCACAATTTTCACAAGCGCATCAATATTTACTCGGTCTTGCGTCATGGTATCTCTATGACGAATAGTTACTGTGTTGTCTTCTAAAGATTGATGATCAACAGTTATACAGAATGGAGTGCCAATCGCATCTTGTCTACGGTAACGTTTTCCAATCGTATCTTTTTCGTCATACATTGTTGCATGATCAAATTTTAAAAGATCTAAAATCTCTCTAGCTTTTTCTGGTAGACCGTCTTTCTTTAATAAAGGAAGAACCGCCACTTTTATTGGAGCTAAAAAAGCTGGGAGATTTAATGCTGTACGAATTGTTCCGTCTTCTAATTTTTCTTCAACAAATGCTTTCGACATAACCGCTAAAAACAATCTATCCAATCCAACCGATGTTTCTACTACATATGGAACATAATTCTGATTTAATTCCGGATCGAAGTATTGTAATTTTTTTCCTGAATGTTGTTCGTGTGCTTTTAAATCGAAATCGGTGCGCGAATGAATTCCTTCCAATTCTTTAAATCCGAAAGGGAAATTAAATTCAATATCGCAAGCAGCGTTTGCATAATGTGCTAATTTAATATGATCGTGAAAACGGTAATTTGCTTCTCCAAAACCCAATGAATTATGCCATTTCATGCGAGTCGCTTTCCAATGATGATACCATTCCATTTCGGTTCCTGGTCTTACAAAAAATTGCATTTCCATTTGTTCGAATTCACGCATCCGGAAAATAAATTGACGAGCTACAATCTCGTTACGGAATGCTTTTCCTGTTTGTGCAATCCCAAAAGGAATTTTCATTCTTCCGGATTTCTGCACATTTAAAAAGTTTACAAAAATTCCTTGAGCAGTTTCTGGGCGAAGATAAATCGTATTTGAATCTTCGCTAACTGCACCCATAGAAGTGCTGAACATCAAATTGAACTGACGAACTTCTGTCCAGTTTTTTGAACCGGAAATCGGACAAACAATTTCGCAATCGATGATGATTTGGCGAACTGCTTCCAAATCATTTTTCTCTAAAGCATGTTTAAATTTTGCAAGAATAGCATCTGCTTTTACTTGGTTTTCCAAAACACGGGCATTGGTCGCTCTAAATTGTGCTTCGTCAAATGCATCACCAAAACGTTCTTTTGCTTTATCAACTTCCTTCTGAATTTTTCCTTC
>CAMCUO010000103.1 GCA_945879015.1 Chitinophaga pinensis | reverse complement strand
GCAAAAAATAGCACCAACAAACTTACAATACGATTTATTTTAGTGGGCTTACTTTATAAAAACCCAAAAACATAAAATTAACTAACTGATAATCAAATAAATTAGCATATATAAATTCTATTTTGTACTTTTATCGGACAATAATGTTAACAAATCTTGCTCACCCATAATTATTAATAGAATTTAAATTTGTACCAAAAATACATAAAATAGTCTAAAAAGTATACTAATTAATCGAAACTATAAGGATAAATTTGATATTAATGCCACAAGGCAGAAACTTAAACCATCATAACTATGAGAAAATTGCTGATATTTGCTAGTATTGCTTTGGCTTTTACTGGATGTAAAAAAGAAGAAGTGTCTGTTGTACAGCAGTCAACTTCTATAAATAAACAAGTTGCTGATGTTATAAAAAAGGCTGACGCTGATTTATACGATCAAATTTATAATAATACAAATAGCAAAAAGCCAAAGCCGTCAATTAAATATTGTCCTGGTGTTTTTGTAATTTTACAAGGTGATCCAGCAAGTGGAACTTGTTTTCCAAACCAAAATGTGTGTTTTGTAATAATAACTTTTGGACCATTAGTAGAAGGAGGAGATGATGGACCTGCACATTCTCAAATTACATCCAATCTAATTGAAAATTACGAAGAAGGGGATTTTGCTACACTTATTTTAAACACTCCTCATAATAATCCTCCAACAAAAGGAGTACGTTCATTAAATGTTAATTTTGATAACCCTGATGGGATTTCAGTAAGCTTTACAGAATAATGATGAAAAAATATTCATACCTTTTAATAATCGCTGGTTTGATGTGTGCATGCACACATCAAACCAGCGATTATAATTTTGACAATACTCATTCAATAAAAATTGATGAATCAAAGGTCGTCTTGACACGATTCCCATCAGTTTTGAAGGACGTTAACGACTCCATAATTGCAGTAATAAATTCTGCACAAAAATTATCATTGTATAATATTAATTCAGGAATAAATATTAGTAATTTTTCAACTGAAAAAATAAATTTTGATTCATTAATTAAGGAGACATTTCAAAAAAAATTTGAAGGAAAAAGAGAATATATTTACGACACTAGTACAGCTGGAGGTCTTTCTGATGCAAACTGCCAAGTCCTATCATTTGATTATTCAAATAACGCTTTTTACATCTATTTGAATACATTAGTGCAAGTAAATTACATAAATGATTCCGTAGAACTTTTGAAATATTCCCAAAACGAAAAAGTCAAACAGCTAAAAAAAGAAAATGGGCAAGATATCAACCTTCAAATAATGCAATATTTAGAATTTATTGTTGTTGTTGATGAAAAGATGAATTTAAAAGAAATAATACCATTATATGAAAAGCCTGAACTTAAACAAGAAAAATATTCTTCATTTTACCAAAAGGGATTTGCTATTAATGGTAACAAAATATATGTTCCTATTCAGAAAGATAATCAATCATTTGAAAAAATAACGTCAAAATTGAAATGGGATAGCAATTTTTATACTTTGGCTCAGTTTAATGTAAAGGGTAAGAGCAAAACTGATTATAAGCTTAGTTTTACCGAAATAGACTTTAGAGATTTTTCTCTCCATGATTATTTTAGTTCATTTTTTGTTTATCAACGAAATTCAAATGAATTAATCTTTTCAAACGGTAAAGAAATTTGCGAAATAGAGTCAGGAGAAAAATTATTTTCCAAAAACCAACTTAAAACAAATGAATGGGTTCAAAATTTCTTTTTTAATAGCAATAAAAACATCGTAATGGTTACATATACCTTGGACAAGAAAGCAAACCCTACAGAGTTTGAAATAAATTATGGAGTTGACAGTTTAAGTAGAATTACAATTAAAATTTTTGACTTAAAGAATATGAATTGGGGTACTAAAAAACAACTCCCTATCACATCTAATTTAGCATTCCTTGTTACGAAAAATAAGATAGTTTACTTTGATAAGGACAAGGAACATTATTACTTAAAATACATTTTGTATAATGAAAATTAATATTCATACATTATTTTCTTGCTCTCTTTCGATTTTCTTCTGTGGTATATTTCTGTTTTCTTGCAACTATTCCAATTCTAAAAAATATTCGTATATACATTCTATTGTAGATACTTTATCAATTGATAAGTCAAAAAATATTATTATTTACACCGTAAATCCTAATGATTGTATAAGTTGCATCAATGGTTTTAAATTATTGAGTAATGATTTTTCAAATTCTCCAAATTCTTCAATTTATGTAATCTCAATAGAAAGAGAAGTAGAAAAAAAGGAACTTATTAGAACAATAAATGATGTTGATTTTACTATTAATAAAAGCAGATCTGTTTTATGGAATAAAAAAATGTTTAACGAAATAAACAGGTCTTTAGGGAAAAACCTACCTCTATCTTTAGTTTGTATTTATAATTACAAAATGGATTCTGTAATTTATTGCAACCCAATAAGAGAAATAAATAAGGAAGAAGTATTAAGAGAAAACTTAGAGAAAACTTTATAGATTCTACTTACACTCACAGCTATCCACCTCATCCCGATAGCTATCGTTTTTCAAATCAATAGCTGTCACCACTCTTGAAATACTATCTACATCAGCAATAATAATGCGCAGATTTTTCCCTGAAGTTGTTGTTCCTTCTATCGCGTATGTGGGATAAGGTTTATCATGCACCTCACTTTTATCGTAATTCACTTTCCCTTTTCCTAATGTTTGCCCCACTCCTACTAATTCTTTTATCTCAGCTTCTGTTATGTGACGACATTCCATGCGACAAGCACCATGTTTTGTTAATTCCAATTTCTGCCAACCAAGTTCTTCCAGTTTTGCAGAAGAAGGCAATTGACAACCTTTGTTTTTATTTAAAACACCAGCTACTAGCACTAAACCAAGTACTAAACCAAAACCATAAAATTTTATTCGTCTGTATAAGTCTGCGTTTTTATTGGGGATTGCCATAAAATAAGTTAATTGGGAAATAGTTAATTAGGAAAATTGGGGGTTGTCTACTGTATATTGTCTACTGCTTTAATGTCCTTTGTTCTCGACTCCGCTCGAACTGACAAGTATTTATTTTTCCAATTGAATTAAAGTGCGGCCATCAACAGATTAATATCTTTATATGGAAGTTTGAACATGTCTCCTAATACTTGATTGGTAAGTGTTCCGTTGTATAAATACACGCCATTTCGGACACCTGGATTTCTGCGTAACATATTTTCAACTCCTCCTTCTTCACCAATGTTTAATAAAATTGGAGCAAAAATAGTACTCAAAGCGTATGATGCAGTACGAGAAACACGAGAAGCAATATTTGGAACACAGTAATGAATAACACCATGTTTGCGGAATACTGGCTTAGTGTGATTAGTTACTTCTGAAGTTTCAAAACATCCACCTTGATCAATACTTACATCAATAATTACGGAGCCCACTTTCATTTCACTCACCATTTCTTCAGTAACAACACATGGAGTTCTTCCTTGTTGTGCGCGAATTGCACCAATAACTACATCAGCTGTTTTTAAATGTTTTGCAAGTACGCGTGGTTGAATTACAGAAGTAAAAACACGTGCACCAATATCACTTTGTAATCGTCTTAAACGATAAATATTATTATCAAACACTTTTACAGAGGCACCTAAACCTAGTGCAGCACGAGTAGCAAATTCACCAACAGTTCCAGCTCCCAAAATCACCACTTCGGTTGGAGAAATTCCTGAAATTCCACCTAAGATTGCACCTTGTCCATTATTCACATTACTTAAATACTCCGCTGCAATTAAAATAGACGTTCCACCAGCTATTTCGCCCATCGAACGGATAATAGTATAAATTCCATCAATGTCTTTTATCCAATCAAATGCAATAGCAGTGATACGTTTAGATGACAATTGTTTTAAAAAATCTTCAGGTTGTACAGTTAATTGAAGTGCAGAAATTAACGTTTGCTTTTGTTGCATCATCTCAATCTCTTGTGGAGATGGCGGTGCAACTTTTAAAATGATATCTGCTTTGTAAACTTCTTCAGGGCTATAAACAATTTGTGCTCCCGCTTCGCTATAATCATGGTCTTGAAAATTGGCCATTTTACCAGCATTGGTTTCCACAGTAATCTGATGTCCGTTATTAACCAACAATGCAACAGCATCTGGCACAAGTGCTACTCGGTTTTCTTGAAACGAAATTTCTTTTGGGATTCCTATAAATAATTTGCCTTTTTTACGAGCAATCTCAAGCATTTCTTCTTGAGGCATTAATGCTGTTTGGGAAAGTGAAGCCAATAACTCTTTTGATGTTTTCATTTTCTTTAGCTAGAGAGTAAACAAATTTACGAAAAAAAAGGAAATGGAACGCAGATGACGCTGATAAAACTGATTTACACGGATTTTTTATATTTGTCAGCGCTTAAAGTCGCCACGCTCCTTACCAAACGTCATCCCTTGCCACGACAGGGGATCTCCCTTTTAGAAGTAAAAACAAACTTATAACCTGAATAATTATTATTTAGCATTAGAACTCAACAACTCTAACTCCATCCTTTACGGAAATATTCACTTTCAACACATCCTCTGGCAGCAACTCTGCAATCTTCTCAGGCCATTCTATAAAACAATAGGCATCCGAATAAAAATATTCTTCATAGCCCATATCGTAGGCTTCGCTTATTTTATTGATTCTGTAAAAATCGAAATGGTATATTTTTTTTCCTGCCGAAGAGAGATATTCATTTACAATAGAAAATGTCGGACTACTAATGGTTTGCTTTACTCCTAGCTCTTCGCAGATAGCTTTTATCAAAGTTGTTTTGCCGGCTCCCATTTCTCCAGAGAATGCAATGATTTTAACGCCTCCCGGACGGGCAGGTTTATCGCCAAATGCTTGGATGAGCTGCTTTGAGATAGATGGCAAATCGGATAGAGTATTTATGTTGATTTGTGTCATAATAAACTAGAGAGAACAGAACGCAGATTTTCATGATTGTCATGATTTATCCGGATCTTTTTTTTGATTTGGTTTTTTGACTTTTTCATGATAAAATTAATAAATCATTTTAATCAGGAAGATCTTGAAAATCTGCGTTCCATTGTTTGTTTTTTACGTAAAGAACTGCATTTCCGCCATGCACTCTTGTTCCTTCATATTTCCAAGTACTTTCAGAAACTTTTTTTATTGAATTTTCTTTTGTCTTTTTTACCAAAATAGAGTTGGCTGAAAACCAATTCTGAAACTCTTGATTTTTGTATTTCTCTTTTGCATAACCAACACCTGAATTTGTTTTTAACACACACAGAGAACCTGGAGAAATTACCTTTAAGCTATCAGGAAAATTCATATACTTAACATACACGGTATCTGTCGTTTGATTTTTGACACAGTATTGAATTTTACAATATGGATCGCAACTATAAAACAAACAGAAAATCCAAAAAAATGCGAAGTATTTAATCAGCATAACAATTCTATTTGTAAAAAAAATCATTATTGTCCGATAAAAGTATAAAATAGAATTTATATATGCTAACTTACTTGATTATCAACTAGTTGATTTTATATTTTTGGGTTTTTATAAAGTAAGCCCACTAAAATAAATCGTATTGTAAGTTTGTTGGTGCTATTTTTTGCCAGTCTTTATCTGGATCTTCTAAAAAAAGCAAGAGATGAATATAATTGAACAAATGAATTTTACAAAAACTCACTAAGTTTGAAAATGCCCACGATTTTTTCAAAGTCTTTTGTATTACAGTCATCAGCAAATTAGCGATAAGTGCGCAATATATCTGTATTTTTATTGCGTTTTCATTCTCACCTAAAAA
>CAMCUO010000102.1 GCA_945879015.1 Chitinophaga pinensis | reverse complement strand
TTTCAAAAGATTCTAGTAAAGTGTATGGATTAATATATGAGATTGGTGGTAATGCGGCTTCTTCTATTCAGTTTTTTTTAACGGATAGTACTAATCATTTTATTCGAGGAGCACTATATTTTAATGCACCGCCCAATACTGATTCTATTGCACCTGTTGTAGATTTTGTGAGAAAAGACATCTATCACATGATAGAAACTTTTGAATGGAAAAGTGTTGCTAAAATTACTTCTTCACCACCTTCAAAATAATTAAAAACTGTAGTGCATAAGTAAAACAAGCTAACAGCAAATGAACTGGCTGTAATGTTGCAGGTAACGCAAAACGGTTTAGGATAATTCCCACAAGTAATTCAGCAATCAAAATTCCTCCTAATAGTTTACCTAATTTTTTAAGAGAATCACTTGCATCACTTTTAACAATTTTATAAATCATAAAAAAGTTAACAAGCATAATAGCAATTGAAAAACTTCTGTGAATATTAAATGTGATTCCAAGATTAGAAATTATGTCTCCTCTGAATGCAGCATCAAAGTTCTTTAATAGTATGTCAACTTCTTCTCGTACTTGTGTGCCAAGCATAATCTGAATTATCGTAAAAAATAAAACGATAGCACTTAATTGTATGATTACGGGTTGTACACTGTTTTCTTTGTTGGTTGAAACTAATTTTTTAGCACGATAAATAATAGCCAAAGCAACTGCAAGAATCACCAAGGCCATTACCATGTGAATAGTAATTTTCATTGGAGCCAAATTGCTACTTACTACTTTAGCACCAAGCCAACCTTGAAAGCCAATCATAAAAAAGGAAAGCAATGACAAAACAAAAATTCTATTGTCGAGTTTTTTTATTTTGAAAGAAAAAATCAATTGAATAAAGACTAATACTCCCAAAATTGCACCTGCTAATCGATTTATATATTCTGTCCAAGTATTTAAAGCATTAAATTCTGCTACAGCATTGTGTTCTCCTGCATACACTTCTTTATAGTTTTCTGGTAATTGTGAAACATCTGTTGGAGGAATCCATTTGCCGAAACATTTTGGCCAATCTGGACAGCCCATTCCGGAGCCAGTTGCACGTACTATAGAGCCAGCAATAATTACTAAGAAAATAAAAATCAAAGTGATTTGTGCAATTCGAATAAAACGATGTAAGTTTTTTTGTTCCATAAAATTTCAAATCCATTGTCATCCTGATTGTCATCCTGAGCATTCTGCGTTGAAGCAGACATATCGAAGGACAAAATTACTAAATGTTTAGGCTTTGTATATGATTTATGTCATTAAGTTTATCGATTTTTATTTCTCTTTGTCTACACTTCGACTCCGCTCAGTGTGACAATCTGGGCGTCACACTGAGCGGAGTCGAAGTGCGTACGAGGAAAAAGCTTAATTAACCTACCATTTATAATTGTTTACCTCAAATCAACTTTCATTAGCAATATAATCAAGTCGTAGTCTGTTTTACACTTATAAACTAAAAACAACATCCCTATGAACAAGCTAATTCTATTTACTTTGCTTCTTCCAGTGATAAGCAAAGCACAAGAACCTCTCGACAAAGAAAGTGGTTATTTTCAATTAGGTGTAAGAAATGTAATGAGTGCATTTAGTGATGACGGAGCAAATGGTTTTGGTTATGGAGGTCAATTCCGCATCAGAGTACTCAATCGTTTAAACACAGATTGGTATGCTGATTATATCACAACCGATATTGGAGGATTAGCAAGAAAAGAAGATTTGCATATTGGTTGGTCGGTTTTAGCTTATCCTTTTAATTACCATACATCAAAAGGGAAAATTACTCCATATATTTTAGCTGGACATTGTTTTGATTATTCCAAAGTGACTAGAAATGATGACGGATATGCACTAGATAAATTAAGTAGTGCTGTTCAAGTAGGATTAGGAATGCATTACAATATCACTGATAGAACAGATATTTCTTTGACTGCACAATACATGATGCACACGGGAAAAGATATTCATGCTGAGGTTGAATCTTTTGATGGACTGAAAGAAGTTCACATTGAAAAAACTCAAGTTAGCGGCATCGAAGGACATATGTTAATCAATGTTAGTTTAAATGTGCGTCTGTTTGATATGTGGGATCAGCATCATAAAAGGAAAAAGACATCCTGAGCTGCATAGCCCGCGAATTTATAGCCCCGACTTTTAAGGGAGAGAAATAAAAATCTAAACGAAATAAAATTTAGAAATCATGAAAAAGATAATCTTCATTTTAATATTTGTATGCTCTCTAAGTGTTGTTTTTGCTCAGCAAGAAAACACTCAATACATACACAAACATTTACTCCGCACTGATGCTTCAGTAGTTGCAGGATATTTATTTAAAGAAGGAATGAACAATGTTCACATCAATGGAAGCACAGAATATTATTTAGATAATAAAATTTCTATTAGAGGTTCTGCAAGCTATTTATTGGGAAGTAGCGGTTTGACAAAAGATTCAATTGGATTAAAAGATTTTCATTCTATTTATTTGGGTGGCGCTTTTCACTTTCCAACTAAAGGACATTTTGATCCATATGTGATTTTTCAACCCGGTTTAGCTTATACTTCTTCTTATAAAAGTGGGCGACCTGCATTGACATCTGAGGATAAACAAACTAAACAACATTATCCTGGAGCACTAACTCCAATGGCTACCGCTGGAGTTGGATTTAATTATTATTTTCAACGTTTTGCTCATTTATTTGTAGAGACACGTTATGTATACGGACAACATTTGTCAGCAGCACCAAGTCCAATTTCATTACAAGAATTGCGTATAACTTTTGGATTAGGATTTAATTTGTTCATCATCAAAGACAAGAAAAAAATCCCCGTTGCTTAAGCACTTCAAAATTTGTGTTAGAGCATTGTAAGAACTTCGACTCCGCACAATGTGACAATTATGACGTCACACTGAGCGGAGTCGAAGTGTTTATGAAGTTAAAGAATTAGTTATTAAATTAATTTTGTGATTTTTTTAATTCTTCTATTTTTCTTTTTTCAGCAGCTTCTCTTTCTTTTTTGTCATCAATTTCGTTTTGTTTACGATTCATTTCCCATTTGTATTCCTTAGTTGTGATGATTACTAATCCGCCAGTACAATCGCCATACATAGCAGGAACTCCGCCTGTTAAAACTTCCATTCCACTAATTCCCATTCCTGGTACTTCTGGAACTGCCATTGTTTTATTTCCATCTAAATAATATGCAGTGCTACCTCTTCTAGATCCACGGATGTATAAATCTTTTCCATCATTAGTTTCTAAAACTCCAGGTGTTGTCATCACTATTAATCCAATAATATCTGTTTTTCCGACTGCAGCATTTTCTATTTGCGATATTGAAATAGGAGTTACGGTTGAAAATTGCGCATCAAATGCAGGTTCAATAAATTTTGCTGTAATAATTACATCGGGTAATTTAGTTGATGACAATGTCATGTTGATTGTGACATATCTTACTTGATTTGGGTTGACACTTACTTTTTCTAATAAGAATGTATTGTAACTAGAGTAAACTGATTTGATGTTATATTTTCCCGGAATAAGATTTTTGATAGTAAACTCTCCGTTTTCATCAGTTTGGGTACTTGCTACAATTGTAGAGTCTTCCAAAATAGCTACAGGAGCAAATGGCATAGGAGCACTTTTTTCATTTAATACAGTTCCTTTAATTGTTCCTTCGCTTTGAGCGAAAATGCTGCTTGAAATAATCAAGGCACACAGCGTTAAAATTGTTTTTAGAGTTTTACTCACAACTTTAATTTTAAAGTTATTGAGTTCGTGAATCTTTGATTTCATGATTATATAGTTTATAAGGTTTATTTGTTTTGAGGTTGCGCTTTTTACTCGGTTTGCATGTAAGACGTATTGAACTTTCCGTTTCCACAAATAAAAAATTTCAACACATAGACACATAGGAAAGGAGGGTGGCATAGAAAAATAAGTTTTTACACAAAGCCTATGTAAGAGGTTTATAATTGCTATGTAAAGCACAGCGTCTTTATTATCTATGTGTCTATGTGTTGAAATTTTTGAGTCATCCTGCCATTTAATCACAAAAACTGCCGTTTACTCATTCTCACAAACTAATCTTTCAAAAGCTGGTTTAACTATATGGAATCTGATACTCCAATACGTCTAAAATCAAGCACCGATTCCGGATCATTTTAAATCATCGGATTATGAGTTACCCTACTTCAATTCACAGCCACTTAACCGATAATGAATTGGTGAAACAATACAAGTCTACTGCTGATAAAATTTATGTGGGCGAATTGTATAAAAGATACACGCATTTGGTTTTGGGAATGTGTATCAATTATTTCAAAGATAAAGATGTTGCAAAAGATATGACGCTTCAAATTTTCGAAAAACTGTTTGATGAATTAAAAAAACGAGAAGTAGAAAATTTCAAAGCTTGGTTAACATTTGTAGTTCGTAATTACTGCATTTCTGAATTACGCAAAATGCAAACACAATTAAATCGTGATTTCGAATATCAATATCAACTAAAAAATCAACTAATTGTAGAAGACAATGAAAAAGAATTGGAAGAAGAGAAAAAATTGGAGGCTTTGGAAAAAGCGATGGATAGTTTAAATCCATTTCAAAAAAAATGCATCGAATTGTTTTACCTGAAAAACATGACTTACACACAAATTGTTGAAATGACTGGCTATTCAGTTAATGAAGTGAAAAGTTATATTCAAAACGGCAAACGAAATTTAAAAATGATAATTACGAATATTAAATAACCATCCCCATGAACTTAGCTACTATGAATACCAATTGTCTGACATTCGAGCAACTACAATCGTACTCGCTTAATATTAGTGGAAAAGACGAACATGCTCATTTATATATGCACATTTCTACATGCGAACTGTGCGCATGTGCGGTTAACGGATTTACTGCCATTTCTTTTACTTCTGCTGATGTTGACGCCATCGATCATCAAATTGATGTAAAAACGAATGCTTTGCACGCGAATCCGTTAACCTTCGCACATATTTTTCTTGCTTGTGTTTCGGTTGCATCCATTTTTGGTTTTTATTATTTGGTTGATTCATATTCTAATAACAAATCAACCAAAATGGTTTACGAAACTGCAAAACCGATTTCCATTCCTACAATCGAAAAAATTATTCCAGCTGTTGAACCCGAAATAATTCCTAATGAGGAGATAAAAATTCCAAAAAATGATTTAGCTGTAGAGAAAAAAATAATCGAGAAAATTAGTATTCCAGTTGAGCCGATAAAAAGTATTACTCCCGGACTACTTCCTGTTAATGTTAAAACGCCCGAAGTAGCTTTTGCTCCGAATTATAATTCAGATATAATTTATATCTATGATTTGAAAGTAACAGGTTATAATTCACTTTATTTTAACCATAAATTAAAGCCCTTTGAAATAAAAGGACATACGCCTTCTTTTAAAGAAAATAAAGAAAGTCCGAATACAGTTTTCGAAAAAGATTATGAGCAAACCATTGCTGCAGATAAAGTTTTAAAAGCAGGTTTAGGATATTTCAATAAAGGGAAATACGGAAAAGCTTTAGGAGAATTTCAATTATTGTTAGAAACAAATCCGAATGATGTAAATTCTCTTTTCTATAGTGCTGTTGCTTTTTATCAAATTGGTAAATACGATCGTACTATCAAAAACTTAGAAGCTGTTTTAAAATCTCCAAACAATACATTTCATCCAGAAGCAAAATGGAATTTAGCTTTGTCGAATTTGAAGATTGGTGAAAAAGCAAAAGCAAAACATTTGCTTATTGAAATTGTAAACGAAAAAGGATTTTATTCGAAACGAGCAGGAGATAAGTTGAAAGGCATGTAATATAATTCATTTAAGTTTCAACCTTCATCAATCAACAATTCTAATATCTTTGTCGTCACAAAATTATTATCGTGAACACAAAGGTTATCAACTGGATTATTTTAATTTCACTTGCAATCACTTGGGGAAGCTCATTTATTCTGATGAAACGCGGAATGGATGTTTATTCAAGTGAAGAAGTTGCTGCCTTGAGAATTTTCATTGCCTTTCTTTTTTTATCTCCCTTAATTTTCAAGCACGTTAAAACCCCTTTGCTAAAACATTGGAAAGCATTTGTTGGAATGGGTGT
>CAMCUO010000101.1 GCA_945879015.1 Chitinophaga pinensis | reverse complement strand
GCAGCAAGGTATCTCTCAGCATCCAAAGCACCCATGCAACCGCTTCCGGCAGCTGTAACAGCCTGACGATAAATGTGGTCTTGTGCGTCACCTGTAGCAAACACTCCAGGAACGTTTGTTTTGCTTGAACCAGGAATGGTTTGAATATATCCGGTTTCATCTAATTTTAAATAATCTTTAAAAATAGCAGTATTTGGTTGATGTCCAATCGCTACAAAAAATCCTGTTACATCTAGTTTTCTTTCTTCTCCTTTGTTATTTATGATTAAAGCACCTTCAACGGTTTTATCGCCTAAAATTTCTTTTGTTTCAGAGTTGAAAAGCACTTCAATGTTCGGAGTATTTAAAACCCGGTGTTGCATTGCTTTTGAAGCTCGCATCTCTTCTCGTCTAACAATCATGTAAACTTTTTTGCAAAGTTTAGCCAGGTAAGTTGCTTCTTCTGCTGCTGTATCTCCAGCACCAACAATTGCTACATCTTGTCCGCGAAAAAAGAATCCATCGCAAACTGCACAAGCTGAAACACCAAATCCATTTAATTTTTCCTCAGAAGGTAATCCTAACCATTTTGCGGAAGCACCCGTTGCTATAATTACGCTATCGGCAGTTATTGTTGTTTTTTCATCAATTACTACTTTGTGAATTGGTCCAGTAAAATCTACGGATGTAGCATAGCCCCAACGAATATCTGTTCCAAAACGTTCGGCTTGTGCTTTAAAATCTTCCATCATTTCTGGACCTTGTGTTCCTTTTGGATAACCTGGATAATTTTCAACTTCGGTGGTGATAGTTAATTGTCCACCTGGTTGTAATCCTTGATACATCACTGGTTTCATATCAGCACGAGCTGCATAAATTGCAGCTGTATATCCTGCAGGACCACTTCCTATAATAAGGCATTTTACATGTTCAATTTGTTCTGTCATAATTTTAATTCTTCAAAATTTACTTTCACGAAAATAACATTTGTTTTCGTTTGGATTTTTAGATTTTATTCACAAAAACAACAATTTTATTCCACTTTTAGTAATCGGAAAGCTATGGTGTTGGCATAATGGTATCATAGAAGGCACCCATACCACACCAAACGCCCAATCCATCATTATCAATATTTCCCATAATGGTGGTTGGTGAAGCAAAGGGATTACCATTGCTAGAAAGCGCTGCTTCAAATGTTGTATAGAATTCTTTGCTTGCTCTATCGATAGAAACGAATTTTATATAAATAGTATCTGTTTTTCTGTAATAATATCTTTCAGCATCCGAATCATTTTCTGCGGAATTTTCGCTGTCGGTTGGGTCGTATCCTTTGGTATAAGCAAATTCGAAACTTTTTCCATCAATTAATTTATCATCAAACGTAGCACCATATGCTGCAATAAATCGTCTGTCTTTTGTTGGTCGTTTTGCATACCATCTGTAATTGTTTCCTAATCCTAACGGCTCTGTTAAATGTGCATTTGCGTACCCTAATGTATCTTCAGGAGGAGCAGCTTTCCACCAAACCGAATCCAATGCAACTGGATAAGGGATGGAAGTAGTTGCATTATAAACATTTCCATCAGAAGCCACTACTTTTAATGTATATGTTTGTCCGGGTACACCAACAATAGCAGAACTACTTCCTTTATAAACCAATCCAAGCGAAGATGCGCTATCAATCATAATTTTTAAAGTATCGGTAACTACTCCGTTTGAAACATAAACTTTTGCATCAATCACATAAAATTCATCTACTGTTGTTCCTCCTTGAGCCGAAAACAATGGAATTGTGCGAGTAATAATTACTTCTGCACATTTTCCGTTTTCTATTACTCCTTCTATCACAAGTTTTTTGTCAGAGTTAGGAAGTTTCACATCAATTTCTTCTGTACAAGCAGAGAAAAGTGAAAGTGAAGCTAGACTAATTAAAAAATATTTTTTCATTTCTGATATTTTTGAAATTATTAAAATTTAAAGTTCCATGTTACCGATGGTATAATCGGAAATAAATAAACTTGTTTTGCTTTGATACTTAAATTGCCATCGATTGCACTGCCTTCATTTGCAAAATAAATAATATAAGGATTGTGTCTGTTGTAAACATTGAAAACACTGAAGGTCCAGCTCGACTCATAATTCCTGAACATCTTTCTGGGAATTTTTATATCTCCTGGTTTTACATTTTCTGCTAAACCAAATTTTGTGATAATACGTTTTTTTCTGCGCTCAATTTTTTTTGTTCTATCAGGAGTATAGGTTGCAGAAATATCTAAACGATGGTAAGCAGGCATACGAAAAGCATTTCTTTCGCTATAATCATAAGTAATGTTTCCATCAATTACATAATAGGAGGTAGGAATAGTAATTGCGTTTCCTGTTCCATAAACAAAGATAGTTGCGAAAGTCCATTTTTTATTTAAGTCGTAACTCAATACTACAGAGGCATCATGTCGTCTGTCATATTTTGCATAAAATTCTTTTCCACGATTTAAATCAGGAAATGTTCTTTTTGTATAAGATAAAGTATATCCGACCCAACCATTAAATTTCCCTGTTCTTTTTTTAATAAATAATTCTACTCCGTAAGCTTCGCCTTTTCCAAAAACAAATTGATTGTCGGTATTGTCACCAACTGCTCCACCAGGCAAGGATCCATCAGCATATTCAATTTGATTTTTTAAATCTTTGTAATACACTTCTAGAGATGTTTCATAATTATTTTCCTTGAAATTTCTGAAGTACCCCAATGAATATTGTGATCCTTTCTGAGGTTTTACTAATTCAGAAGAAGGAACCCATGTATCAATAGGCAAGGTAACCGCTGATAGCGATGCTAGGTGAATGTATTGAAGGTTATAGGTGTAGGATGCTTTAATAGAAGATTTTGTATTTAATGAATATCTGGCATTAAATCGTGGTTCGAATCCGCCATAGTCGGCTACTTTTTTATTTTTATCCGTGTGAATGGTTGAAGAAATTTGTCCTGTAATAGGATCCTTTACATATCTATCGAAGGGGCCAACTTGCATGAAATATGAATAACGTAAACCCAAATGAATTTTGAAATTATCGGTTACATCAAAATCATCAGAAACATAAGCAGCCATATCGTGTGCACGTAATTTTTTCACTCCTCCTAAATCAAATTCGGTTTCTCCTTGTTTTGCAGTTGCACTTATTGGAGTGAAGGTGTGAAAAATATAATTGGCACCAAATTTAACTTCGTGTCGAATATTAGGGAAGTAACCGAGATCTACTTTTCCATTTAAATCATTTATTCCAGAAAATAATTTTAATTCGAATCCTGTTTGTTCTGCTGTGAACGAAAATTGGTAATCGCTTACGATCGCTGAAACGTTCATAAACAATTTATTGCTGAATAAGTGATTCCATCTTACAACACCAGTAGAATTTCCCCAGGCTACACCCATTTTAAATCCCGCCGCTTTGTCTTCAAACTTCATTATGTCTCTTCCAAAATAACCGCTCGCAAAAATTCTGTCTTTATCCGATAAACGATAATTTACTTTTGCATTGAAGTCGTAAAAATAAACGCCTGAATTTTTTAAAGGAGAATCTGGTTTAGCAAATGGGCGCGCTAAAACATCTAAATAAGTTCTTCTTGCAGAGACAATAAATGAACCTGTATCTTTTTTTATCGGACCTTCAATTGTTAATCGCGAAGAAATTAATCCGATTCCACCAGAAGCATGGTAGGTTTTATTGTTTCCTTCTTTCATGGAAATGTCTAGCACAGAAGCTAGTCGTCCGCCATATTGTGCAGGCATTCCACCTTTCACTAAGTTGATACTTTTTACAGCATCGCCATTAAAAACCGAGAAGAAACCGAGTAGGTGAGAAGCATTATAAACAACTGCTTCATCTAATAGAATTAAATTTTGATCAGGACCACCACCTCTAACATAAAACCCTGAATTTCCATCTCCACTTGATTTTACACCCGGTAATAATTGAATTGTTTTTAAAATATCTACTTCACCTAAAAATGCAGGAAGTTTTTTTATTTCTTCCATATCGAGTTTAATAGAACCAACTGCTGTACTCGTTACGTTCTTGTCGATTTTTTCAGAGCTGATTTCAACTTCTTTTACATTGATGGTAGTAGGTTTGAGCTCAATATTTAGGCGGATGTCTTTATCAAGTACAATTTCTTTTACAAAATCTCCATAACCAACATAAGAGCTAATAATTGTATAGGTTCCTTTTTCAACTGTAATGGAATAAAATCCGTATTGATTGGTATTTCCACCTTTTAAAAGTTCTTTAATGTATACGTTTGCTCCAATACTGTATTCTCCGTTAGAGGCATCTTTTACATAGCCGCTAATGGTATATCTGCCTGCCGACAAGGAAGGTTTTTGTTTTTCCTGAGCATTGGTTTGGAAATTAAATGCAATGAAAAATATAAAAGCGAAAAGTAATTTGAAAAAAAGTGACTGTTTCATAAAAGAATAAAAAACTAAATTATTATATAACGATAGGCGTTATAATTTCCTCTAAAATTAGCAATAATAGTTGTGTTTTAGTGCTAATATTTCAAGTACAAAACTATGGAAACATTTTTTGATTTGAAAGTTTCCATGAAATTATTTTTAGTCTTTTTAATTTACGATATTGCACCAAAATGAGTCAAAAAGCACTTCCATTTAGTAAACAATTAGCTTATTCCTTCGGGATGATGGGTTGGAGCGTGATGATTAACCTCATAAGTGTGATTCTGATCTATCTTTATTTGCCTCCAGCAGATAGCGGCCTCCCTAATTTAATTACCCAAGTAGCGATTTTTGGAATTTTCAATGCTATTGCCATAATTACGGCAAGCGGTCGGTTGGTTGATGCGATTTACGACCCAATTATTGCTCAATTTAGTGATAGTTCTAAAAACCCAAAAGGGAGGAGAATTCCTCTTATGAAATGGGCAATTCTTCCATCTTTTATTTTCTGCTTTTTGATATTTTACCCATTAAAACAAGAGGAAAGTACAATCAACATTGTTTGGTTAATAATAATGCTTATTGGCTTTTATGTTTCATCAACTACTTATATTATTCCGTATAACGCTTTATTACCTGAGCTTGCTCCTTCATCCGAAGATAAAGTTCGTTTAGCAACTTGGCAATCGATAGGATATGTTTTTGGAATTGCTATAGCATCTAATGCTTTTAATCTTGCTGATTTATTGCAAACATTTTTTTTAATTGAATCCAGAATAATGTCACTTCAGTTTTCGATATTAATAATGTGCATTCTTGCGGGCGTGTTTATGGCAATAACTGTTTTTGTTATCGATGAAAAAAAATATTGTGTTAGTAAACCTCATTCGGTGCCAATGAAACTTGCATTAAAACAAACACTTACTAATAAGCGTTTTTTATTGTTCATTGTTGCCGATTTTTCTTACTTCATTGCTGTTACAATCATTACTTCTGGATTATTATACTTTGTAACGGTGTTGCTACAATTGCCTGAAACATTGGGAAATAAACTGATGATAACAATGGTGTTGGTGTCGTTCATTTTTTATCCGATAGTAAATTATTTTTCTAAAAAAATAGGAAAAAAAATAATTATCATTGTTTCCTTTATTTTGCTTTCAATCGTATTTTTAGGAATTTATTTTTTAGGAAAAGGAAATGTAGATCCCGAATTCCAAATTTATTCCTTGATTATTTTGGCAGCTATTCCATTGGCATCTTTAAATATTTTACCGAATGCAATTTTAGCCGAAATTATTGAAAAGGATACACTAGATACAAATACAAATAAAGAAGGGATTTATTTTGCAGTAAGATACTTTTTTGTGAAAATTGCACAAACATTCGGAATTGCTTTTTTTGCAATGTTTTTGTTGTATGGAAAAGATGTAGGAAATGATTTTGGAATTCGATTGACAGGGGTGTTAGGATTTGTGCTCTGTTTTTTGGCGGCATTAATTTTCACTCAATTCAAAGAAAAGAGATAATTTTTTAGCACCGTCATCCTTTGCCACGAAGCTGGATCTCCTTGTTGATAAGTAGCTGCGTATTATTTGAACGCAGGTTATGCGGACCTGCCTGCAGGCAGTCAGATAAAACAGATTAAACGGATTTATTGTTTTTCTGTGTGTAAAAAATAAATGGATTTATTGCCTTCGGCAATCGATTGAAGTAAATTACCTGTTAATATTATTCGGTCTAGCATAAACCATTTGCATCACATTGATATTTCGCATTTCAAATGCCGCTTCGCAATAACATAAATAATAATTCCATTTACGAATAAATTGCTCATCAAATCCCAATTGTTTTACTTCTGATAAAT
>CAMCUO010000100.1 GCA_945879015.1 Chitinophaga pinensis | reverse complement strand
AAGCGTCCAGGAACAGTTGGAATTTGTGCTGCCATTATGAATAAATATCATGTGGATGCTGTTCCTCATATTATTTGCGGAGGTTTTAGTAAAGAAGAAACAGAAAATGCATTGATTGATTTGCAGTTTTTAGGAATAGATAATGTGTTGGCTTTGCGAGGCGATTCCATTAAAAGTGAACCAGAATTTTTTCCGGAGCCTGGTGGACATTCATACGCGATTGATTTGGTAAAACAAATCGGAAGCATGAACAAAGGAAAATACATTGATGAAGATTTAGCAGATGTTGCCCCAACAAATTTTTGTATCGGTGTTGCAGGTTATCCTGAAAAACATTTTGAAGCTCCAAACATGATTTCAGATATGAAACATTTGAAAACAAAGATTGATGCAGGTTCAGAATATATCGTTACACAAATGTTTTTCGACAATGCTCAGTATTTTGAATATTTGAAAAAGTGCAAAGAACAAAATATAAATGTTCCAATTATTCCAGGATTAAAAATCATCACCACAAAAAAGCAAGCCACACTATTGCCAAAAATTTTTAAAATTGATGTGCCTCAAGCCTTGTTAGAAGAAATTGAAAAATGTAAAACAGATGCTGAAGTAAAAGAGGTTGGAATAGAGTGGTGCATTAATCAATCAAAAGAATTGATAAAAGCTGGAGCACCTTGTTTGCATTATTATACAATGGGGACTTCGGAAGTTACTAGAAGAGTTGCGAGTAAGGTTTTCTAAGACCGCTTACATTTTCACAATCAAAATAAGAACTTCGCAAAAACACTTCGATAGTGTCTGCTTCTACGCAGAATGCTCAGTGTGACAATTGTTGTAGGTTTTTCATGATGTCCCGTCAGGCTGAGCGGAGTCGAAGACTTTGCTATTCAGAAGAAGAAAATAAAAAATCCCGCTCCGTAATTTACGAAGCGAGATTTTTATTAGTAAATCTATTTTACTTTGTTAATACAATTCGTTTCGTATAAACTTGTCCGCCAATATTTACAGATACAAGATAAATTCCAGCAGAATGATTTTTCGCATCAAACTCTAATGTATGTTTTCCTGCGTTTTGTGATTCGTTATTAGCAAGCGTTTCAATTTTATTTCCTAAAACATCAAACACAGTAATTGTAACATTTGCACTTTCTTTTAATTCGTAAAAGATGTTTGTGCTATTACTAAAAGGATTCGGGAACGCGTTAAGGTTGATTTTGTTTTCTACGAGATCATTAACTCCTAAAAAAGATGGCCCTAATGTATACTGAATAAAATACAGCATCATTTCATCATCAGTAGTTAATCCAAAGAAGACAGATGACGGTCCGTTATTATTGAAAGTAGCTTTTTGTATCAATCCATTTCTAGGATCTATCGTTAATAATGGATCAAATAACTCTACCGGAGGATGCTCCCAATCATAATATCCTTGATTGAAAGTATAATCAGAATTATAGAATCCTTCATAGATTTGAGTTCCTGTACTTCCTCCTGGATTTCTTAAAAAGATATCGAAGTCAACACCATACTTATGTGTATGTGATGATAACAACCAAATGTTCCACATGTTTGATGCACCTGCATTGAAGTCAGCGCTGGTAAATGTTACATTCGAACTTGTATTTGGAATAAAAATACTAGTGTTTGTGATGATATCGCTGTACATGATATTAGCAGCTGTACCTTTTGGTTGAGTATACACATTGAAATATATATCCGTTGCTAAAACTGAATCTGGATTAGAATTAAAGAAGTGATGATTCAAATCTAACACGGTACTTGTTACCCATTGATAGGCAGTAGTTGGTGGAAGTAAGTCATTGCGTGATGCTTGAAATGCACTCACCATATTATTGGATCCATCAGAAGATCCAGCTCCGGTTGATGGATTTTGAATACGAAGTGCATCTGTAAAACTTGCAGCAGCTCCTGGTAAAAATTTATAAATAATATAGTGATGTGATTGAGTTGATAAAAATAACTCGATACGATTTACTTCTACAGTATCAGGTAAATTTAAATTGTGCTTTAAGAAATATTCTACTTCAGAATTCACATCCAAAAATACTTTTCCAACGTGAACTTGAAATGAACCTGGATCTGTTGGTAATGGATGAGCAGGAGCTACACTTGCAATTCCATAACCATTGTAATATTGATTAACTACTGCTGTGTCAACAACTAATCCTGTTTGAGGAGCACCAGCATAAATCCATTGACGAATTAATTCAATTTCTTTATTTGTTAAAGGAGTTGCGGGAGAAGTAGGCATTGCATTGCCTTCACCAGTTAGTAATCCATTGTCTTGGTCTAATCCATTCTGACATTTACGCAATAAATAACTTCTGTGAGGATCACCAGGTTTAATACGCTTGTCGCCTTTAGCCAAAGCTGCAGGATTGTTTGGATTTACATTTACTAGGTTTGTATAAACTGTTGCAGAGGATGCAATAAGATTTAATCCTCCTGCTGGACTACTTGCATCGTGACAAGTAACACAATTCGCTTGGAAAATGTTATAGACATCTGCATAAGTAGATTGTGCCGAAGCAAAAGATGCTTGCAAAACAAAAGCGATAAACAATAATTTAATAGTAGTAGTTTTTTTATTCATGGTTTTTCTTTTTTTAAGGTATTCATGAATACTTACGTATTTCATGGGTGACTTTTTAAGAGCGTTTTGTAATTAAATAGATAGCTAATTTAAGATAATTTGACGAATAGAAAAGGGAATCGTTCAAATTGCAGTAAAAAAGATGGTTTAGAGTAGTTTTAGCCGCAGATTATCAGATTAAAAACTAAAAAGAATTGCGGCTGATTCTTGGGTTCAGAATTATTATTTGGCATCTTAAACACTTCGACTACGCTCAGTGTGACGCTCCGTAAGTTAGGCTGAGTGGATTCGACTACGCTCACCATAAACTCAGTCGAAGACTTTACCCTTTCGGAAACATCTTAGCAATATACTTCCCAACAATATCAAACTCAATATTCACAATAGAACCGGGCTGAATGCTTTTGAAATTGGTGTTTTCAAATGTATAAGGAATGATACAAACGGAAAAGGAATTATCTTTTGAATTTACTACCGTTAAACTAACACCATTTATGCAAACAGAACCTTTTTCTACCGTTACATTTCCTTTTGAAGCATCGTATTCGAAAGTGAAAGTCCAGCTACCATTTGTTTCTTCCATTTTTGAACAAACAGCTCTTTGGTCCACATGACCCTGCACAATGTGTCCATCTAGTCTATCGCCCACTTTCAAACAGCGTTCTAAATTTAATTTATCACCAATATTTAATAAACCAATGTTTGTTTTTTGGATGGTTTCATCAATAGCTGTTACCGTATAACAATCATTTTTAATATCAACAACAGTTAAGCAAACGCCATTATGCGCAACGCTTTGATCGACTTTAAGTTCATTGGTGAACGCAGATTTTACAGTGACATGTAAATTGCTTTTTTCTTTTTGGATGGTTACAACTTCTCCTAATCCTTCTATAATTCCTGAAAACATATTATACTAATTGTATTTATATTTTTTTCAATATATTTTTTTGTATAATGCCGATGCTACAGTCAAATAGTCCAATCCCGCACCTGCGGGATTGGATGTGCTTTCGGTATTACTGTGCCGGATTTGATCCTTCATTAATTAGTTGAACAAAACCTTTTAAAATACGAGGTCTAATTCCGTCAATACGAATTTCATTTACTGTACAAACATAGAAATAGGTTCCATCAGTGCATTTTCCTTTTGTATCCTTGTTTGTTCCATCCCATAATACATTCGGGTCATTTGTTTCAAACATCAATAATCCCCAACGATCGTATATTTTAATGTCTACATCTTTTACAAATCGCCAGTTTGGAAGTGGTATAAAGAAATCATTTTTGCCATCACCGTTTGGAGTAAATACGTTTGGTAATTCGTACTCCGGACAATTATCTACACAAATTTTATTTACAATCGGACTTTCATTTGGAATGATTGCAGAGTCGACAGCAGTAACAGCATAGCATCCGGCAATGGATGGAATTCCTTCATAATAATAAATAGGCAATGTATAACTTGTTTGAGTCATATCTGTTGTGCTATAAATAAGCAGCAAAGGGTCGTTCACTGTTGGAGCAAAATAAATATTTATTTGCACAGCATCTTGTTCAGCACAAGTGGTATTAGGATTTATCCAGGTAATTGTATTTTGAATCACATCACAATCTGTCACTACATCAAATGGTGGCTGACATGGTGGAACTAAATCCACAGGTGTTTCACATTTTATTTGTGAATAGTTGCGCAGTGGTTTTGGTAAAGTGGTATCAGAATATTCTCCAATCGCTAAAATGCGGTAACAATATTCTACTTCATTTACTAAACCAGTATCTGCATAAGATAATGCTGTTGTAGTATCAATAGATGTGAAAGTTCCAGAACCCGGACTTGTTTCTCTAAATACTACATATGAATAATTATTCCATGGAACAAAATGCTCCCAAGTTAAATTCACTTGTTTATCACCAGGTGTAGAAGATAAGAATACAGAAGAAGCTGTTTGTGTAGAACCTTTTAAAATATTATTCGAATAAAATTCTACTTTATAGGTATAAGGAATTCCTTTCGTATCTAACGAGGTGCTTACAAATCCTGTATCGGTCATTGCCGAGAAAGATGGATAAGTATAAGAAGCTTCAGCTGTAAAAGCGGTAGTAAATCCAGGTGCTTTCATCAAACGATATTCGTATGGCGGAGGATTTACAATCGTATCTAAATTCCCTGCATTTCCAATTGGTTTCACCCAATGTGTCCATATTGTTCCAGTAGTTGAATTGGTAGTCATAACACTAACATTGGTAATAATTGGAACATCACGAACTAGCTGTGCACAAACATTATCAGAAGCAATGCTTTGTGAACCATCTAAATAATAAGCAACAACTATGTATGAATAATCAACACCATTAGTTAATCCAGCTCCACCATTGTTATCAATAAAATTAGTAGATGTATAATTTACAGTCCCAATTAAAGTATAACCGGTATAAGCGGGAACACCTGTTTCACAAGGCCCTGGCGACCAAGGGTCACAAACATTTTTACGATAAATGAAAAATTTTCTCAGCGGATTAGTTCCCGTACTATCACAAAATGGATAGGTCCAATTAAGAATAATGCTAGAACCACTTGGTGTAGCAGTTAAACCTGTCGGAGGAGGAGCAATGACTCTGATAAATACAGATTCAAAATTTACCAATGGCGTGGATAAGTCTCCGTCAGTAGCTTTGAAAGTAACTAAATAGGGAGAAAGTTGAATTTGACTACAACTTGGATTCCAGTTAAATGTTCCAGAAGCGGTTCCCGCTCCTGACACAGAAGTAAAAGTTGCTGGAGGAGTTTCAGTTGATAACAAAGGTCCTCCGGTAGCAGTTATTGTAAGCGTATTTGCTTGGGCATCAGAAGCAGTAATGCCAAAATTCAAATTGCTTCCCGCCAATACACATGTATCATTTACATCTGAGATTTGGGGACCCGTATTCGAACAAGCAGCAACAGTTATCTGCATATCACGAAGAATAGAACCTATATAATATCGGATATTAGTTCCTGGCAGTAAACGATATTCTTTTATCAGAATAGCGACATTGTAATCGCATACCATACTTGGTACGCACCAAACCAGATCGCCTTTGTATTGGTCGATACTGCTTGCGTTCATATTAGGTGGATAACTCCAGCCGAAAATAGGAACTCCGTTTGCGTAACATACGCTCATACTATAATGCAAGCTGTCACCATCCACATCAACCGCTCCAGGATTGTGCTCAAAACATTCTCCTACACAAGCATCATCAAGTGGCGGATTAAGCAAAACGGGAGAATTGTTTTGCACTAAAAAAGGTGAAATAACTAATTCTGAACGAAGAAAAAACGATTTATTGTCTGAATCTGGAATATTACAAATGCCAGAGTTTCTATTGGGATCTTCCATAGTAATAATGTAAATACCTGGACCGTCATAGTTATGAGTTGTTTTGTAAATATTCCATCTTGTAGCAGGAGTAATTAATATACCATCTTTAATAGGGGCGCAAGTACCAGCTACACCATTTGTTCGAGGGGCAATTGCAGTATCTCCATCGCCAAAATGAACATTTAATTCACACTTGTCAGTTCCAGATGCTCCAACCCATTTGGTGTATGTAGTAACTGTAATTTCGTAATTGTAAGGAAGTAACATTGTACCTATATATCTGTACGTAATTTCTCCTGCACGATTATGTGTAGCATATGAATTGGAGAAACCAATCAAAAGAACAAATATGGAAAGAAGTAATTTTTTCATCAAAACAATCCTCAAAAAAATAGAACTCTAAATTACGGATTTTATTTCATTATTCCGTCTAAAATCACAAATTTCCCTTTGTTTA
>CAMCUO010000099.1 GCA_945879015.1 Chitinophaga pinensis | reverse complement strand
CAAAATAAAATATTTCAGACAAAACAATTGATTTTAGCTTGGTGTGATAAACACAAAGTGGAAGCGATTGCAATTGGAAACGGCACGGCAGGGAGAGAAACAGAAACATTTGTAAGGAGCATTGAAGAACTTCCGAAAAGTATAAATGTAATTATGGTTAATGAAAGTGGAGCATCTATTTATTCTGCATCCGACGTTGCACGAGAAGAATTTGCTGACAAAGATATTACAGTGAGAGGAGCCGTTTCAATTGGAAGAAGATTAGCCGATCCTTTGGCAGAATTGGTAAAGATTGATGCTAAGTCGATTGGTGTTGGACAGTATCAGCACGATGTGGACCAATATCTCTTGAAGAAAAAATTAGATGAAGTAGTAGAAAGTTGTGTTAATAAAGTTGGAGTGGAAGTGAATACTGCGAGTAAACAATTGTTGACTTACGTTTCAGGATTGGGAGGTGTGTTGGCAAGAAATATTGTTGAATACAGAAATGAAAACGGTCCGTTCAAATCCCGTAAAGATATTTTGAAAGTTCCGAGAATGGGAGAGAAAGCATACGAACAAGCTGCTGGATTTTTAAGAATTGCGAATGGAAAAAATCCATTGGACAAAAGTGCTGTGCATCCTGAGAGTTATGGTATAGTGGAAAAGATGGCTGCAGATTTAAATTGTACGATTGAACAATTAATGACAGAAAAGGAATTTCGTAAACAAATTTCTTTGCAAAAATATGTAACCGAAAAAGTTGGTCTGCCTACGTTGAATGACATCATGAATGAATTAGACAAACCGGGAAGAGATCCAAGAAAATCATTTGAAGTATTTAAGTTTGACGACAGCGTTCACGAAATTGGAGATCTGAAAGTAGGAATGAAATTGCCGGGAATAGTAACCAACGTTACCAACTTCGGAGCCTTTGTGGATATTGGCGTTCATCAGGATGGGTTGGTACACGTTTCTCAATTGTCAAATACATTTGTTTCTGATCCGAATACAGTTGTGAAAGTGCAGCAACAAGTTTTTGTAACAGTAACGGAAATTGATGTGCAAAGAAAAAGAATTGCTTTGTCGATGAAGGATAATGTTGTGAGTGCACCTGTTTCTAAACCTGCACAAAATAATAATAAGAAAGGTAAAGTTGAACCGCCTGCAAATGATTTTGCGAGTCAGTTGGCAGCTTTGAAGGATAAGTTTAAGTAGGGAATTTCAATGAATTTCAGAATGTGCTAAAATTCTTCTGATCGGTAGTCAATAAATGTTATCGTTTCTGTATTTTTACTGCGAATTTATTTTCCTTCAGAAAGATAAAGAAACATAAACCATTCAAATTATGAAAAATTTTATTTTAGGTATTCTGTGCTTTACTATGTTTATAACCGGTAGGGCTCAGACTCCTTCACTTGTTTGGGCAAGATCATTCAATTCGACTGTTGATAGTATTCCCGAAAATACGCAAGGAGTAGCTGTTGGCTGTGACAATTTGAAAAACGTATATAGTTTTGGCCAGTTTACTGGAATGATAGATTTTGACCCTGGCGTTGGGGTATATAGTTTGGATGCTGGTGCAGAAACGGATGCCTATGTTTCCAAATTGGACTCTATGGGTAATTTTATTTGGGCGAGAAAAATAGGAAATACAGATTTCACGCAAACTAGAGATTTAAGTGTGGATTCCATTGGAAATTTATATTCAGTAGGTTATTTTAGCGGACTAATGGATTTTGATCCAGGACCAGGTACTCATAATGTCGCTTCACTTGGTGTTAACGGGGATTATTTTATTTTAAAACTGGATTCTGCCGGAAATTTTCTTTGGGCCAGAACTTTCGGTGGTGATTCTTCTTCGGTGCATAAAATTGAAATGGATTTGACTGGGAATGTATATGTGGTTGGGGATTTTAGTGAAGGCGTAGTTGATTTTAACCCCGGTGCTGGAGTATTTAATTTGACTGCACCATACGGTAATACTACTGGATTTATTTTAAAGTTGAATTCTTCTGGAAACTTCGTTTGGGCGAAAAGTTTTGGAGGTGCAGCATATGGTTCATTATCTGATATTAATTCAATTAAATTCGATCGATATGGTAATATTTATACTACGGGTCGTTATTATAAAACAATAGATTTTGATCCAAGTGCTGGCGTTTCAACATTAACTTCAATTGGTTCTAGCGTTGCAGATGCGGAAATATTTGTTTTGAAGTTAGATAGCATGGGTGGTTTTATTTGGGTAAAATCGCTTGAAAGCAATGCACTAACTTTTAGTAGTGATATTTCAGTCGATACCTTTGGTAATGTTTACACCGTAGGTCGATTTGCTGGAACACTTGATCTTGATCCAAATGTCGGAGTCAGTAATTTTGTAGCAGGAATTAATTCTACGTATTATGTTATGAATGGATTTATTTCAAAATTGGACTCTTTGGGGAATTTTGTCTGGGGCAAACAACTTTACGATACATTAAACGCTCATTTTATCTCAATTGAGGTAGATATTCATGGTAATATTTATACTGCTGGTTTGTTTAATGGAATGGTAGATTTCGACTTAGGGTCGGGTATTTTTAACCTAAATCCTGGTGCTGTGTCGATTTGGTCTAATTACACTTTTGTTACAAAGTTCGACTATTTAGGCAATTTTATTTGGGCGGGTAGTATGAATAATGGAGCAAGCGGGACTTCATACAATCTGGCTCGTTCTTTAGTTGTAAATAATCATATATATTTAACAGGAGATTATTACGGCACGATTGATTTTGACCCCACTGGAGGAGTGACCAGCTTCACTTCCACGTTTGGTAATTCTTCATTTGTAGCTAAGTTATCAAATACGGCTTCATTCTCATCGTTGGAAATAAATGAAATTAATAATGATACGCAAATTTCTATTTTCCCAAATCCAACAAACGGCTCATTCAATGTTTTTACTTCTCAACAAATTAAAAACGGAAGTATAGAAATTTATAATATTATCGGTGAATTAATTTACTCGCAAAAAATCACCAATCAACAAAACATAATTGATTTGCAAAATCCTGCGAGTGGTTTATACTTTGTAAAAGTGATTAATGATGGAGAAGTGATTGGGATGAAGAAGGTTGTGAAGGAGTAAGATACTACTTCCATTTAATCTCCGCAAGAAAATCCTTAAGAGTTTGGTTGAACTCCGTAACTGGGAGATCCCGTGTCGTGGCACGGGATGACGGGTATGATGAGGGACATTCTTCGTAATTACACTCAGAACAATATTTTTAGCAGAGTCGATTCCCTCTTAAAAAGGGGGTTAGGGGGATTACTACCCTAATCCACAATCCCCATACTCTTCATCAAAAACGAAGCATTCATAGTAGAACAAACGCCTTGACTTAATTTATAATCGAAGTTAAGTTTGTTGTCTTTGATGGTGATTTCAAAACATAAGTTTCTCACTTGATCAGGAAATTGTGAAGAAAGTTTTGACAATTCCACATCGTGTGTGGCAACTATTCCAACACCGTTTAATCTTAAGATTTTTTTGATGAGTGCTTCCGAACCGGCATGTTGATCTTTGCTGTTGGTTCCTTTTAAGATTTCATCTAATAAAAAGAAAACCTGTTTTCCATTTTCGTATTGCTCGGTTAATAAATGCAGACGTTTTAATTCGGCATAAAAGAAGGATTCGTTTTCTTGTAAGGAGTCATTTGTTCTAAGGCTTGTAAATAAATGAATAGGAGAGAATTTGTAACGGCTTGCACAAACCGGAGCTCCGATCATTGCAATAGTAAGGTTTACACCAATCGTTCTTAAAAATGTACTTTTTCCTGCCATGTTTGCACCGGTTAGTAAATCTACTTTTGGTGCGTGTGAAATGTTGTAATTGTTTTTTACTAAAACATTTTCCTGAATCAACGGATGTCCTAAATTTTCTGCTTCGATCGTAAAGTGATTGGTTTCTACTTCCGGGAAAACATACGAAGGATTATTATGTGAATACATCCCTAAACTGATAAATGCATCAAATTCTCCGATGGCATTTACCCATTTCATAAAGTGATCTTTGTTCTTTTTTCTCCAATTTTCAATGCCGCACATCACGTTTATGTCCCAAAGTAGAATTCCATTTAACAGAACGGCAACCACAATGTTCATTCTTGCATCTAACTTGTCGGTTAAGCTTTTCAATTCTTTAATGTTTTCGCTAGCGGAAATATTTTCGGTTACAAAAACGGATTTTAATTTACTTAACAGATCTGATTTGAATGATTCCTTTTCAATCAAAGAAATTAGTTGGCGGTATTTTTCTATCGAGTCGAACTTGCGACTTAAATTGTCGTGAATTTTATTGATGCGTTTGGTGTAGGCTCCAATAATACCAAGTTGTATAAAGAACAATAAAACAAATGGTGTTTCATTTATCTTCCCTATAAAAAAAAGGATAATGGATGCAACAGATAGTATTGGAAATAAAACACAGGAGATTTTCAAAAACATATTTGAAAATGTATTTTTTTCATTCAGCCAATCTTCAATTACTTCTTTGTCTTTTGCCTGCTCCTTATTTTGAAATCCCAATGCAATAAATTCGTGGTTCCATTCAGCTTTTGAGGAAAGTTCTTTTATCGCTTCTTGTCTTGCAATGATCGTTTCTTTATCCATAAATAGATGTGTGAGCCATTGTACCAGTTTTGTCCGCCCGGTATAAGTAGAAGTGCGGTTTAAAATTTGAAAAATAGATTTTCTTCCGAAAATATCCAAGTCGGAAATGAAATGATGTTGCTTGTCGATAAACTCTGTCCCTTCATTTATTCCCGTAAACTCTTTTTTCAGAAGTTGGATTTCAATTTCGTTGACTTTGATTAAGTTTTTTAAAAAACTTGTTTTTCTTTTCAATTTGAGTTCCATGCTCAATAAAAAAAGAAAAAGAACAACGGTTATTCCAGCGAATGAATAAGCAAAAAGAGCCTGTGTTTTATAGAAAAGGATAACGAGAACAAGTGCTAAAAGGAATAAGAAAATTCGGGAATAGAAAATCTTGGAAAACTTGCTGTTCTGTTCTTCGATTTCCTTGTTGAACTCAGTTATTCTATTTGTATAGTAGGTTAATAAGGTATTCATAGGGTGCAAAGCTACGTAAATATTATAATTCTGCTTCTTCATGGTAATTTAAACACATAGACACATAGATTTTGTAGGGGTGTTTTCTGTGTGTTTTGATAGTCTGAAGCAAGCTTCAGCATAGAGATTCATCTAATAAAAAAGGTTATCGTCTATGTTTAAAAATCTATTTTTCTATGTCAATAACTACATGTTTTACTTGTATTTAGATATGATTTAAACCTAAAAAACTATGTGTCTATGTGTTTAAAATCCCGCTACCATTGAGTTATACTATTCATGAATTTACTACGATTTATTTCTTATTTTTGTAGCTATTCAAAGGATAATTAGAAAAATGAAGATATCATATAACTGGCTGAAGGAATATATTAAAACCGACTTATCACCCGATGAGCTTGGAATATTATTGACCGATTGTGGATTGGAAGTAGAAAGCATTGAAAAGTTCGAAACGGTAAAAGGCGGATTGAAGGGAATGGTGATAGGAGAAGTAAAATCGAAAGAAAAACATCCGGATGCTGATAAGTTGAATATAACTACAGTTGATGTTGGAACAGGAACATTATTGAATATTGTTTGTGGCGCAGCAAATGTGGAAGTTGGACAAAAAGTTGTGGTCGCAACAATTGGTGCAATGCTTTATCCAACAACTGGTGAACCTTTCGAAATAAAAAAAGCAAAGATCCGCGGAAAAGAATCTGAAGGAATGATATGTGCGGAAGATGAAATTGGCTTAGGAATTTCTCATGCAGGAATCATGGTTTTGGATGCGTCTGCAAAGGTCGGAACGCCAGCTAACGAATTTTTTAAGATAGAAGAAGATTATACATTTGAAATAGGATTAACTCCGAACCGTGCAGATGCAGCTTCACATGTGGGTGTAGCACGCGATTTAGCCGCAATATTAAATGCGAAAACTGTTGCGATGTCCCATGCTTTGACATTGCCGGATGAACGACTTTTTAAAGTAGATGAAACGACTTCTAAAATTGAAGTGGTTGTGGAAGATGCTATTGCTTGTCCGCGTTATTCCGGACTCTCCATTTCAAACATTACAGTAAAAGATTCGCCTGATTGGCTAAAGAACAGATTGAAAGCAATTGGTGTCCGCTCCATCAATAACATTGTGGATGCTGCCAATTATGTATTGCACGAACTTGGTCAGCCGATGCATGCTTTTGATGCAGATAAAATTAAAGGCGGAAAAGTAATTGTAAAAAAACTTGCTGATAAAACAAAGTTCAAAACATTGGATGAAACGGAAAGAGAATTGTCTTCCGAAGATCTGATGATCTGTAATAGTGAAGGCGGAATGTGTATTGCAGGAGTTTTTGGTGGAATTGAATCGGGTGTTACAACTGAAACAAAAAATATATTTCTGGAGAGTGCTTATTTCAATGCTTCTTCAGTACGAAAGTCTTCTAAGCGTCATGGCTTGAAAACAGACGCATCTTTCCGTTACGAAAGAGGAGCAGATCCAAATATTACAGT
>CAMCUO010000098.1 GCA_945879015.1 Chitinophaga pinensis | reverse complement strand
TTCTAACCAGCTGAACTACCAAACCTCAAAATAGTACAATTCTGAACGATATTCCTCAGAATTGGACTGCAAAAATAGCTGAATTTTTCATTCAACCAAAGAAATTCGCTAAAAAAGGGGAATTATGGCTTATTAAGGTTGATTATTACTGCATTAGCCAACTGAAAAATGCTCAAAAAGGAAATAATTGTTGGGGTTTTTCGGCATTAACCATTCTTATTTCAAATTGTCTTTCAAACGAATTTGAAATAAGAATTGGTATAACAAATATATATTGACTTTTTTCGTTTATTTGACTGTCTTTATTAGATCGTCATTGCGACCGAAGGGAAGCAATCTCTCAAGGTGGTGGCTAGAGTTACGATGATGGAAGAGATTGCCACATCCCACGAAAATGTGGGACTCGCAATGACGCTCCGTAGAAAGAGAGATTGCCACATCCCGCGAAAAGCGGGACTCGTAATGAACGTACTAATGTTGATTAGCCTTTGCATCATGAGAGATTGCCACATCCTCCCGATGGGAGGACTCGCAATGACGCTCCGAAACCGACAAAACAATTAACCTTTAACTATTTTCAATTAACCTTTAACTTTGAACTTTGAATTTTCAAACTTTGGACTCTAGAATGAAAAACTACTTCTCAATTGCACTCCTATTACTATTAGCATCCTCTTGCAAAAAAGATCCACCAATCTTAGAATTAAAACCTTCCGAATTTCAAAAAAACTATGGTGGCGCCAATCACGACTATGGCAAAGCGGTTATTGAATATTCCAATGGCGATTTGTATGTAGTAGGTACTACTTATAGTTTTGGGTACGGACAAAAAGATGTATACATTATAAAAACAGATGCAAAAGGAAATACAATCTGGGCGAAATACTTTGGTGGTACTGGAAATGATGAACCCAATGAAATTATTCAGTCGGCTGATGGTAATTTGTTAATTATTGGCACTACCGATAGTTACGGAGCAGGTGGAACAGATATTTATCTTTTAAAAATTGATACTACAGGTGCAATGCTTTGGCACAAGGAGTTTGGTGGAACAGCTGATGATATTGGAGAAGATATTCTAATTGCTAGCGATGGAAATTATTTAATAACCGGAATGACTTACAGCTTTGGAAATGGTTTGCGCGATGTGTATTTAGTGAAAGCAAATACAAGTGGAACAGTTATCTGGACAAAAACTTATGGTGGTGCTTTAGAAGATGGAGGAATTAGTTTGTGTAATAGCGACAGTGGGAATGTGATGTTGTTAGGCTTTACAGATAATTTCGGAGCGATGAACCGCGATTGTTATTTGCTAAAAGTAAATAGTGTAGGAGATTCCCTAAACTCATGGCTTTACGGAGGTGCAGAATACGAACAGGCCGTTAGTATTTCAGCAACTACCGATGGTAATTTTATGATTTGCGGACATACAGCTAGTTTCGGACACATTGAGCACAATGTATACGCATTAAAAATATCTGATAACGGAACAATTCTCTGGGAAAAAGATTATGGAGGAACATTTCATGATGGTGCCGAACGCGGTGAACAAAGTGATGACGGTGGTTTTGTATTTGCTGGCCGTACATCCAGTTTTGGTAATAACTACGAGCAAATGTATGTTGTAAAAACGGATGCTTCGGGGAATTTGCAATGGCAAAAAGATATAGGCGGAAATCAAGATGATGCAGGATATAATATGATTGAAACGGATGATTCTTATATTATAATTGGAAATACTTTGAGTGTGACAAATGGAAATAATGATGTATTTTTGGTCAAAATTTTAAAACCATGAGCACACCACTTATCATAATCGGAATTGTAATTGGCGGTATCGCTACATTAGTAACCGTTATTTTTATGATTATCTCTCTTGCAACAGGTAAAAACAAAAATGCAGTAATTTGGGCAATCGCATTTGTGTTTGCACTAAGCGTATTGATTTTATCTGTTTTTCAAGTATTAAAACGCCTTGGCGAAAAAGTAAAATCGGGTATTGATTGGATAGACGAACATAAAAATGATGGATTAACTCATAATGCAGATAACGAAGAATACAATAAACAAGAGCGTGGTTATTTTTTAGATACCTTAAAAAAATATACCAACCCTTCACACGATGGAAATGTGCCTGCTGATTATTATGATAACAAGCCTGCAGAAAATACTGCTGATGGAAAAATTATGGTTCCTTTTGTTTACCCCTTATCAATCCGTTATTCTCCTACTGATTTTAATGGAGAACTATTAAGCGATGTAAACGACAGTGTTTATTTGAAAAACATTTCTCAAATGGCATTTGACGAAAACTTTGTGATTGCAAAATGTGATAATACAAATGACAAAGAAGCAATTAAAGCTGGCAAAGGAGAGATTGAATATGTTTTATTTGATTTGCGTTCACGCGAATATTTACCATTTGTAAGCGAACAGCAATTAGTTGAAAAAGCAGGAAAGATTGGCTATGCTGGTCCGCAAACCATGACATACCTTACCGATTTATACAGAGGTTGGATTGAAACTTTGAATTTTGATTACTAATTTATTTTCTACAGCTTTTGATTCGTCTGATAAAGAAATAAAAAAAGATTCGAAGCCAGATTATAAAGTAATGCTCATCTGCATTACGGTTGCATTTTCACTTTCCATGATTAGATACTTTGGTAATCCAACGTTTCTAGTCGTCTTCTTACAAAATATAGGATGCAATAATCTTGCAAACTCCTTCGAAAATTTAACAAGCACAAATCCAAACGCTGAGTTGTATAGCTTAGTATATTGGGCATCCAATGTAATTTTCTTTTATATTGTTCCTCCTTTTATTTTAATCAAATTTATTTTCAAAGAAAAATTTTCTGAATATGGTTTAAGTTTCAAGGGGGCATTCAAAGACAATAAAATTTATATCATCATGCTATTGGTGATGATTCCCTTGGTATTATTCTTTTCCCGCACAGAAAGTTTCCAGGCACGTTATCCATTTTACAGTCCACAAAAAGGAGAATCATTTTATCCAAACTTATTTATTTGGGAAATAGTTTACTTCATCCAATTTTTTGCATTGGAATTTTTCTTCAGAGGATTTATGCTACACGGAACAAAACAAAGATTCGGATTTTATTCGGTATTTGTAATGACCATTCCATACTGCATGATTCATTTCGGAAAACCATTTCCAGAAACAATAGCAGCAATTATAGCAGGAGTAGTGTTAGGAACGCTAAGTTTAAAAAGCAGAAGTATCTGGTTGGGTGTTGCAATTCATTATACAGTTGCGATAACGATGGATTTGTGTTCGCTTTGGCAGAAGGGGTTACTTTAGTTTTAAGCTTCAAATTTTTTATAGAACGTCATTGCGAGTCACGACCCGAGCATCGGGACGGGATGTGGCAATCTTTCACCATCGATAACGAATACATAAAATTACGAAGCGTCATTGCGAGTCCCGCTTTTTAGCGGGATGTGGCAATCTTTCACCATCGATAACGAATACATAAAATTACGAAGCGTCATTGCGAGTCCCGCTTTTTAGAGGGATGTGGCAATCTTTCACCATCGATAACGAATACATAAAATTACGGAGCGTCATTGCGAGTCCCTCTTTTTAGCGGGATGTGGCAATCTTTCACCATCGATAACGAATGCATAAAATTACGAAGCGTCATTGCGAGTCCCGCTTTTTAGCGGGATGTGGCAATCTTTCACCATCGATAACGAATACATAAAATTACGGAGCGTCATTGCGAGTCCCGCTTTTTAGCGGGATGTGGCAATCTTTCACCATCGATAACGAATACATAAAATTACGAAGCGTCATTGCGAGTCCCGCTTTTTAGCGGGATGTGGCAATCTCTTCCATAATCGTAGTTCTAGTCCTCATGGTGAGAGATTGCCACATCCCACGAAGGTTTGGGACTCGCAATGAACGTTCTTAAGAAGATAATCTAAATTGGCAGTGAGATATTTTATATTTGCAGAATGATAAGAGGAGGAGCAGTATACATACTTACAAACATGAGTCATTCGACTCTCTATGTCGGAGTTACATCAGATCTAAAAAAAAGAATCTGGGAGCATAAAAATTTCATTCATCCAGAATCATTTACCGCAAAATACAAACTTACTATTCTAGTATACTATGAAGGATTTCATAGAATTGAAGAAGCAATTGGAGGAGAGAAGCAAATCAAAGCTGGTACAAGAAAGAAAAAAGAAGAGTTGATAAATATAATGAACCCTGAGTGGAAGGATTTGTATCCTGAAGTTTTGGAGTGGTGATTGCGGAGTTTTGTTACGAAGCGTCATTGCGACCTGTCCCGATTTAATTCGGGAGTCACGACCCGAGAATCGGGACGGGATGTGGCAATCTTTCACCATCGATAACGAATACATAAAATTACGAAGCGTCATTGCGAGTCCCGCTTTTTAGCGGGATGTGGCAATCTTTCACCATCGATAACGAATACATAAAATTACGGAGCGTCATTGCGAGTCCCGCTTTTTAGCGGGATGTGGCAATCTCTTCCATAATCGTAGTTCTAGTCCTCATGGTGAGAGATTGCCACATCCCGCCAAGGTGCGGGACTCGCAATGACGTTCTAAAAAAATAATCGGAAAACGAGTTTACTCAAACTCCGCAACCGCAATCAACAATTTTTCCAGTTTTAGTTTCATCTCAGTCGGACTACAATCATAATTATTCGCTAACACAGAAAAACAAAGCATTTCACCTTTTCTATTTTTTACATAACCCGCATAACCTCTTGCTCTTGTGATGTAACCACTTTTTGCTCTTAAGTTATTCTCTGCAAATGTCCCATCACACAAACCTCCTAAGGAACCAGATTTTCCTGCAATTGCTAATGAATTATAAAATGCAGTAAAGTTTTTGTCTTTCGACATTACTCTTAAAATTTGTGTTTGAGTTTTTGTAGTGATTGCATTTGCTCTTGCTAATCCAGAACCATCGTTCATGAAAAATCCGTTTACATCTACGCCTTTTGATTTCCAGAAATTAGTTACAATATCGGTTCCTGCATTGTTAGAACCTAATCCTGTTTTTTTGTAGGAAATGTATTTTAATAAATGCTCTGCATATAAGTTCAGACTTTTTAGATTGGTCCAGTACACAATTTTATCTAGAGTAGGAGAGTAGTTGGTGTGAAGAATTTTTTTTGTGGAAGAAACATATTCATTCGCCTCTCTTAATGCTCTAACAGTGGTGGCTTTTTTCGCAACACTTACATCAATATTTTTTAGAGCTTGTTCAAACACTTGTGCACAAAACAATGCAGGGTCAGGAATAGAACCTTCTACTTCATAATTATTTTTGTTTGCAGGAATGGTTCCTGATGCAACACGATAATTGGAATAAGGAGAACCGTAAATAAAAGCATTGTCATCATTGCCACCGGCAGTTACATTGTTTACGAATTGTAGTCCAGGAATTTCAGGTTGTATTCCATTGATGGATGTTGTAGTTCCAGATGCACCAGACTTATAGAAAATTTTGTATTTGTTATCGTTGTATGTTAATCCACAAGCCCCCGCTCCGAAATAATTCCCCATGTCGGCCCAAATCCATTGCGCTGGAATCATGTTATCTTCAAAAATACTCGCATCTCCAATGATAGCTCCTTCAATTTTCTTAATTCCTTTTGCTTTTAGTATGATTGCCCATTTTTCAATCACAGTTAGGCTGTCTTTTTTATCTTTAAAATATTCGGAACCCAAAGTAGGATCTCCACCACCTTTTATATAAATATTTCCTTTTAGAATTCCGGAGGTTGAATCAAATACTCCATCATAAAGAATTTGTGTTTCAAAAATAAAATCACTTCCTAAGATAGACAGTGCCGCAGCTGTAGTCACAATTTTCAAAGTACTTGCAGGAACAACACTTACATGTGAGTTGTATTCAGCTATTGCAGTATCTTTTTTAGTATTCATCACACAAATACTCCAAGTAGCATGTTGTAATGCTTTGTCTTTTTTTAGAGTTTCAATTTCAGCAGTCAGCTTTGATTTTTGTGCAAAACCGAAAGTGCTAATTAAGAATAGAAGGAAGATGGTAAACTGTTTTCGCATTTGAAATGATTAATAGAAAATGGTTAATCGTTAATGGTTGTTACAGAGCGTCATTGCGAGTCCCGCATTTTCGCGGGATGTGGCAATCTCTTCCATAATCGTAATTCTAGTCCTCATCGTGAGAGATTGCCACATCCCGCCCCGATGCTCGGGTCGGGACTCGCAATGACGTTCTAATTTTGTTCGTTTTTTTATTTTTAATTTGCCTACTGCCAACTGATTTAATTGCCAACTGATTTACCTATCAAATTTATTACCACCATCAAACAATAAATCAATCTTCTTCGCCAATTTATGATCTTTATCTGTAACAGTATTCCCAGCATCATGCGTATTCAGAGAAATAGTTACTTTATTATAAACATTGCTCCAATTAGGATGATGATTCATTTTCTCAGCCTCAAAAGCTACTTTCGTCATAAAGCCAAAAGCATCAACAAAGTTCTTGAATTCAAATGTGCGTGTTAGGTTATTGTTTTCTTCTTTCCAGGGTTGGTTCATTAGTTCATTTGTTTATTAGTTCATTAGTATGTGTTACCAGTTCTGTGCGTTGTGTTTGTTGCTTAGCGTCATTGCGAGTCCCGCTTTTTTGCGGGATGTGGCAATCTCTTCCATAATCGTAATTCTAGTCCTGATCGTGAGAGATTGCCACATCCCGCCCCGATGCTCGGGTCGGGACTCGCAATGACGGTTCTAAAATTGTCTACTTTTTTAATTGTCTACTGTCTACTATCGATTCTGCTAATTAAGAACTTCATAGCTTAATCGGAACTCAAACACCGATTGCAACAACCGCCATCGTCAACCTACTCACACAAATCAACTTCCCTTTTTCATCCTTAA
>CAMCUO010000097.1 GCA_945879015.1 Chitinophaga pinensis | reverse complement strand
CCATTGTACAAATTCAATCCTTTTTTAATTGAATTATCAAAAATCCATTCAAGCTTTGCCGAACCCCAGTTTTCATAAGCATTTTCACGCTTTAGATTAGTTAAATCAGTGCCTGTATATACAATTTTATCATTCCGATAATTCAAACTACCTCGCAAACTAGTAACTTCATTGAAAGGGTATTTCAAAATATATTTTATTTCGTGCGTATATATTTTCACCAAAGAACTATTATCTGCAATATCTAACAACGATTGACGATGCAATACAACTTGTTTATCGATATGCTTGATTCTGTTTTCGCGACTCAAAAAGAATTCATTACTATTTAAATCGCCTGAAAAACGAATTCCACCAACTATTCTATAATCTTCAAACAAATCACTAACACCAACTTTAAAAAATGCATTGATTCCTGGATTCAAATAAATAGGACTTCCACCACCAGCAAATTTTTGATACGAAGCATTTAAAAAAGAATTATCTACTTGCGATACAACATAATCTACTGAATAATTGATGTTGTAATTTTTTTGACGAGATAAAACAAAATCTGCATTTGGATTTGCTATTGCCTTAGAAGATGTATCAACATTCATTTTAGGCTGCTCTATGCCTTCTATAGTAACTTTTGGTTGTTCGTTTTCAAATGTATAATTATTAATATCAACCTCAGTAGAGTCTTTCTTTTTAGGTGGACCACTAATGCTAATTACCACTTTTACATTTTCTGCTTGAGGAGTATCTTTCAAATTTTTATCCTTTGCCTGAGCCTCCACTTCTTCTTTTCGCTCTATTCTGTCTTTATAATCACGATAAGACGTGTTTATTAAAGTAAGCTTAGGAGTTTGATCGGATGGAACTAATGGAGCAACAAATAATCTGTATTTTCCATTTTCATAAATAATTTCAGAAAATTTATTTGCTTTTATATTAACATCCTGTTCCAAAATGCTACGTTTATAATTTGTAATAGGATAAGATGAAACTACTGTGCGATAATGTTCTGAAGTATCCACATAAGCAATCACACTATCGAAACGAGCGATATAACGATTACGAATTCCATTCAAATCACTCAAGTAAGAAATATGTGTACTATCATAATCTGCGGGATACGACTCATCAATATGTGGAGTGTTTGTAACACGCTTCAACACTCTTGATTTACTCACATTATCAAAAACAAACAAATCTTTATTTGCCATTGAAGGTTCTGCCTTACGTTTAGAATCATGAAATAAAGTATCCAATGGTCGGTTTGATGAAAACACAATTTCTTTGGAGTTGTGCACAAAACGAGGAGTTAAATCATCGTAAATATCATTTGTGATTTGATCATAACCACTCGATGCTGCAATAAAAATAAAAATATCAGTTTGCCCCTTTTGTACTGCCGACATAACAAACTTTTTACCATCACTGTTATAAGAGTAATCCAATATTTTTTCGAAACCTGTAATGTGGCGCTCCGTCCTGTCTTTCGTTTCTAATTCATAAGTTGCTAATACCAAATAACTTTTTCGTTCAATAATGTAGGAAAACAATTTTCCACTTGGATGCCAAGCCACTAAAGGGAAAGAGCAATCACTCGGGCGATCAATTTTTTGTCCTGATTTTAAAATTCGTTTTGCTTTATTTTTCTGAACATCATACAACCAAATTTTGTATTGCCCCATTTCGTTGGTTGTATACAAAACATAATTCCCATCCGGACTGATTTTCATTTGTCCGTATACACGAGCAGCTTTTGGTTTTTTAACTGTTAATGGAATTTGCACTGGCATTGTAGAAGTTGAATCCTTCTCAATGTATTTACCAGAATAGGATTGAAAACATTCGCTCCATAAATTTTTAACGGAGATTCCCAACACAAACAAAGAAGAGTTGTCGATGTTACGACTCACTTTGGTCATGTATAAAATATTGGAAAGAACCGCTTCTCCATAATTATCAGCAATGTGTTTCCATAATGCATGTCCAGCATACTTAGCATCATTGCCTTCTAAACGATTGATGTTTTTATATTTTCCACTTGTAATTCCATCTTTCACTCTGCTATCAATATCGGAGTTCCAATCACATGCAACATAACTAATCAAACCTTTCATGTACCAATCAGGCAAATTTAAGAGTGTGCTATTTTTTACCATCTCTCTCACATTTCCTCCGTACATCATTTCGTTGATTAATACCTCCGCCAATCCCGAACGAATTTGAGCATCCAGTTTTGCATGATCGCCTTCATAAAATAAAATCACTTTGGAACCAACTACACGTGTAACACCACCAGTATTATAATCTTCTTCAGATGAAAGTCCGATATTACTTTGTTTATAATCCGACTGTTTATTGTAAACGATGAATTGAACTTTGTCTTCAAAGGAATAATCAAATAATTTTTCTACTTTTTCCATTTGTGCTTTTGCAGAAACAGAAACATAGTTTGATAATTCTTTGCCTTGCTCGTAAAAATAAACATCGTATTTAGGATAGGAATAATAGGTCCAGAAATAACTGTCGTATTTAACGCGATTTTTCCCGAAATCGGTTTGAGAGCCAGAATAAAATTGTGCAGATAAATTTGTATTCGAAAAAACAACGAACAACAAAAGAAGTAAAGCAAATCCTTTCTTATATGTAGAAGTAAAAATCGAGCTCACGTAAAATCTGATTAGAATGCTAAATTACTAAATAATGAAGGCAATAACAAGGGACAAACCCGTAATTTTGACTAAATTTACAACGCATTTTTAATGATTATATTATGATTTCTATCCATTCTTTCACATTTAGTCCAATTCAAGAAAACATGTACATCCTTTGGGACGAAACCAAGGACTGTATTATCATTGACCCAGGTTGTTATGACGATACAGAAAGAGCAATTTTGGCTAAATTTATTGCTGATGAGCAATTAAAACCCGTAAAACTTCTAAATACGCATTGCCATTTGGACCATATTTTCGGAAATGGCTTTGTTTCTAAAAAATACAACCTGAAACTCGAAATCAACAAAAACGACATGCGCATTTTTGAAGCTTTTCAAATGTCTTGCGACCTTTATGGGATGAATTGCGATCCTTCACCTCAGCCTTCTGTTTTTTTAGAAGAAGGTGATATAATTGAATTCGGAAATTCGAAATTGGAAATTTTATTTACGCCAGGACATTCACCAGGAAGTATCACCTTTTATAATAGAGAAGAAAAATTTATGATTGCGGGTGATGTTTTATTTTATGGAAGCATTGGAAGAACAGATTTACCTGGAGGAAATTATGAAACATTAATCAAAAATATTAAAACAAAATTATTTCCCTTGGGAGATGATTTTAAAGTTTATAGCGGGCATGGGCAGGCAACTAATATTGGTTTTGAGAGACAACATAATCCGTTTCTGACATAATTTTCACCACAGATTACACAAATTTTCACAGATAAAATTTTATATTTTGACTCGTATTTTGATGTGAGAAGAATCCATTCCCCTCAAGAGAGGGGCCAGGGGTGTGTTTTTGTTAAGCATTATTAAAAAAAGAATGATCAAACTCGGAAAATACAAACACTACAAAGGCAAAGAATACGAAGTTATTGGAATTGCCCGTCACAGTGAAACACTAGAAGAATTAGTAGTTTACAAAGCTTTGTATCAAAGTGACGGAGAAAATTTATGGGTGCGACCTTTTAAAATGTTTTTGGAAGAAGTTGAAATAGAAGGAAAAAAAATGCCCAGGTTTGAATTCCTGGGCGAGTGATTTTATTCTTTTATGATTTTCCTCGTTCCAACAATTTTATTATCACTCATAACTTTCACAAAGTATAAACCATTAGCCTGGTTTGATAATTCAATTGAATTTTCTTGATTTGTAATTTCTTGTAGGTAAACTAATGCACCAATACTATTGTAAACTGCTATGATTCCTTTATTTATTTGTGATGAAATAGAAATGTTAAATATTCCATTGTTTGGATTTGGGTAAATTGAAATGTTGTTTAAATATGTTGCTTCGTTAATTGTTGTTGTTAAATTACCTTGGCTCATTTTCTGTATAAAAATATCATTAGCAGTACTAGATAAACTAAACGTTCCCACCCCTGGATCAAAATCAGCTACACCCTGAAATCCACCTACTGTATATATATTACTTAATGCATCTTGTGTGATAGATACTCCATAATCATTAATATTACTCCCCATCTTAAACGCCCAAAGATGACTTCCAGTTGCATTTAGTTTTAAAACATAAATATCATATCCACCAACAGAAGTTAAATTAACAATTCCAGCGCTTGGATCAAAATCGGTCGTTCCTTGAAAATACCCAGTAGCATATATATTATCTAAGGCATCTAAAGAAATAGAAGTACCAAAATTAAAAGAAGTACCACCTATACTTTTTGCCCAGACAAAATTTCCAAGTGAATCCAATTTTGAAATAAAGGCATTGTTATAGGAGCCAGAAGATATTAAGTTATATATTCCTGCATTTGGATCAAAGTCGGCTGTCCCATTAAAATTACCTGTAGTGTATATATTACCGAATGAATCAAACGCAATTGAGTATGCAATATCTCCAGAAACACCACCCATTTTTTTTGCCCATAAAAAATTTCCATAAGTATCCAATTTTGAAATGAATATATCATCGCCACCAGTAGAAACTAAATTAAATATTCCAACGCCTGGATTAAAATCTGCAGTTCCTTTAAAAAAACCCGTAGTATAAACGCTACCTGATATATCTACATCAATAGAATATCCAATACCAATACCACTCAACGTTCCTCCAATGTTCTTTGCCCAAATAAAATTCCCTGAAGAATCTAATTTTGAAATAAATATATCATTATATGGGCTGGAGCTAAATGCTGTTAAATTAAATATACCTATCCCTGGATCGAAATCAACTGTATTACTAAAAAAGCCAGATGTGTAAACATTACCTAGAATATCTAAAGCAATTGTGTAAGCACCATCAGAGTATGCCCCTCCGATATTTTTTGCCCAAATAAAGTTTCCTGAAGAATCTAATTTTAATATAAACATGTCATAGCTTCCTGCAGATGCTATACTATTAATTCCAACACCTGGATCAAAATCAACAATTCCTGTAAAATAACCAGTTATATATACGTTATCTAATACATCAATCAAAAGGGAATTTCCTCTACCATCCATAGTTCCTAACATTTGTTTTGCCCATAAAAAATTTCCAGCAGGATCTAATTTTAAAACAAATCCATCTTCAGAAGTGGCTGTTAAATTAAAAACCCCTAGACCAGGATCGAAATCAATCGTTCCATTAAAATAGCCTGTTGTGTAAACATTGCCAGATGCATCCATCGCTACTGATTTCCCTGAATTTACTCCTAATTTAAAGCCTCCATTACCAATGTCTTTCGCCCATTCAAAAGTTGGTGCTTGTCCATTTGAAATTTCAAAGCAAAAAAGACAACTTATGAATACTATTATTTTTTTCATCTTAATGGAGTAAGGTTGTTAATCCTTTTATAAAATTAGACATAAAGCGAGTTCATGTCAAATAATAATTGTTCAATTATATACATGTCTAAGAATGTAAAAATTGGCTAAATAGCCTTATTTTGTTGAAATAATGATGGGAATTAGTGCTAATTTTGGAAGGATTCTGGCTACGACTAGGAGATCCCGTGTCGTGGCACGGGATGACGGTTCTAATATTGAATGCAGGAAAACATTGTTCCGGAGCCACTCCCTCTCCTTATTCAAGGAGAGGGCTGGGGTGAGGTTTACGAGATCATATCAAACCCACAATAAGGAACCAACACTTTCGGAATTCTAATTCCTTCTGCAGTTTGGTTATTCTCTAACATTGTTGCAACAATTCTTGGCAATGCCAACGCACTTCCGTTTAAAGTATGTGCTAATACAGGTTTTGCGTCACCATCTTTAAAACGTAATTTCAATCTGTTACTTTGGAATGTTTCGAAATTAGAAACAGAACTTACTTCCAACCATTTTTGTTGTGCTGTAGAATATGTTTCAAAATCGTATGTTAATGCAGAAGCAAAACTCATATCGCCTCCGCACAATTTCAATATTCTGAAAGGCAATTCCAATTCACGCAACAATCCTGCAACATAATTACGCATGTCTTCCAATGTTTCGTATGATTTATCAGGATGTGCAATTTGTACAATTTCTACTTTATCAAATTGATGCAAACGATTTAATCCACGTACGTGTGCTCCGTAACTTCCAGCTTCTCTTCTAAAACAAGGAGTGTAACCACAATTTTTAATCGGCAATTGATCCGCTTTTAAAATTACATCGCGGTAAATATTTGTGATAGGAACTTCCGCGGTTGGAATCAAATACAAATTATCAATAGTTGAATGATACATTTGTCCTTCTTTATCTGGTAATTGTCCTGTTGCATAACCAGATGCTTGGTTCACTAAAATGGGTGGTTGAATTTCTAAATATCCGGCAGCAGTTGCTCTGTCTAAAAAAAAATTGATCAATGCTCTTTGCAAACGTGCGCCTTTTCCTTTGTATACAGGGAATCCTGCACCTGTTAATTTAACTCCTAACTCAAAATCAATCAAATCATATTTTGTAGTCAACTCCCAATGTGGTTTTGCTCCATCGTATAATTTTGGAATTTCTCCTTCTTCATAAACATTTTCATTGTCTTCAGGAGTTTTTCCTTTAGGCACTTTTGTGCTAGGAGCATTCGGAACCTGAACTAATAAATCGTGTTGTTCTTTTTCGATTACTATTAACTGCTCTTCTAATTTTTTAGAGTTTTCTTTTAGCTGAGCACTTTTACTTTTTAAATCATCGCCTTCTGCTTTTTTTCCTTGCTTGTATAAATCGCCAACTTGTTTTGCAAGCACGTTTGCTTCATTTAAAATAGCATCCAATTCGTTTTGAACTTTTTTGCGCTTCACATCCATTTCCAGAACATTTTCTAGAATGACTTTCGCATCAAAATTTTTGATTGCTAAACGAGCAATCGCTTCGTCTTTGTGTTCACGGATGTAGTT
>CAMCUO010000096.1 GCA_945879015.1 Chitinophaga pinensis | reverse complement strand
TTTATTAAACGAAAAGAAAACATTATTATCACAGGAAGTACGGGAATCGGAAAAAGCTTCTTAGCCTCCGCACTAGGACACCAGGCTTGCGCACAAGGCTACCGCGTTCTTTACCAGCACAGCACGAAACTTTTTGGTCGAATGAAAATCGCCAAGGCAGATGGTTCTTACTTAAAAGAACTTGCCAAGATGGAAAAGCAACATCTTCTTTTGATTGATGATTTTGGAATCCAATCACTTGATGCACAAAGCCGTTCAGCGCTTATGGAAATTATAGAAGATCGACATGGAAAATCTTCTACCATCATCACATCGCAAGTTCCTGTAAGTATGTGGCATGAAATAATTGGTGAACAAACAATCGCAGATGCAATTTTGGATAGAATTGTTCACGATGCAAATCGAATTGAAATGAAAGATGAGTCGTTAAGAAAAAAAAGACATACCAAAAAAATAAGAATAAATTGTATTAGAAAATTTAAAAAACTAACTTAGCCTAATAATGCAAAAAATAATTATTGATTTTACTAAAAATGACAGTTCAAAATGAGGGGGCTTTTTACGCGGAATTTACAATGGGAGATCAGGGATCACTGCATGGTAATCCATTCAAGCCAAACCGAATTGTAACTCCATAATATCCATTTTCTTTCTTATTTTTATAGCCTAAACATTTCTGTATGAAGACCAAATTAGGAAACTCAAATCCTTTTAATATTGTTGTAATTGTAGCTGCATTAGGCTATTTTGTTGACATATACGATTTAACGCTTTTTGGAATTGTACGTGTTCCCAGTTTAAAAGCTATTGGTATTCCTGATGATCAAATGAAAGATGCTGGTGTTTATCTCTTAAACATGCAAATGTTTGGAATGCTGTTAGGCGGTATTGTCTGGGGGATTTTAGGAGATAAAAGAGGAAGACTTTCTACTTTATTTATGACCATATTATTGTATTCGCTTGCCAACATAGCTAACGGATTTGTTCAAAATTTAGAACAATACGCTTGGTTGAGAGTGATTGCTGGTTTTGGTTTAGCGGGTGAATTAGGAATTGGAATCACATTGGTATCGGAAGTAATGACAAAGGAAACACGTGCTTGGGGAACAAGTATTGTTTCTGCAATAGGAATAGCTGGTGCAGTATTGGCATTTTTAGTCGCTGAATGGGGATGGAAACAAGCTTATTGGATTGGTGGTGGATTAGGATTGGCTTTATTAGGATTGCGTGTTTATGTTCACGAATCTGGAATGTTTGATAAAGTAAAAGAATCAGCAGCAAAAAGAGGAAATTTCTTGAGTTTATTTACTAACGGAAAACGCTTTGTAAAATATCTCTGCTGCATTTTAGTCGGAGTACCCGTTTGGTATGTAATAGGAATCTTGATTTTCTTTTCAAAAGAATTTGCAGTTGCTTTGAATATAACTGGACCAATCAATACAGGAAAATCAATTATGTATCACTACATGGGTGCAGCTATAGGTAGTATTATTACAGGGTATATTAGTCAGAAATTAAAATCCAGAAAAAAAGCGCTTGCAATTGCTATTTCGATGTTAGCCATTTTTTGCGCATGGTATTTTGTATCAGCAGGCTCTACACCTGCTACTTTTTATATCATTACCTTTGCTTTAGGTTTAGCAATGGGCTATTGGGCGGTTTTTATTACTGTTGCTTCCGAACAATTTGGTACTAATATCCGTTCAACCGTTACTACTACGGTTCCAAATTTTGTTAGAGGAGCTACCGTTTTGATGACAATGTGGTGGACAAGTATGTCGCCAGGAATGGGAATATTACAATCAGCTATTGTAGTTGGAATTGTAGTTATTCCAATTGCAATTGGTTCCATCTTCTTTTTAGAAGAAAGCCACGGTAAAGATTTAGATTATGTTGAAGAATATTAAACCTCACCCCAGCCCTCTCCTTGAAGAAGGAGAGGGAGCAAAAAATAAAAAATGTCAAAAAAAACAGTTGTAATAGGTGCAAGTACAAATCCTGATCGTTATGGATACATGGCAACTGTTGCTTTGCAGAAAAAAAATCATATTGTTGTCCCAGTTGGAATAAAAGAAGGCGAAATAAATGGTGAAAAAATTCTTTTAGGTAAACCAGAAATAAAAGATGTTGAAACGGTTACGCTTTACGTGGGACCAATGAATCAGCCGGAGTGGTATGATTATATCATTAGTTTAAAACCAACAAGAGTTATTTTTAATCCTGGCACCGAAAATCCTGAGTTTGAAAATTTACTGAGAAAAAACAATATCGAACCTGTTGAAGCTTGTACTTTGGTTATGCTTTCAATTGGGAACTACTAAAATAAAAAGTCGCCTCGAATAATCGGTGCGACTTTTTAAAATTCACAAACAAACAATCTTTATTTAGCTTCTCCTGCTTTTACAACCGGCACAGCTGCTGCTTTTGCTTTTGTTGGGGTAACAGGATGCTTTTTCACATTTGTTGAACGTTTTACAAGTGGTGCTTTAGTTTTTGTATCACCAACATTTACATTTTCAACTTTTTCTACAGGTGTTGTTGCTGGCTGAATATCCGAATGCGGTGCCGTTTCAACTACAGTTACTCTTTCTCCTTTAATTGGTTGCTGAACTGGTGCTACTCTCACGGGTTCTTGTTTAGCTTTCACTTTAACTGGTTCTTGAGCATTTGCTGTAAATGATACAATCGCTATACAAGCAAACAATAAACTTAACTTTTTCATAGTTTCAAATTTTAAGATTTCTTTAACTATAACACAAGGTTAATGCCAAAATTTTAGGAATCAAAGTTAAAGAACGTTAAACCCTTAATTTATCGACTCCATAATGACTTTACAAGCAAATTTAATCTCCTCCTCCGCAATGGTAAGTGGCGGAGCGATGCGCATAGAATGAGAATTAAACAAAAACCAATCTGTAATTACTCCTTTCGCAATACATTTATCAATAATGGATTTATTTTGCTCGTAGCTTTCAAATTCTACTGAAAGCAATAAGCCCTTTCCATGAATCGATTTTATTTTCGGGTGCTTTAATAATGTTCTGAATAATTGCTCCTTCGCTTCTACTCCATCCATTAATTTTTCTTCTAACAATACACCTAATGTTGCATCTGCTGCAGCACAACAAACCGGATGACCGCCAAATGTTGTTATATGTCCTAGAATTGGATTATGAGTTAAGGAGTTCATAATTTCTTTAGAAGAAATAAAAGCACCAATCGGCATTCCTCCGCCCATTCCTTTTGCTAAACATATAACATCGGGAACAAATCCATAATGTTCGAATGCAAATAATTTTCCTGTTCTGCCAAATCCACATTGTATTTCATCTGCTACAAGCAAAGTTCCTGATGCTTTACAATGTAAACTAAGTTTTTTCAAGAAATCGTTTGTCGGAACAATTGCTCCTGCTTCTCCTTGAATAGTTTCAACAACAACACAAGCTGTTTGATTTGTTATCTGAGAAAAATCTGTTGTATTATTAAATTCAATTTGTTTTGTATCTGGTAACAAAGGACGAAAAGCATTTTTAAATTCTTCGTTTCCCATTATGCTTAAACTACCTTGTGTGCTGCCGTGATAGCCATTTTTGAAAGAAACAATTTCTGTTCGTCCTGTAAAACGTTTTGCTAATTTCATAGCACCTTCAATTGCTTCACTGCCCGAATTCACAAAATAAACTGAACTTAAATTTGCAGGAAGATTATCAGCTAAATGTTTAGCTAATTTTACCTGAGGAGTCTGAATATATTCGCCATACACCATTGTGTGCATGTATTTATCTACTTGCTCTTTTATTGCTGAAACAACTTTCGGATGACGATGACCAACATTGCTAACAGAAATTCCTGAAATTAAATCGAGGTAACGTTTGCCGGATGTATCAAATAAATAAACACCTTCAGCCTTTTCAATTTCTAGGGACAAAGGTGTTTCACTTGTTTGTGCTATATGATTTAAAAATAATTGTCGTTGAGAAAGCATGTACGAAAATACGGAATATTGCTCGCAGATTTCGCAGATTGAAGCGGATTTTTTATTTTCACTTTGTGTAGAATCGTTCATTGCAACTCACGACCCGAGAATCGGTGGGGGATTTGGCAATCTTTCAAGACGAGGACTCGAATTGCGATTATGGACGAGATTGCCACATCCCGCGAGAATGCTGTACTCGCAATGAAGTTATTTATAATCCTAATTCGTCAAAACAATGTTAGTCTTCTTATCCCCACAAACAACAAAATAAATTCCTGCTTGATTAATTAGGTTTCGGGGCAAAGATGTATAGTTTTTAAAGGACGTCGTTGCGAACGATTGTGGCAATCTCTCATGATAATTAGACTAGTCAACATTGGGCAAGATTGCTTCAATCGTTCGCAATGAAGGTTCTCATTAGCACTCGGTAAAAAATAAAGAATCCGCTTCAATCTGCGAAATCGGCGTGCAACCTTTGAGCAATATTCCGTATTTTCGTAAATGCTCTACTCCATCCTAAAAATATTAATGCGCACTACGGTAAGTATTTTCTTCCGCTCCATTACTATTCAAAATAAAAAACTAATTCCTGCAAAAGGACCATTGCTTGTTTTGGCAAATCACCCTAGCACATTCTTAGACCCAATTGTTATTGCAACTTTATTAGACAGAAAAGTATTCTTTTTAGCGAAAGGAGAATTATTTAAATCATCTTTCGCGAAATGGTTTTTACCTAAGCTAAGTATGATTCCTGTTTATCGTAAGCAAGATGATCCTACATTGATGAATAAAAATCAAGATACGTTTAAAAAGTGTTTTGAGCATTTGGAAAAAGGCGGAGCAATTTTAATGTTCCCAGAAGGAATTAGTATTACAGAAAGAAAATTAAGACCGATCAAAACGGGTGCTGCACGTATTGTAATGGGTGCCGAAGCAAACAATGATTTCAAATTAGGTGCACATGTTGTAACAGTTGGATTAAACTATGTAAATCCACATCGTTTTAACAAAGATGTGTTTATTAATATTGATGAACCTATTCTTGTTGCGGATTATAAAACAGATTACGAAAAAGATGGTTTCAGAGCTGTGGAAATGCTGACTGAAAAAATCAGAATGAAATTGGAAAGCTTAGTGATTGCTATTGAAGATGACAAAACGGATAAACTTGTAAAAAACATTGAAACACTTTATAAATACAAATTATCAAAAGAAGGTGGTTTTTCTAATCGCGATCAAGTAGCCGATTTTACTATTACAAAAAACATTCTGGAATCAGTAAAATTTTTTATGGTGCACCAGCCCGAACGTGTGGAAGCGTTGAACAATAGAATTGATGATTACTTCAGCAAACTTCAACTCTTAGGGATAAACGATATTGACATTGCCAGAAATCTAAAGAATAAAAGTTTTTTAGGAAGTAGTTTTATGGCAATCCTGACTATCATTATTGGATTTCCATTTTATGTTTATGGTTTATTAAATAATTATCTTCCATTTCAAATTCCAGGTTGGATTGCGGATAAGCTAAGTAAAACAAAAGAGTTCAGAGGTCCGATTGGTATGGTAAGCGGAATGTTTATGTTTATTATTTTCTATACCACACAAATTATTCTTGTAAATAAATTTTTCGAAAACGAACTTATTACAATTGCGTATGCTATGACATTACCGTTGTTTGGATTTTTCACGTATTGGTATTATCACACAGTGAGTAAAATCCGAAACAAATGGATGTTGTTGATGCTGTTTTACAAGAAGAGTGTTTACATTTCTAATCTTATCTCCGAAAGGGAAGAATTGATTGAGGAGTTTGATAAAGCGAAGGAAGAGTTTAAGAAAGTGACTGGGTGAATAAGTAATAAGGTGATTGGGTGATTAAGGCTTTGTTAAAAACGTCATTGCGAGTCCCGCATTTTCGCAGGATGTGGCAATCTCTCAAGAGGCGGAGACTAGCCACCATTAGAAACGTCATTGCGAAGGAAGTGTGGCAATCTCTCAAGATGATAAGTAGAATTACGATTATGGAAGAGATTGCCACATCCCACCCCGCTTCTCGGGTCGTGACTCGCAATGACGCTCCGTAGCAAAACTCCATAATCACCACTCCAAAATATCAGGATACAAATCCTTCCATTCTGAATTCATTGAATTTATCAACTCATCTTTTTTCTTTCTTGTACCAGCTTTGATTTTTTTCTCTCTTCCGATTGCTTCTTCAATTCTATGAAACCCTTCATAGTAAACTAGAATAGTAAGTTTGTATTTTGCAGTAAATGATTCTGGATGAATGAAATTTTTATGCTACCAGATTCTTTTTTTTACATAAGATGCAACTCCGACATAGAGAGTCGAATGACTCATGTTTGTAAGTATGTATACTGCTCCTCCTTTTATCATTCTGCAAATATAAATTATCTTACTGCCAATTTAGAATACCTTTCCGAATCGTGAGAGATTGCCACATCCAGTCCCGCCCGAGGACTCAGAGCGGGACTGGACTCGCAATGACGTTCTAAACAACACTATATTCCTCATTGTGAGAGATTGCCACATCCCGCGAAAATGCGGGACTCGCAATGACGTTCTAAAAATCAAGGACGCTCCGTAAACTACTTCTTCAATTTCCTCTTAATAAACTTCAAAAGAAAATACGTTGCAACTCCGAGTATCAACCAAAGCGGACAAAAGTATACCAATCCGATTAAGAACGATAGGAATCCTTTCCAACCATTTCCAAAGGCATGGTAGGATTTTTTTAGGGTAGAACGAATATACTTTTTAACTATTATACAATCTGCAGAAGCAAAAGATTAAAAGATTCCTTACAAGAATTCTTCCTAACTTTATCTAAATTATAAGATTATGAGCATTTGGTTTAAACCCTATACACTTGCAGATTTTCAATGGATGCAAAAGGACAATATGTGCGAAACCCTTGGCATTGAAATAACTGAACTTACGGATGATTCTATCAGAGGCAGAATGCCAGTAGATAGCAGAACCGTACAACCCATGAAGATTTTGCACGGAGGAGCATCTGTTGCTTTGGCAGAAACCCTAGGAAGTGTTGGCTCTAATTTGATTGTAGATAATAGCAAATATGTGTGTGTTGGTTTGGATATTAACGCCAATCATTTAAGACCGGGAATAACGGGGTTTGTATATGGAGAAGCAAAACCGATTCATATTGGAAAGAAAACACATGTTTGGGCGATTGAAATTAAGGATGAAAAAGGGAAGTTGATTTGTGTGAGTAGGTTGACGATGGCGGTTGTTGCAATCGGTGTTTGAGTTCCGATTAAGCTATGAAGTTCTTAATTAGCAGAATCGATAGTAGACAGTAGACAATTAAAAAAGTAGACAATTTTA
>CAMCUO010000095.1 GCA_945879015.1 Chitinophaga pinensis | reverse complement strand
CAGTATGTTTAGTAGCAGGAAATGGTAACGGCTGTATTGATTCTGTTTGTTATACAATTAATGTTGACGTGATTGAATTCATAAATATTCCAAACGTATTTTCACCAAATGGCGATAATAATAATGACCAATGGTATGTTAACAGTTCTGGAATGAAAGAATTCAAAGTTGAAATTTATAATCGTTGGGGAACAAAAGTTTTTGAAGCAGAAGCTGCTTCTATTAAGTGGGATGGCCTTACTACTGCAGGTGTTGAGTTGAGCGATGGAACATACTACTACATTTTAACAGCAATTACTATTACCGGTAAAGATTATAGCACAACAGGATTTATCAATTTGATTCGTAACTAAGAAGAAAAATCCTCAAACAAAAGTTCAATGTCATTAAGTTAATGAGCAAAAAATAAAGTCTTCGACTCCGCTCAGACTGACAATTTAGTTGTCACACTGACCATTCTGCGTTGAAGCAAACACTATCGAAGTGTTTACGGAGCATTCGTTTATTTGAATAGTTTATTGGTTGCGGTTATGAAATCTAAAAGTTCTTTTCTGCCTCCCTTTTTTTCTGCAGAAGTATAAAAACATTCGGGCAATGCATCCCAATGTTTTCCCATTTCTTCCTTGTAATGAGCAATGTTATCAGTAAATTTCTTTTTAGATAGTTTATCTATTTTTGTAAACACCATCACAAACGGAATACCTTTTTCTCCGCACCAATCCATAAATTCAAGGTCTATCTTTTGAGGTTCTAATCGAGAATCTAATAAAACCATCAGGCATAATAAATTTTTTCTTTCAATGATATATTCTGAAATATAAGCTTGAAAAATATCCCGTTTTTCTTTTGAAACTTTTGCATATCCATAACCAGGTAAATCCACTAAATACCAAGCATCGTTGATAATAAAATGATTGATTAGCTGCGTTTTTCCTGGCTTTCCAGATGTTTTGGCAAGATCTTTTCTATCCACCAACATGTTGATTAAGGAAGATTTCCCAACGTTTGATCGTCCAATAAAAGCGTATTCTGGCTTTAATGGAGCAGGACATTTTGCCACATCGGTACTGCTAATTAAAAATTTTGCGGATTTGATTTCCATAGGCACTACGAATTACGAATAAAGGCGAATTACGAATTTTTAAAAATATTGGGAAACGAGTTTAAATAGTGTTTACAATCCTTTTGTATAATAATCCTCTTGATGTGAAGTTTGCTATAATTCCTAATTGAAGTTTAGACATTTTTAAATAACTATTCACCTGGTCAATATTTGTCTTTAAAAATGTATTTCCTTGTTTTATTTCTAAAATAATTGTACCGTCTATAATAAAATCTACAATTCCTGATGCAATTACTTCCCCAGCTATAATTAACTCTACTTTAACCTGTTCTTTGAAATCAATATTATTCCTTTTTAATTCAGCAGCAATTGCTTTTTGATAATACCGTTCCAAAAACCCATAGCCCATTTCTTTATGCACACTATACAAAATCCCAACTAATTTATAACTCAACTCTGCATGAACAATGTCGCTTCTTTTTAAAACATTCATAAATTTAGATTTTTCTCTTGGAAATAATTCGTATTTCGTATTTATTAGTAATTCGTAGGGGAATTTTCGTAATTCGTTTTTATTCGTAATTCGTAGGAGTGTATGTATTAATATGTCTCTCTTTTTTGGTCTCATAGATATCAGCAATAGTAACTAAAATACCTGTTTCTTCAACCTCTCCAAAGTGAGAGTTCATAGCGGTTCCAAACATTTTCATAGTTGCTGAAAGATTCATGTAAGCATTTACTAAAGGTGGAATATGTTCTCCTTTTTCACGAACAAATTGTCCTAAAACACGGTGTGCATCTTTGTACGACATGCCATTGATTACTTTTAAAAATTCAGAAGTATCTGTTTTAAAACCTAATGGCTCCATTGGATAAACTAATTTTTCATTATCAGGGAAAAAGTAATTCATGAAAGAAAGAATATAATCACGAGCATGTATATTAAAATCGGTATACATGGTTACTTTTCCATAAAAATGTTTCACATCTGGATTGTCTACAACAATTGCTCCGAGCCCATCCCAAAGATTATCCAAAGAAAACAAACCTTTTCGATTATCTATAGAAGGCTGATATTTTGGTTGAACAAATGATCTTCCTAATTCGATAGTTTCAGGAACATATATTTTTACAAAATCAGCAGAAAAATTAAAAAGTTCGGTCGTTGCTACATGTACAACTCCATTTATTACAGGAGCATCTTTTAATTTAATATAACGATAGCCACCAACAATTTCTTTCTCGATTGCATTCCAAACGATTAATTGTTTGTAAGGAGCATCCGCTGTATCAAACTCATCAATATCAATTTCCTCCCCTGTCCCACCACCTGCAGTGCGAAATGTGTGCTCTCTTAAACGAGCAATTTCTTTCATTACGTTTGGCGAATCGTGATGTGTGATAATATAAATTAGATTATCCCCATTATTGGTTTCACGAATAAATTTATCAGCCGAAAGTTCTGATACTAAAATATTTTTTGCAACCGGTTCTATAATTGGTTTCATATAATCTTTGTAACTTTTTTATGGTATATGGAATGAGCCCTTTTACTTTTGGTGTTTGCTTAGCAAACATATTTGGCTCATTTCATATATTTTTTCTAACTCTTTTTTATTGTAGGCAACATTTTCGACTTATCTCCCGATTTTAATGCATACACATGCTGCTTTACCTTCTCCGACCAGTATTCAGCTGGTTTGTCTTTGGAAAATGTTTCCCATGAAATTGCTTCACCGAAGGTAAAGGTAAGTGTTTTACCTCTTTGTTTGTACATTTCGTCCACCAAATAAAACATTTCGATATTCGCCTTTATTCCTATTTTTTTTCTCCAATAGGCAAAATTGTAAAAAAATTTAGAATTGTTTCCATCAATAAAAACAGGAATAATATTTTTTTGATATTGAATAGCTTTAGTGATGAAACTTTTTTTCCAAACTAAATCTTCAATCCTACCGTCATTTTGTTTTCTCGAAACTAATCCGGCTGGAAACAATAATAAACATTCATCAGAAGCATATGTTTCTTCAAACCTCTTTGCGTATTCTGTAGAGTTTTTTCCGTGTTTATTAACTGGTACTAAAATGGGAGCTAAATTCTTAAATGCCATTAATAAATCATTAACAAAAAACTTTATGTCTTTACGATGCTCCCCAACTACATCCATAAAAGCAATTCCATCTAATCCTCCAAGCGGATGATTAGCGGTCATAATTACTCCTCCTGTTCTAGGAATATTTTCTGCACCAAGTACAATTGGTTTTGCACGAAATTCTTCCATGGCAGCATCCACAAAATCGTGTCCAAAAAGGTGTTTATTTCTTTCAATAGCTTCATTTAATTCGTCCTGATGAATAGTCCGCGTAATATACCTCAACAAAAAGCCAGGTAAAAATCGCAACAATCTGGGATTTTTACTGGCTATTGCTTTTTTTATATCAATAAACTTTTCGGACTGACTATTTGAACTTGTATCGGTCATAAATTGAAATAGTAAAAACACTATCTTGGTAAAAATAAGGATTATTACTCTAATGCATAATCCTATTCAGGATTTGAAATAAAAGGAAAGCTAGCTTTTTGGTATTTTTCATACAATAACCACTCTTTCATTTTTAATGAAGTTTCGTATGGCCCATCCACCATTGCCATGTTGACAACCCAAGCAGGAATAGCTCCAGCAGGATTTACAAGTAATTCGTATTCAATTTCAACGAATCCGTCTTTTAGTGGTTTGAGTGTCCAAGTAGCAGTAAACGCTCTAATTCTCAGATAATTTTTTAGCGTTGGAGTGTAGTCCGGTAATGCCTTTACTTTTTGGTATACAATTTTTGTTTTTTCATCTTGATATGAATTCACTTCAACCACTACATCTCTATTATCTACTGGCCAAGGAGCAACAATAGTTTGGTGACGAATCAAGTGTTTATCGGAATCTTTCTTGAGAACTTTTGATGTTCCACAACGATAAACCCATTTTGGATAGGATTCTACATCATTTAAAAGTGCAATAATACTTGAGAGAGATGTTTTTAATTGAAAGACTGCTTTAAGCTCTTTGTATTCTGAATTTTCAGGCAAGCGTGTATAAACAGAAATGCCATTTTTAAATTTTTTAAGTTCCCAATCGGTAGTAGTTTTTTTATACGAAAAACCATTAAAAGAGAGGGAGAGGGTTATAATAAAAACAGCCTTTAAAATGGGCATATAAAAGGTTTTTACAAAGTTGCGAAAAAAATTGGTTGTTGAATTAGATTTATTATAAATTGTAATTTATTTTAATAATCTCCCAAAAAAGTATTTCTTTCCTATCTTTGTTTAACCATACTTTCAACAATAATTCGAATGCGGTTTAACAAATCAATAATTTTTTTTCTTGCATTTCTGGAAGGCACAGCTGTAATGAGTGTCGAATTTTTAGGCGCAAAAATTATAGCTCCCTATTTTGGTACATCCTTGCAAGTATGGACTTCAGTTATTGGTATAACAATGCTTGCACTTGCATTAGGATATTATTTGGGCGGAAAATTCTCCACTCATAAAAATCCTTCTATTATTTTAGCAAGAATAATTTTTGTAGGGAGTGTATTTCTTCTTACAATGCCTGTTTTATCAACGAAAGTTATTTTATTAGTATCCAATTCAAACATTTATACTGGAAGCATCCTCTGTTCTATTCTGTTATTATTGCCTGCGATTACTTGCTTTGGGATGATGAACCCAATTCTTATTGGTAATGCTGGAAAAGGAATTGAAGAAGCTGGCAGTTCTACAGGCATTGTATATGCTGCTTCAACCCTCGGAGCAGTTTTTTCAGTTCTTTTTTTAGGCTTTTTTATTATTCCTTTTATAGGAATTTCAATACCCATTTATTTGCTTTCCTCTTTCTTGGGAATTATTATACTTTTTTTATCAAAAAAAGAAGGGAAAGGCAAATTCATTTTCTTTTCTGTTTTGATGGGAGCTTTTCTGCTAATTTCTGGTATTGCTGGAGCTTTTACTTTAACTCAGAAAAAAACGAGTTTCAAAATTCATAAAATTATTTACGAAACAGAAGGATTGCTGGGACAAGCCACAGTTATCGACCATTATCACGGGGAGCATAATAAAATGCTTTATGTAAACGGTATTTCACAAACAAATCAAGATATTAAAACCGGAATTTCTAATGGACTATATGTTCACCGCATAGCTGTTACTAGCAGCTTTAAACCTGAAGGAAGCAATGCTTTAATACTTGGAATGGGCGGAGGGAGCTTAGCACAAGAATTTATTGATCTTAAATTTAATGTGGACATCTGTGAACTGGATGCGCGCATGGGAGCTATTTCAAAAGATTTTTTTGGCTTTGATACTTCCAAGGTGAACATTACTATTGATGATGCGCGTCATTATATTAACACCTGTTCTAAAAAATATGACATCATTGTTTTTGATATTGCTCTTGGAGAAATTCAACCTTCACACTTATTTACAACAGAGGCCTTTAAAGAATTAAAGGGTTTATTAAAAGATAATCAATCGTTTGTTTTCTTCCATTATACTGATAGAGGAAAAAAATTATTGGCCTCCCGTTCCTTATGCAAAACACTTATATCTGCGGGATTTGTCGTTAAAGAATTTACACCCAAACCCGGATTAGAAGACGATAAAGTATTTGTCGCATTGACAACTCCTCCTGATATGTCGAAATTTATTCAAGGTCGTCAAAATAAATGTTGTCAAAAATTTGGCAGCCTAAAGCTTTTAGTTAGTGTACAGGAAGTCAATATCAACAACGCTGTTACGCTTACAGATGATCTACCTCAATTAGATTTGTTAAATAAAGAAACTGCAATTTATTACAGGAATCAGACAATTCAAGAACTTCTTTTGAAGCGTATGACGGGAGTTAATTTTTAAAAAGTTGAAATTTTTACCGTCACTTTTTAATTAATTTGTTTCTTGCTTTTTTTAATAACAAAAAACCTGCAGGCAATATGATCAGCGCTATAAAAGTCAAATAAATGGTTTTTCTCATTCCTAAATGAGGGATAAGGAAAAAACCATAAATGAATGTTCCGAAAATTCCACCAATTGTAGAAATAAAATACATTTTTCCTGCTGTTCTCCCAACCTCCTCTGAACTTTTCACAGCCAATCGAACAACCATTGGACCTACAATTCCAAATAAAACTAGCGGAGGAGCAAGAAAAATTATGCATGACACTATTACACCTAATCGCATATCTAAACCGAGTGTTGCATTCATGATTAGTTTACCTGAAAAAGGCATTATTAGCACCAAAAAAGCAGCTAAAGTTAGAATTATGAAAAGCATATTTTCTGTTGGCTTCCTAATAGACAATCTTCCTCCAGCAAAATAGCCTAATGTAAGTCCAGCAAGGGTTACAGACAAAACTGCTGCCCATACATAAATGGAGCTTCCATAACTTGGTGCCACCAGTTTTGCACCTACAAGTTCAACTCCCATTAAAGAAGCACCCTCTATGAGTAAAACGGGATAAACATACCAAGTTTGCAACAGATTAATATTCTTCATTTTTAAAAGATTCCTTTGAATAAAATCTTTCAAATATATCAAAAATAAACTATGCTCTCAATTGATAAAATCAGCTCATTTTTATCTGTTTTCTGCCTTAGGAATCTCCTTTTGATTTTATTAGCAAAATATATGATTGGTTTTCTCCTGGCTTAACTGGTCGAAGAATTGGGATAATTGGTCGAATTTATATTGAAATGCAACCTTTTCTGTGTATTTTTCGTCTATATTTATAATAAATGAAAAACTCTCCATTAAATTTAAAACGTTTGAAAACACTAGCATTATCCATTGTTTTTTTTCTGGCTTACCAGGTTTCTTTTGCACAATCTTCGGCAGAAAAAAAGCCGCTTGAACTTCCTGCAAATCCTTCTAGTGTTAAACCAGTTGAACGCAAAGTAAACATCATTAAAAATTCGGAGACGGTTGTTTCTACTGATGCTGAAAACAATGCTACCACAAAACATTATGATGGAGGAAGTAAAACAGTTTATAGTAATCCTGCTGGACCTGGTGTTGGTGAAAAAGTTTACATCTCTACTGAAAACGAAACAAATCAAGCTAAAGCTGTTCCTAGTGCTGTTTCTGTTCCCATTGTTGAAGACACTAAGCAACCAAAATAAATTACCCTTTTGAAAAAAATGAATAACCTCGAAGCAGAGTTTCGGGGTATCGTGTTACCCGAACAAACTTAATTGATTCTTATGCAACTTTTTATATGTATTTTTCTCTTCACCTTGTTCTTGGATATATCTTTGAATTACATCTTCGTTAGCGTATTGACCAACAGTATTAACATAATAGCCCTCGGT
>CAMCUO010000094.1 GCA_945879015.1 Chitinophaga pinensis | reverse complement strand
CTTGATACTTACTACTTGATACTTACTACTTGATACTTACTACTTGATACTTACTACTTGATACTTACTACTTGATACTTACTACTTGATACTTACTACTTGATACTTACTACTTGATACTTTTTTATTATGGTTCCAATTATTATTTTCATTTTATTATTCCTCGGTGGTGCTATTTTCTTTACCATTAATGCACGCAAAGTAAGACGTAATATTTTATTGGGAAAAGAAATTAGCCGAAAAGATAAATTTTCGGATCGTGTGAAAATTATGACTTTGGTTGCACTCGGACAAAAGAAAATGTTTGAACGACCTATTCCAGCTATTCTCCATTTGTTTTTATACGCAGCATTTGTAATAACGCAAATCGAGTTGATTGAAATTATTATGGATGGTTCATTTGGAAGTCATAGAATGTTTCGTCCTGCGCTAGCCGGATTTTATACGTTTATGGTAAGTTTTATTGAAATATTATCAGTACTTGCTTTTATTGGAACGATTGCCTTTTTATCGAGAAGAAATTTATTGAAAGTTCCTCGTTTAGTAAAAAACGAATTGAATGGTTGGCCAAAGTTAGATGCAAATTTTATTTTGTTAGGTGAGCTTGCATTAATCGGTTTTATTTTTATGATGAATGGTGCTGATGAAGTGCTTTATTCAAAAGGTTTATCGCACGCAGAAAATTTAGGAGATGGTTCATTAGGATTATCAATTAGTAGTCATCTTGGACCAATCCTTTTCGGAGGAATGTCACCAGAAGCATTGCACATGATTGAGCGAATAGGTTGGTGGGGACATATTGTAATGGTTCTAGGGTTTTTAAATTATTTACCTTACTCAAAACATTTCCATATTCTTTTAGCATTTCCAAATGTGTTTTATTCAAATTTAGAACCAAAAGGAAAATTCACCAATATGGAATCGGTAACCAATGAAGTGAAAGCGATTTTTGATCCATCGTTTGTTCCGCCAGTTGCCGATCCGAATATTCCAATGCGTTTTGGTGCAAAAGAAGTTACCGATTTATCCTGGAAACAATTATTGGATGCATATACTTGTACTGAGTGTGGAAGATGCACTTCTGCTTGTCCGGCCAATATAACAGGCAAATTATTATCTCCTCGTAAAATAATGATGGATACGCGCGATAGATTAGTAGAAGTTGGAAAAAACATGGATGCTAACAATGGTGAATTTAAAGACGATGGAAAATCATTGTTAGGTGATTATATCACACCAGAAGAATTATGGGCATGTACATCTTGTAATGCATGCGTTCAAGAATGTCCAGTAAACATTGATCCATTGAGCATTATTATGGATATGAGAAGATTTATGGTGATGGAACAAAGCTCGGCACCAACAGAGTTAAACGGAATGTTTACGAATATTGAAAATAACGGAGCGCCATGGCAATTCAGTCAGGCGGATAGATTGAACTGGAAAAACGAATAGAATTTATGAAGCTAATAGAAAAAGAAGAGAACGGACAATTGATTAGTCCAGTATTGCCATCTAACGTAAAAAATTATTTGATAGATATTGACGGAACGGTGTGTGATGATATTCCGAATGAACAACCAGAAAGAATGTTAACTGCAGCACTTTATCCAGAAGCATTGGTTACCTTAAATAAATGGTTTGACGAAGGACATATCATTACATTTTTTACTTCAAGAACAGAAGCACATAGAGAAGTAACAGAACAATGGTTAGCAGATAATGGTTTTAAATATCATGGCTTGCTGATGGGAAAACCAAGAGGTGGAAATTATCATTGGATTGATAATCATATGGTGAGAGCAACAAGATATGAAGGAAGATTTACAGATTTAATTCAGAAAGAAGTAACGATAGAAGTCTTCGAAAAATAATTAAGGAATGTTGAATGGTGAGTGTTGATTGGTGAATTTATGAAGAATGATTTAATTAATAGAACAAAAAAATTTGCATATAGTTGTATAGATTTATGTATGCAATTGCCAAACAATTATCTTGGTAATCATGTTAAAGGGCAATTAATAAGGTCATCAACATCAGTTGCAGCTAACTATAGAGCAACTTGCCATGCTCAGTCAAAACCTAGTTTTGTTGCTAAGATTAGTATTGTTGTGGAAGAATGTGATGAATCTGAATTTTGGCTTCAACTAATAATTGATAAAGAATTAATTAAGAAAGAAGAAGTTCTTCTTGTGTTGAAGGAAGGGAATGAACTTACATCAATTTTTGTTGCTTCAAGAAGAACAGCGTCAAATAGTATAAAACAAGGTTAAATAATGAGTGATATTCAACAATCAACAATCAACAATCAACCACTGAGTGTGCCAACAATGGCCGATTTTATGGCAAAAGGAGAATCGCCCGAAATTTTATTTTGGGTGGGTTGTGCTGGTAGTTTTGACGATAGAGCTAAAAAAATTACAAAGGCAATTGTTAAAATATTAAATCATGCGAATGTAAAATTTGCTGTTTTGGGAACGGAAGAAAGTTGTTCAGGAGATCCCGCAAAGCGTGCAGGGAACGAATTTTTATTTCAAATGCAAGCAATGACAAACATAAATGTGTTGAATGGATATGAAGTAAAAAAGATTGTGACAGGTTGTCCGCATTGTTTCAATACTTTAAAGAATGAATATCCTGCATTGGGTGGAAATTATGAAGTGATTCATCACACACAATTACTACAAGATTTATTAAATAGCGGAAGAATAAAAATTGAAGGAGGAAGTTTCAAAGGAAAAAAAATCACTTTTCACGATCCTTGTTATTTGGGAAGAGCAAATGATGTTTACGAAGCACCTCGCTCTGTTATGATAAATTTGGATGCCGAATTGATGGAGATGAAACGTTCTAAAGCAAATGGACTTTGTTGCGGAGCTGGTGGAGCACAAATGTTCAAGGAAGCAGAAAAAGGAAACAAAGAAGTTAATATTGAAAGAAGTGAAGAAGCATTAGCACTGAATCCTGATGTAATTGCTGTTGGTTGTCCGTTTTGCAATACTATGATGACGGACGGAGTTAAACATTTCAATAAAGAAAATACTGTTAAAGTATTAGACGTAGCTGAATTAATTGCTCAAGCTAAAGACTTATAATGACCAATTATAAAAATATGCCCCAAGATGCCCGTTTATGGGTTTATCAAAGCAATAGGATTTTATCTGATGCTGAGGTGAAAGCTATTGAAGCAGAAGGATTAAAATTTATTTCTGATTGGGCTGCTCATGGAGCAAGTTTAAAAGCAAGCTTTGATGTATTGCATAATTTATTTGTTGTAATTGCAGTTGACGAAAAACAAGCAATGGCAAGTGGTTGTAGTATTGATAAGTCTGTTCATTTTGTTAAAGAACTAGAACAGAAATTAAGCTTGAATTTATTTGACCGCATGCAGGTTGCATACAGAAGCGCAAATGAAATTAAGGTATGTAAATTATCTGATTTTGAAAAATTGGCTACACAAGGAATTGTAAGCGAATCGACTATCGTTTTTAATAATATGGTTTCTTCTAAAGAAACTTTTGATTCGCAATGGGAAATTCCATTGAAACAAAGTTGGCAAAGTAGAGTGCTTGCTTAGTCTTTTGAATTACTAGCATCATCTGTTTTTTTCCAACCTTCTTCACTCACAGCATAAGCATTCAATGTTTTTTCCAGTTTGTTTAATGCTTCAGGGGCACCACTTCTGGTTTTAATCTTCTTTGTTCTGTTATTGTTTGTGTAAATAATGTATTTAATTGGGAAATCAGTAATGTTTCCTAAATATTCATCGTTTAAGGAATTAAATTGAGCATCCTCAAAAGCTTTTACAAAAACTTCCAATTCACTTTTAGAAATGGCTTTGGTATAAGTGCCAATTTTTTCTGTGTGTTTGTCTCCAATAAAAGTTGCCGTTTTTGTTTCTCCGTTTATGGTAAGTGTGTATAGCGGACAACGACCAAAGCAAGGCGTTGTTTGATAAATGATTATTACTTTGCTTGTATTGTCAGTTTCAACAGGTGTTTTAACTGCTTTTTTTGAACTATTGCAAGGAGCAATTAGTAGTAAAAAAAAGGGATACATTAATAATTTCATAGTTTTTATTTTTAAAATGTTACCAAATAAAAATTTCCTTTGGTGTATTTGGTCTGTCTTTTTTTCTCCAATTAAAATCTTTTAATTTCAATTCTTTTACATCAACCTGGTCTAATGGAAAAAGTGTAGCATCAGGCTTAGTTATAAACGTGATCTTATCCACCTTGCTATTCTTTAGATAAACTTTTAAATCGCTACAATCGGCCCTGTTTACTGCTTTTAATTCTTCTTTTTCTTTTATAAAATACAAAGTTTGTCCGTTTCCTTCAACGTTAATTAAATACAATTTATTTTTTTGAAAATAACCATGCATGGTTTTGCCTCTTATTTGGTTGTAACGCAAGCTGTCTTCCTCTGAAACAATAAATGCAGCGCCTTTTAATTCGATAGAACGAATAGATTTACTTCCTGTAATTACTTTAATGCTGTCGGATGTTAATTGATTTTCGCCAGACCATAAAACGGGTTTTCCAAACATGCGCATAGTAGAGTCATTTAAGCTATAATATAATGAATCGCACTTCCCTTGTAAATCATTTTTGAAAAATTTCACTTTGTGGTAAGCAAAAAGCTTTTTGTTATCAGTATCTACATTCTCATAAATTAGTGTGGTGTCAGTACCAACAATTTTCATCTCTTTTATTTTACGTTTTAGTTTTAGAGGTTTGTCATCAGAGACAATATTTTTAGATTCCTTTGAAATTCCTTTCTCTCCTGCTAAATTTTTAGGTTTAGTTTTTGAATTCCCCATTGCTTTTAATGTGTCAGCATGTAAGTAGAGTGTGTCTTTTTCATAAACTTGTGTCAATAAAGCATTTTCAGTAACAATGGATAAGTCTTTAAACTCATAATGAATGGCATATTCACCTTTAATATTTATATTTTGAGAAGTATCAATGATTTGAACATTTTTGATAGCTTTTCCAATTCCTTTTTTTCTATCGTAATACAAACTATCGCCATACATTTTTTGTTCTTTTGTAAGTATGTATGAATTTTTGCTAAAACGAGACTGATCATTGTAAGTGTCGTACCAACCATCTTCAGCATAAATTAAATTGTCTTTGCTTTTAATTGTAGTCGGACCAAGGAAGTATGTGATTTTTGTAGAAGAATTGTAACGCATCGTATCACAATTGATAACAAATTGTGGGTTTGTCAACACCACATTTTTTTTGAATGTTAGGTCGTTGCTTTTTGCAAAAAAATAACCAGTATTGCTCGTAAGTGTGTTTTCTTTATTAATAATTCGTGCTGGAGTTACATAATAACCAACACTTGTAGAAACGTCATAATTTAATTCATCTGTTGTCAATTGCATGTCACCTTTATTTACAACAACATTTTTTGTAATTAAGGCTTTTTTTGTATTTCCGTTGTATTTTAATAAATCACCATACAAATGAATGCTGTCACCTTGCTGAATATGCACATGCCCAAATGCATCTAAGGAATTGTCTTTATACAAATAGGCGCTATCACAAAACATTAAGGCGTTATCTTGGCGGAAACGAACATCGCCAATTAAACGTTGTGCTCCATTTCCTAATTTTTTATCAAATTCTAATGAGCCAGCATGTTCTATCTTAATTTTTTTCCCACCAGATTTAATTTCACTTTGTGAATAGGATAGGAGAGGAGTAAAAAGGAGGAAATAAAAAACAGGAAACAAAACCGATCTTATTTTTTTGGTGATCAAATTTTTATTTCCTGTATATGTCATTGTATTGGTATAAATGGTGTTGCGATAAGGCAATTACTATACCAATTCTTTCTTACGCATGAGTGTTTGTGTGCGATCTGGACCAACTGAGACGATAGATATTGGCACTCCTACTTCTTTTTCGATGAAAGATATGTATTCGTTTAAAGCTTCAGGCATTTGTTCCGGACTGCTAAGTCCTGTTAAGTCTTGATTCCAGCCTTTTAACGAAGTATAAACGGGTGAAAGCAATTCAGGTGAACAATCGTATGGTAAATAGTCAATTTTTTTGCCTTGATAGTTGTAATGCGTACAAACTTGAATAGTTTCGAAACCGCTTAGAATGTCTGCTTTCATCATCATTAACTCTGTAACACCATTAATCATAACAGCATATTTCAATGCTGGCAGGTCTAACCATCCTGTTCGTCTTGGACGGCCAGTTACGGAGCCGAATTCACGACCATTGTTTCTAATTTTATCACCAATTTCATCAAAAAGTTCAGTAGGAAAAGGACCGCTACCCACACGAGTACAATATGCTTTAAATATTCCAAATACTTTCCCAATACGGTTTGGCGCAATTCCCAATCCTGTACAAGCTCCAGCACAAATAGTATTTGAAGAAGTTACAAAAGGATAAGAACCAAAATCAATATCTAACAAAGAACCTTGTGCGCCTTCAGCTAAAATTGCTTTGTTGTTTTTGTATGCATTATTTATGTAATGCTCACTTTCAATTTGCTGATATGTTTTTAATGATTCAATAGCCTTAAACCATTCTGGTTCCATTGAAGAAAGGTCGTATTCAAAATTATGATGACTTAATATTTGTTTATGTTTTTCAACTAAAGCATCATATTTATCTTTGAAATTTGGCAATGAAATATCCCCAATGCGAATTCCGTTTCTTCCAGTTTTGTCCATATAAGTTGGACCGATACCTTTTAATGTAGAACCAATTTTTTCTTTTCCTTTTGATGCTTCTGAAGCTGCATCAAGTAAACGGTGAGATGGTAAAATTAAATGTGCTTTTGTAGAAAGTAAAAGTTTTGATTTTACATCAACACCCATTTTTACTAAAGCATCAATTTCTGCAATAAGAACAACGGGGTCAATTACAACTCCATTACCAATAATATTGATTGATTTTTCACGAAAAATTCCAGAAGGAATAGTTCTTAAAACATGCTTAATGCCATTGAATTCTAATGTATGTCCAGCATTTGGGCCACCTTGAAAACGGCCTATAATATCATATTTTGGAGTTAAAACATCAACAATTTTACCTTTTCCTTCGTCTCCCCATTGAAGACCTAATAATACATCTACTTTCATTTATATATACGGATAACGAATTAATACGAATTTTACGAATCTATGTTTTCTAATACTTTTGTTAATCAACTAAATTGTTTCGGATTAGACTTTCTTAATTTTAACTTTTGCCTATTGTCTATTGATTACTTTCTATTGTCTACTTGTTAAGGATCTTAATTCCTTCTTCAGCGCTATCACAAACATTAAACACACTATTTAATTTAGTGATAATCAAAAGTTCTGTAATTTTTTTATTTACGTTACAAATTGCAACATCTCCGCCTGATTTACGGGCTTTTGTTAGGATATTGATGATGATATTTAATCCGCTACTGTTCAGGTATTTTAAATCAGCAAGGTTTAATAAAATTTTATTTTCATTTTTACCAACAGCAATTTCTATTTCATCTAATAGAGATGCAGCTTGTCCACGATCAATCAATTCACCATAAAAAAGATAGGTGTTGATTTCGCCTTGTTTACTTGATTTATAACTAAATATCATACTTTTATTTTTTTATCTT
>CAMCUO010000093.1 GCA_945879015.1 Chitinophaga pinensis | reverse complement strand
GGATAACGAATAAAATCGAATTTTACGAATTTTCACCCAAAAGGCTTACAAACACAGATTCGTAATATTCGTATTGATTAGCTATCTGTACCTTAATTCTTAAACATCTTAAGCAGTTGCCCAACTTTAGCCTTAATTTCCTTACGGTTCACGATTTTGTCCAAGAAGCCATGTTCTAGTACAAATTCAGAGGTTTGGAAGCCTTTTGGTAAGTCTTTTCCAATTGTTTCTTTTACTACGCGCGGACCAGCAAATCCAATCAAAGCACCTGGTTCAGCTATATTTAAGTCGCCCAACATTGCGTACGATGCAGTAACTCCTCCTGTTGTAGGGTCGGTTAAGAAAGAGATATAGGGTACTTTTGCTTCCGACATCAACGAAAGTTTAGCAGAAGTTTTAGCCATTTGCATTAATGAGAAAGCAGCCTCCATCATACGAGCACCGCCCGATTTGGAGATAATCATTAATGGAATTCTTTTTTCGATACAATAATCACAAGCTCTTGCGATTTTTTCTCCAACAACTGAACCCATCGAACCACCAATAAAACTAAAGTCCATACAAGCAATCACCAAATCTTCGCCATCTACTTTTCCGTGACCTGTTCTCAAAGCATCTTTTAAATTGGTCTTTTTAGCAGTATCAACCAATCTATCCACATATTTTTTGGTATCAACAAACTCTAATGGGTCACCAGCAGTAAGGTTTTCGTTCAATTCAATAAATTCATTGTCATCGAAAAAAATCTTAAAGTATTCCGCTGAACCTATTTTTTCGTGATATTGACAATCTTCACCCTGACAAACATATAGGTTTAGCTCATGTTCAGCAGTGTTTGTAATCTTTTTACAGGAAGGACATTTATACCACAAGCCTTCAGGAGTTTCTTTTTTCTCCTTTGTTGATGTAGTGATACCTTCTTTTATTCTTTTAAACCAACTCATTTTTTTCAGTATTAAGTATCAAGTATCAGGTAGCAGGACAAAATGTATTTTGTAAAAGGTCTTGATACCTGATACTTGCTACCTGCTACTTTTTATGCTATTGTAATAGTTTTATCTAAATAAACATCCTGAATCGTATTTAGCAATTCCACACCTTCTTTAACAGGTTTTTGAAATGCTTTTCTACCAGAGATTAAACCTTGTCCGCCAGCACGTTTATTAATTACAGCTGTTGTAACTGCTTCCGCTAAATCCGATGCTCCTTTTGATTCTCCTCCAGAATTAATCAATCCCATTCTTCCCATATAGCAGTTAGCTACTTGGTAACGGCATAAGTCAATTGGATTATCAGTAGTTAATTCAGAATAAACTTTTGGATGTGTTTTTCCGAAATTCACAGCAGTGTATCCACCGTTTTTATCTGATAATTTTTGTTTGATGATATCTGCTTGAATTGTTACTCCTAGGTGATTTGCTTGCGATGATAAATCGGTTGCAGTATGGTAATCAATACCTTCTTTTTTGAAAGCATTGTTACGGGTATAACACCATAAAACCGTTGCCATTCCTAATTCGTGAGCTCTTGCAAAAGCTTGTGCTACTTCAACAATTTGACGAGATGATTCAGGTGAACCAAAATAAATAGTTGCTCCAACTGCTACAGCTCCCATGTTCCAAGCTTCTTCAACCGTACCAAACATTATTTGATCAAATTTATTTGGGTAAGTTAAAAATTCGTTGTGATTTAATTTTACAATGAAAGGAATTTTATGTGCGTATTTACGAGATACAGAAGCCAATACACCAAAAGTAGATGCAACAGCATTACAACCTCCTTCAACAGCAAGTTTTACAATATTTTCAGAATCAAAATAAATAGGATTTGGAGCAAAAGATGCACCAGCACTGTGTTCTATGCCTTGGTCAACAGGCAAAATACTCATATAACCTGTATTGGCCAATCTGCCTGTTCCGTACAATTGTTGCAAACTGCGCAATACTTGTGGATTTCGGTTGGTTTGCTGAAAAATACGATCTACAAAATCATTACCTGGTAAATGAATGTTTTCTTTTGAAATGGTTTTACAAGTGTGATTTAAAAGGCCTGCATTAGCGCCCAATAACTCTTCAATTTTTTTAGATGCCATTTTTTTCTAGTTAATAGTGATTAGGGAATAGTAAATAGTTGAAACTCTACTAAGCCCTTAACTAATTTTTAGGAAGGCAAAGATAATAAAAAGTTCATTAGTTTATTGGTTCACTAGTTCAAGGTGGAATTGTATTCGCAATGACCTTATTTTAAAACACATAGAATGGGTATAGCCGACTAATGAACGAATAAACCTATGAACTAGTGAACTATTAGAATGGATATCCAATCCCCAAGTTAAAAGTGAAAAAATCGTATTTACGATTACTGTGTTCTGTGCGGTAAACTCGTTTCCATTCTGCATCAAGCAAGTTTTGAATTACCCATCTTTTATTTTCATCTAATTTAGGATCACGCACTTTCAATCCTACATCAAAACGAATAATAAAAAAATTAAAATCAGCTCTTACACCAACTCCTGATCCTATCGCAATTTCTTTTGAGAAGCGGTCAAATTGAAAATCACCACCTGTGCGACCAGGATCTTTTTTCTGTAGCCATGTGTTTCCAGCATCAATAAATATGGCGCCTTTCAACATTTTAAACATTTTGAAACGGTATTCAAAATTGGCTTCTATTTGTCCATCACCAATTTGTCCGAATGAAATTTCCTCTCCGTCATTATAAGAACCCGGACCTAATGTTCGTGCTTGCCACGCTCGAATTCCATTCGCTCCTCCACTATAAAAACTGCGTTCAAACGGCAAAGCTTTAAAGTTTGCTAATGGTTTTCCTATACCAGCTGCAATTCTAAAAACAACTTTATTTATTTCGTTTGAATTAAAATAATATCTAAAATCGCCATCTACACGAAGGTATTGCGAATAAGCAACATCGAATAAAGTATAACTTCCGTTATCATCTTTTGCAAACGTATTTTCACTAAATGAGTTTACTGTATTATAAATTCCTCTCAAAATATTACCCGAGGATTCAGCATTTGCTCTAAAGAATGAAAAATTTTCTTCTTTTCTAATATTCTGTTCATTGAATGTAAACGAGTATCTCGTGCTAGTTGCCATGTGATCTGTAAAACTATTGATAAGATACAGGTCGTTAATGTTATCCAAAAAATTACTTTGCAAAGCTACTTTCACAAAGTTGATTACAACTGGACTAATTGTATGACGCTTTTTGGGCGTTTCTTTCCAAGTATATGAAAAGGAAAGGTTGTAGATATACCTTGTATAATCTGGTCGCTGCTGGAAATTGAAAGAAGTAGTGAATATTGTTTTAGGGTTTGACTGTTTGGAAGCATTTATACTCAAAGGAATCAGAAAGCGTGGAATATAAATGTTCATTTCTGGACCAATTTCAATGGTGTTGAATTGTGAAACAGGATTGATGTTTGCCGAATTACTGTTTGCCGTTTTTTGTGCTTCAATACCGCCTTTTAATCTTAGCTCGAGCACTTCGGCACCTTTAAGTAAATTTCTGTTTTGATAAACGATACTTCCAGATATTCCTAAGTTTCCATTTCCAGTATTGGTTCCTTCGGTTTCGATTGTGAAAGATTGTTTTGGAATTGGACTCAATTGAATATGGCAATCTAAGAAATCACCACCTACTCGTGTGAAAAATATATTGATCGTTTTAAATGATTTTAATTCCGATAAACGTTTGTAAGTATCGTCAACATTCTGTAATTGATAAAGTTCGCCTTTACGCAAAAACACACAATTGAGTAAAACTTTTGTTTTGTATTTTAAATCTGCTGTATGAAGAATAAAATAATCTACTTCTTTATTTGTAATTGAATCAGCAATTTCTTTTCCAGTACTCGACTCAATTTTAATTGTATCTTTTTTTACATAATCCATCTTCTTTGATACAAAGTCTGGTTGTATATAAATGTTTTTAACATAAAAACGTTGATGCGGCCTTTCCATAATAGAATCGGAGTAATCAGAGTATTTGTATGCGAAGTTTTTTATTCCTAGAGTTATGTTTACTTTGTTGTTTTCAATGGTGCTATCTATTTCATAATAAATATAATCTTTGGTAAATAGGTAATAACCATTGTTGCTTAGCTCGTTTGTAATGCGCTCACGTTCTTTTTGCATCATGTCTACATCATAAATGCTTTCAGGTTTTAATAGACAATTAGCAGAATCGGAAATGACATAATAATTTAAAAGTTCATCAGGAATCTTGTATTCTACTTTGTTGATTAGATAAGGCTTTTGTGCAGTTATAATATAATAAACACTTGCGCGCTTTTTTCTTCTCCAATGCACTACCGAATCGCTAACTGAGCTAATGAAATAACCTTTGTTGTTAAGAAATAATTTAATTTGTTTAGCAGATTTTTTTGCAAGCAGAGAATCATAAATAACGGGTGGTTCGCTCACATTCAATAGCCACTCACCAAATAATTGTCTATTGTATTCTTTTGGTTTTTTGCCTTTAGCAATTCTTCTATTGTTTCTATTTTCAATTTTTTTATCATAAAGAATTCGTTTTCTTTTGATACGATCTTCATTTGCTAAATTCTGCAACCAAAGGTGAAAGCGGAACAACAATAAAATTTTACGATTAGGATTTTGTTTGATATAAGCTTCAATTTCGCTTTTATCAATTTTGGTATCTTTATCAACTATGTGATTTTTTTGAAGCAAATATTCGCCCTGATTTAGTTTACGAACTGGTCGGCACGCAAACAACAGCAAGGGAATTAACCCGATAATGATGAACTTATTATAAGAAGGATGGTTGCTCACGCTCAAAGATAAAATTGTACTGTACTCAGGCTACTAAATTACTACATTTGTGCTTACCATTGTGACTCGTTTTTTTTTAACACATAGAAACATAGAAAAAGAAGAAGCTAAAGCTTTATATAGCTTCACATAGCTCTATGTTTTGGATGCTTACTTCATCTATGTAATTTATTTTTTAAAACTATGTGTCGGAGTTTATCCCGAGCGGAGGCGCGGGATTTTTAATTTTTTTTATTTAGAACTACAAATATGCTTTCAAAAAGCCAAATAAGTTTCATAAATTCGTTGAAACAAAAAAAATACAGGGAAGAACATCGGTTATTCATAGCAGAAGGAGCTAAAATTGTGCCCGAATTGTTGAATTCAGCTATTGTTGTTAAGCAAGTTTATGCGACTTCCGATTTTTTAAGAAACAATGTAATTCTTGCTACAGTCGAACGTTTTGAGATAAAAGAAAATGAATTAGAACGTATTTCTGGATTAACAAAAGCAAATGAAGTATTGGCAGTTTGTGAAACTCCTAAATACGTTTTGGATAACGAATCGTTGAAAGGTAAGTTAACATTGGTGCTGGATGATATCAAAGATCCAGGAAATTTAGGAACGATTATCAGAATTGCAGATTGGTTTGGAATTGAAAATATTGTTTGTAGCTCCGAAAGTGTAGATGCGTTTAATCAGAAGGTTGTTCAATCCACGATGGGGTCTATTGCTCGAATAAAGGTGCATTATACTTCGCTTACGGAGTTTATCGGATTTCAAATTTCAAATTTCAAATTGCCTGTGTATGGGGCTTTACTTGAAGGCAAGAATATTTATTCTGAAAAATTATCTTCTGAAGGCCTTATAGTTATTGGGAATGAGTCGCGTGGAATTTCAGAGGAAGTTCAAAAATTAATTACTGATAAAATAAGCATTCTTTCTTTCTCTCATTTCAAATCGGGTGGAGGAGAGGCCGAATCTTTAAATGCTGCTATTGCTACTTCCATCATTTGTTCCGAGTTTCGGAGACGGTAGTTTGTTATTCTAAAAAAAATGTTGTAAATTTCAGTTTGTAATTTCAAATTATTTGGGCATTTTTTCATATTTTAGAGTGTCGCCAAAGAAATTTTCTAAAAAAATAGTATGAAAACTAGGTTATTACTCTCCTCTATATTTTTAATTGCATCAACTTTATCAATCAAAGCTCAATACACTAAATTGTTCGATTGTGTTGATAGTACAAGTGGGCAATCTCCATATGCAGACTTAGTTTCAGACGGAACTTACCTTTATGGTATGACATATATGGGCGGCACATATAGCGTGGGTCTAATCTTTAAAATTAAACCTGATGGAACTGCATTTGATACCGTGATGAATTTTTCTGGAACTAATGGAGCCAATCCTTTAGGTTCACTAATTTATGATGGCACTTACCTTTACGGGATGACAAATCGAGGTGGAGCTTTTGATTTCGGTACAATTTTTAAAATTAGGCCTGACGGAACAGGTTATTCGAATATTCGAAATTTTGTCGGATCGGCTACAGATGGTGCATTTCCTAATTCTGGCGCTTTTTATTATGATGGAACATTTCTTTATGGTATGACAGGTATGGGGGGCTCATCTGGTTATGGAAATTTATTTAAAATCAAACCCGATGGAACAGGATATTCCAACTTGATGAATTTTACTGGCCCCAATGGAAAAACTCCCAACGGGTCATTAATTTATGATGGTACTTATCTTTATGGAATGACAGTAGGAGGAGGAACTAGTGGTGCGTGTGGTTCAGGTGGGTGTGGAACAGTTTTTAAAATCAAACCTGATGGAACGGGTTATGTAAATCTTCTAAATTTTAACGATGCAAATGGTCGTGCTCCTAATGGTTCGTTATATTTTGATGGAACATTTCTCTATGGAACTACCTCAGGGGCGGGATTCTGGGGAAATATTTTTAAAATAAAACCTGACGGAACAGGCTATGTAAATTTATTTGTTTTTACAGGATTAAATGGAGGGAAACCAAGAAGTTCCTTCATTTCCGTTGGTTCATTTCTTTATGGAATGACAGACTATGGTGGTGCTAATGATAAAGGAATAATTTTTAGAATTAAACCTGATGGAACAGGTTTTTCTGATTTGTTTGATTTTTCAGGAGTTTTGGATGGAGATGGTCCTGGTGGCTCACTTATTTATGATGGAACTTCTTTTTATGGGATGACTTCTCGTGGTGGAACTGGTTCATGTCTGAATGGTTGTGGGACGATATTTAGGTTTAATGATCTCACGACTGAAATTTCAGACAATAACTTTCAAGAAAATATTTCTATTTACCCTAACCCTGCCAGCAATAAGTTGTTTTTACAATCAGATGAAAAACTAAAAAATGCTGTATGTGTAAATTATTTAGGACAATCTATGAATTTAATATTTGAAAATAATTCATGCGATATTTCGAATCTTTCTAAAGGGATTTATTTTTTAAGTTTAATTACAGAGAATGGAAAGGTTGTAACTAAGAAGTTTGTGAAAGAATAACTACTCATTCAACACATTTAACGCACCACAAGCATACAAAGCAGCAGTCTCAGTCCTCAACCTACTTTCGCCTAAACTAATTTCTTTAAAACCATTTTCCAAAGCTAATTTCACTTCTTCAATAGTAAAATCACCTTCGGGTCCGATAAGAATCAATGCGTTTTGTTTTGGAGTATAGAGCGTTTTAACATGAGGCAATCCAGCAGACTGACAATGTGCAATAAACTTCTCCCCTTTAAAATCTTTCATTAAAGCGATGAACTTTTTATAGTTAACTACTTCATTGATTTTAGGTAGATATGCTTTTAAACTTTGTTTAATGGCCGAAATTGCCACTTTTTGGATGCGTTCGGTCTTTACAATTGTGCGTTCTGAATTTTTACAATCGATTAATGAGATTTCATCAATACCCATTTCCGTAGCTTTTTCCACAAACCATTCTAGTCGGTCCATG
>CAMCUO010000092.1 GCA_945879015.1 Chitinophaga pinensis | reverse complement strand
GAACAAAAATTTTAGCGATTCTTTTGTTGCCCTGCATCCGCTATAAAATTTTATCAACAAGCTTTTTTATTTATATTTACACAAATAGTTGGTTATGAAAAGGTGTCGTTAGGAATCGTATGTAAAAATGTATGTATATTTATTGTTTACTTACTAACTAATTGATTTTAAGATAGAAGTGTTATAAAAAGCGAATCCCGAGAGGATTCGAACCTCCTCTACTTATTATCTCAGTATATCTTTTTTTTAGCCATATCTTTCATTTTTCCGCTTTTTCTGAATGAAAAACTTCGGTGTACCGAAGGTATGAATTATTTTTAGGTGTATACAATATCTCAAATCGATATTTCCAAACCATTTGTATCTGCATCCGGTAAAAATATAATAAATAGTATATTGAGAAAAACCAATAAATCTACGGAAGATGGTGGATTCGCTAATGGTTTATCGACCTCTGTTGTTGGAGAACAAATAATGCTGGTTTATAATGATTTTCAATACCGACATGATGGACAGGACCACAAAGTAGTTGGACCAATGCTGGCAAGTATAAAAATCCCTATCATCCAGTTCATTGGTGCCGATGGTTCTACTGGGAAAAAGTTTGCACTTATTGATGCTAATGTAGGAGGCAAAAAAGGAACTCTTACATTATGTCCTCAAATTTTCATTTCTGTTTCTAACAAAGATATTTTCTTTATTGGAAAAGATGGTGGAAGTATTTATTCTTTAAAACTAAAACTTCCATAATTCTAAATTCATGAGAATTATTTTGAAATTTATCAAATTGATTTTTCTACATTGTCGAAAGGATTGCATTTTATTAGTTTAAAAAGAAAGCCGTAGGCTTGTATTAAGTTTATAAAGCAGTAAACGAAAGCAATCTTTTATATAAAATGTAACGGATGAGCCTTCACTTGTTAATTCCACCTTCTTGGCTATAAAAACTTCCCATCTGGCGAAAACAAGTCATTAAGAGAGTAGTAAAGATTGTTTTTAAGACAAATAGAAATCAAAAATTATGAAAACACCATCCGCTACAGAACTTGCAAAAGACACTACAACAAAGGTGATAGGGAAAATTATCCTAATAGACGATGAAAAATATGAAAAAGAACTTTTGGAAAAAGCTTTACGCGAAAAACAATGGGATGTTAAGGTGGAATACTTTAACAACGGGATGGAGGCACTTGAACACATGCGAACAACAAAAGATGAATTGTTCCTTGTAATTTCAGATATGAATATGCCTAAAATGTCGGGACTTGAATTAAAAAAAGCGATAGACGAAGAAAAATTTTAAGAGAAAAATCCATGCCTTTTATCTTTATGAGCGGGGGTGCTTCAAACGAACAAGTGTCAGAAGCATACGAATATCGTGTACAAGGTTTTTTCGAAAAACCTGAATCGGTTTCTGAGCAAGCAGCTATACTTGATCTTATAATAAAATACTGGATAGTCAGCAGAAGTCCAGAAAAGAAAAATTAGAATTTAATACGAGCCTTCCAATTCCTTCTTCAACATATTCAAAGCGACATTGGCTGTCTTTTGAATGTTTCGTTCGCGGTTCGCTCCGAAAAGAAATTTTTCTGAAATAATTTTTGTTGGAGTTGCTATGGACACCCAAACTGTTCCAACAGGTTTTTCATCTGTGCCGCCACCCGGACCAGCAATTCCTGATGCTGAAATAGCATAATCTGTTTTGTATTTTTCACGGATTGCTTTTGCCATTTGCTCCACTACAGGTTGAGATACGGCTCCGTGTTTAAAAATAATATCATGAGGAACATCTAGCTCCGTTTCTTTTATTTCGTAAGCGTAAGAAATAACAGAACCGATGTAATATTCGGAGCTACCAGCTACTTTGGTAAGTAAATGAGAAATATATCCTCCGGTACAACTTTCTGCTGTTGAAACAGTTTTCTTTTTTTCTTTTAAGAGTTTTCCAACCATTTGCTCCAGACTTTCTCTCTCCACTCCGTAAATTTCATATCCGTAAATGAATTGAGATATAAGTGGCTTCACTTCTTCAATTTTCTTTTCTACATTTCTAATAAGTGCATTTTTATCTTCTCCTTTTGTACTCAAACGCAAACGCACCATTCCTGGCGAAGGCAAATAGGCCAGTTTAATATTTATATCCGACAAACTGTCTTCCCAATCGGAGACCAATTCAGATAATGTCGACTCTCCTATTCCTTGAGTTAAAATTGTTTTGTGATAAATGGAAGGAAATCTAAATCGTTCTCTTAATTTCGGAACAACCTGTTCTTTCATCAATACCTTCATTTCATAAGGAACACCCGGCATAGAAACAAAAATTTTATCATCCACATCAAACCACATGCATGGTGCTGTTCCGTTATAATTATGGATTACTTCACAAATAGCAGGAACTTCTGCTTGTAATTTATTTATCGGTGTTACTTCTTTTCCGTAGGTAGCAAAAATATTTACTACATCCTGATAAGCGCCTTCATCAAAACGCATGGTGGTTTTAAAATATTCACAAAGTGTTTTTTTTGTGATATCGTCTTTGGTTGGTCCTAGTCCGCCAGTAATTAAAACAATGTCAGCACGACTTTTTGCTTCGTCTAATGCTTTTAAAATATGTTCACGGCTATCAGAAACAGAAGATATCTGCTTCACACTTATTCCGTTCAAATTTAAAAGTTGAGCAATAAAAGCAGAGTTCGTGTCAATAATTTGACCGATTAGTATTTCGTCACCGATTGTTATAATTTCGACTTGCAATGTTAATTCGTTTTATAATTTAGAACACTTTGATAGTGTCTGCTTCAACGCAGAATGCTCAGTGTGATGTTCTAATTGAGATGTTTGTATTTAATTAACACTTTGACTACGCTCAACTTGACGTTCTAATTAAAATGCTTGTTAATGAAGTCACCCTGAGCGCAGTCGAAGGGCATTGTCGTAACTTATTTAACAATTTTCATTTCATTTAACAAGTAACCCGCTCCCGCAAATTTGTCTATTACAAACAACGTGAACCTCACATCCAACACAATGTTTCTGACTTGATCTGGATTGTAAATAATATCACTCATTGTTCCTTCCCAGTTTCTATCGAAGTTGGTTCCAATCAATTGTCCTTCGCCATTAAAAACAGGACTACCAGAGTTTCCACCAGTAGTATGATTGCTAGCACAAAACGCAACAGGTAATTCTCCTTTTTTATTTGCGTATTGTCCGTAATCTTTATTTTTGTACAATTCTTTCAATTTTGGAAAAACAACAAACTCATCTACTGCAGGGTTTTCTTTTTCCATTACTCCATCCAACGTTGTATAATAATCGTAATGCACCCCATCTTTAGGAAAGTAGCCACTTACTTTTCCGTAGGTAACACGCAATGTACTGTTTGCATCCGGGTAATATTTTTTTGTTGTCACTAATTCGCGCATCGCTTTCATATAGCTGCGATTCAGCGTAGTAATTTTTGCATCTAATTCATTGTATTTAGGAAGAACCTCCTTTTTATACTTTGATAAACAGCTATACATTAACAGAAATATCGGATCCTTTTCAATTTTTTTATACTTCTTATCTAAATCTTTCAATGCCTCCAGTACCTTTGCTTCAGAGACAAACATAGATTTAGAATACAAATCTTTTGCATATTTTTTAAAATCGCCTTTATATTTTTTTTCTATTTCTAAAAATATAGTTGCCTGCTCCGCTTTACTTACATTATCAACATATATCTGTAACATTGCAGCACATATCTTTTCATCCGTTACTGCATTATAATCTTTATAAAACACACCCACATCAATTTTTATCTTATCGATATACTTTTGCGCGTCCGCAGCTTTTTTTCCAGCTTTCAATGCATCAACAACATCGTAAAAATAAGATGCTACACTTACAGCTTCAATTCCCATAATTGCTTCTCCATGATAATCGCGTTGTTTACTCCAAGGACTCATCTCAGTATACAATTTTTCAAAATCAGAAAACAACGTTCCGTATTTTCCTTTTGCATCATTATCGGTATTCACTTTTAATAAAAAATCTTGCTCAAATAATTTTTTCTTATTAATTGCATCAGCTTTTTTAAGTCCTCTAATTTCTCCATCCCATTTTTTCCAATAGTTTGCTAAACTTGCATACTTAGCCGAATACTGAATACGAACCTTATCGTTCGCTTTCATGTCTTCATCCCAAATTTTTAATCGTGTTTCACGCATTTTTACTTTCGCTGGATCGGTTTCGTACATAATCATGTTTACAGCATACGAACTTAAATATTCGGTTGTTCTTCCGGGAAAACCATACACCATTGTAAAATCGTTTTCTTCAATTCCTTTTATTGAAATTGGAATTACATATTTTGGCTTGTAAGGAACATTGTCTTTTGAATATTCAGCTGGCTTATTCTCTGAGTTAGCATAAATTCGAAAAACAGAAAAATCACCAGTATGACGAGGCCACATCCAGTTGTCTGTATCACCGCCAAATTTGCCTATAGATGATGGCGGAGCACCAACTAAACGAACATCTTTGAAAGTTTCTGTGACAAACATGTAGTATTCGTTTCCGTAAAAAAATGGACGGATATAAGCGCCATAGTGTGTTCCAGTAACAGCTTCTTTTGTAATCTGAGCTATCGATTCGGCTACTTTTTTCTCACGCTCCGCATCTGTCATTCCTGCTGTGATACTTGCTAAAACTTGCTGCGTTACATCTTCCATGCGAATAATAATAGTTGCAGTTAAACCTGGATTTTGCAACTCTTCTGATTGTGATTTCGCCCAAAAACCATTAGTCAATAAATCATTTGCAACAGTACTGTGTTCTTGAATTTGTCCGTATCCACAATGATGATTAGTCAACATCAATCCTTGGTCTGAAATAATTTCAGCCGTACATCCTCCACCAAAATGAACAATGGCATCTTTTAAACTCGATTTGTTGATACTATAAATATCTTCAGCAGAAAGTTTTAAGCCTTTACTTTGCATATCTGCTTCATTCATAGCTTTCAGAAAAATGGGAAGCCACATTCCTTCATCAGCCTTTAGAAAATTGAAAATTGAAAAATTGAAAATTAAAAAAAGGATGATTGTCTTTTTCATAAAAGTTGAAAACTATAAATTATTGTTTGATGATTTTTGAAAAATGTGTTTTGTCAGAGCTGATTAAACACAACGTGTAAATACCTTTTGATATGATTGAAATATCTGAAAAAGAAAATTTATTTTTTGTATTTGCAAAAACAGATTGTTCTTGACTGATAATTTTTCTTCCCGAAACATCAAACAATTCAATAAGTACAGTTTCTTTTTTTGTAGAATAAAATTCAATTACAAAATTTGAATTAAATGGGTTCGGATAAACAGACAAAACATTTTCGTTTTTTACATTCAAATTATTTATACTTAAAATAAATGTCAATATAGAATCAGCCTTACAAAAATTTGGAATTCCGTAACCGTAAATAGAATCAGGAGATAAATATTGAGATGAACTCTGTTGAATCGCATTTAACAATTGCAAATTGGTAGCGCTCGGGTTTGATTGCCATAAACATGCAACAGCACCTGCTGTAATCGGTGAAGAAAAAGATGTTCCACCCGAAGTAGTTATTCCACCAGTATTAGCTGCAATCACCGCTTGTACTCCACGAGCGCAAGTATTTGGTTTTATTCTTCCATCAAATGTTAATCCGCGTGAACTAAATCCTGCGATTATTCCAGCAGAATCAACGGCACCAACAGTTAATGCACTGTCAGCATCTGCAGGAGCTGTAATTTTAAACCAAGGAGGTCCGCCAGAATTACCAGCACTTGTAGTTACAAATATTCCTACACTTGCAGCCCAATCAGCTGCGTTTGAAATAATAGTTGTGTTTCCATCCATATCAGAATAGAAATGATCGCCAATTCCTCCATCAAATTTACTATAACCCAATGATGAATTAATTACATCTGCACCAACGCTATCAGCGAACTCTGCTCCTACTAACCAATTCACTTCTTCTTGCGATGTTTCTGTAAATGCATCTTCTGTTCGCAATAACCAGTATTTTGCTTTTGTTGCCGTTCCAACTAACTGTCCAGGTAAATTTCCAGCCATACATGAAAGTACATTCATACCATGCGGATAATCTTCAAACACCAAAGTATCTCCAGTTACAAAATCTCTGCAACCTAATAATTGATTATTCATTCTAATACTATCAAAAGCAGGAAGTGAATCAGCTTTGAAAAATCCAGCATCTAAAACAGCAATCGTCATTCCTTGCCCCATAAAACCTAAATCGTGCATACAGTCGATGTTAATTTGATCTGCTTGAAAAAAGGATGCTCCGTAGTTTAAAACGGATGAGACAGAAAGTTGCTCTTCGTTCCTTTCCCTTCGTCCCTCGACTCCGCTCGGGATGACCTCCCTCTGGTCGCGCTCAGGGTGGCGGTTGGGGATAGCACTATTGTTCATAGGAGATTGAACATTTGGCACATCAAATTTTGTAGTATGTATTTTTGATGAAGCTGGATCAGCAGTTAGAGTAATTGATTTTACGAATACTAATTTTTTAATACTTGCTAATTTTGTTTCATCGTTTGTTGAAATTGAAATAGCATTCAACCATTTCGATTGATTTTTTACTGCAACTCCAGTTTCTATTACAAGATTTATATAATTGGTATTAACAGGTAAATCACTTTCCTTGATTACAATATTTTGCTTTTGTCTACGAGCAATCGATTTTTCTGAAAGAAATTTACTTGGTTCAGCAACTGAAAACGAAGAATTATTCTTGTCTTTGAAAACAACAAGATACGTTTTAGAATTCTGAGCAAAGGAAAACTGTAAGAAAAAAGAGAAGAATAAAAGAGAAATAAGATGTTTCATAATTAATTATTCTGTGCCTGAGGAATTGTAAGTATAAGTGTATTGAAATCCAGAAGTAACTCGATTCATAATTGGTTGAGATAAAAATGTTGCCGTTACAGAAGCTGTCCACAAAGGATCAGGTTGAGATTGAATGTCAATGACCTGCTTATAAACCATTCCTGTCCTTTTTGCATATTTCTCAATGTAATATTTTACATCAACTAAAGATGATTCATCCAACTGATTCACTTGCAATACCGAATCAAAAGCAGTTCCACCAATAGTTCTTGCCTGATTAATAAATTCATAAGCATATGTTTGTCCGCCAAGCGTATTTTGAGCATTTCCATCCCATTCCTGATCTTGTTTAACTGCAAATGCCAATTTAATGAATCGTTCATTTTCTTCCACTTTTTCTGCAGTGGTTGCAGTTCTGTTGGCGGCCCAAACATCACGCAAAACCCATGGCAACAAACTATAAGCAACTGTATCGTTATAATAACGAACATATCGCTCCAAACGGAGTGTAGTACGATTTTGATTATCTAAATAAGTAGATTGAATTTTTTCTTTTAACTGAAACTTAAAAGTGTCAATAGTTAAAGGAACATTGAAGTCGTTGTAATAAAAAGAATCCACATCGTAAATGACATATTTCCCCACTTTATTAGGAAAATAATTATAACCCAAATCAGGCGGAAGTTCATCTTTCTTTTTACAAGAAAAACTACCAGATATTACAATAAGTGAAATAAAAGCAAACCCGATGATTTTTTGCATCTGCATAGATTTAAGCATCAGCTAAGTTAAGGAATATTGTTGAAAAAAGGAAATATTAGGTTTAGAATGAAACAGCTCCTTATTTGATACTAATCTCAAGATGTCGGGTCAGTCATTATTTCTGGGGAGTAAAATTTAAGCAAATAGCTTTTCAAGCCTAAAAAGGAAAAAATTTACGTCAGTTACGCCTCTTAAGTTGGCTCTAAATCCTTTTATTTTAGAGTTGAAGGATTCAGCATTAGCATTGGTATT
>CAMCUO010000091.1 GCA_945879015.1 Chitinophaga pinensis | reverse complement strand
CTAAATAATATAACTCTCCATTTTTTTTATAATTTGTAATGGTAAGTTCAACGGGAGTTTTTGTTTGAATAGCGTTGCGCAACTGACTCGTTTTCTCTGGTTCAGTTTCGGGGCCTGTTAAAAAACTGCCGGGTGTTTTTCCTATAATTTCGTGTAATTTATAGCCCGTAGAATTTTCAAAATATTCATTTACCCAAGTTATCTTGCCATCTTTATCTGCATAAATAACTAAGTTAGGTGTATTTTTAGCGAGGTAGCTAAGTTTCTTATTTTCTTCGTTTTGTTGTTTAATTAAATTATTCCTTTTTATAGATGAATAGGCATCGCCAGCTAACGAAGCAAATACTTTTAAAACCGCTAAATGTTTTTCGGTAAAGGCATTAGGGGTTTCACTTTGGATGCCAAAAGCGCCAATAATTTTATTATTTGATTTTACAGGAACATACAAACGCGAGCGTGTGTGCGTTTTTCTTACAGAATCAATAGAAAAAGGATTATTTTCAGTGTCTTGATCATTTACCCATAAAATTTCTCCTGTTCTAAAAACGTGGCCGGGGTGCCTTTCCATGGCTGTTAATTCAGCATTTGCCTGCTCTACTTTTGAAAAACCTTTGGCGTAAAATAACTTTAATTTACTTTCTTCTTCGCTATATAAATAAAGTCCAGTAGTATCGCTTTCAGCAACCAACTCAATTTGAACTTTAATAGTATCAATCAGCACTTCAAAACTATCTAAACTGGCAAAACTATTTACCAATTTTTCAATTTCTGCTAGTGTGCTTATTAATCTCATATTAATTTAACTATTAAGCTAATATACTTAAAGCGGCATTCATACATTCTTCATCTTGTTTATAATGGCCGCCGCTTACACCAATAGCTCCAACAATAGCTCCATCAATGGTAATAGGTGAGCCACCGCCCAACAATATAAAATCTTTTAAGTTATGAGCGCCATCATTTAAAATAGGATCGTCTTTAATAAAATTATACCAAGCATCGCCTGTAGGAAAACCAAAACCTACTGCAGTAACTGCTTTTTTTCGGGAAGCATCAATTGAAATTAAAGGCGCATTATCCATGCGAGAAAATACTTTTAAGTTTCCACTTTCGTCAACAATGGTTATGGCAATTGAAAATCCAATTTCTTGCGCTTTTTTTGTTGCTGCTTCAATCATTTGTTGAGCAAGCATTGTACTAATTGATTTTTTGGTAAACGTATTCATAGTTTTGTATTATATATTTTAAAGTTGTTTGTTTGTTTTAAAAATTAACCTGTTTTTTTTATAAATTTTAGCGGATCCTATATAAAATTTTAGTTGCTAAAACTTAAATAAAGGTTGGTATTGTTATTATCAGTTTGTTCGAATCAATTTGGAGTTAGATAAGCGTTATTTGAATTTGGATCCATAGCTAAGAAAATCATATCGTCTGTTTGAATTTTACTGCCTTGCCATTTTCTAAGAAAAATACTCAGACGTGATTTTTTTAATTCTATATCAGTATTTGATCTATCAGAATCTAAAAATGAGATTAATCGTTTTCTTGTAAGTTTTTTATCCAAATCTCCACCGAATTGATCTGTAATTCCATCTGAATAAAAATAGAAAAAATCACCTTTTCTGTAATTAATTTTAGTTAAAACTGGTGGAGTTAAAATACTTTCTTTTAGTCCTTTAAACTTAATAATTTCATGTTCGTTCTTTATAGAATTATAATAAATGCACTCTCTTTTATGACCAGTTATTTCAATTTCTGAATTACCTTTTGTTAATTTAAAAATACATAGATCTAGAGAATCATATAACGAAATTGAAGAATTTGAATTCATTATTTTTTCTAATTCAACATAAATTTTATTATTAATTTCACATAAATTAGTTAATTTATCGGTAAGATTTGTTAAAATATTGTAGCAAACTATTGAAAGCAGTGCTCCAGGCACTCCATGCCCGGTGCAATCACCAACTGCTATTATTAATTCTTTATTTTTATCGCTGCCGCCAATAAAACAAAAATCACCTGTAACAATATCTTTAGGTCTATTTATTAAAAAACAGTGCTGTAGAAATAAACGGAGTTCTTCCTCCTTTGCAAACAATTGTTTTTGAATTCTTTCAGAATAAATTATAGAATCTGTAAGCTCAGTAATTTGGTTGATCAATTGGTCTAGTTCATTCGGTGATAATGGCTTTGCTAAATAACCTTTCATATTGGTAGATAAGGCTCTGCCGTATATACTATCATTGGTATTTGCCGACACATATATTATTGGTACGTTCTGTATTTGTTGAATTAATGATGCAGTTTCAACTCCGTCTATATTTCCTTCCAAGCGAATATCCATTAATATTAGATCCGCACTATTTTCTTTAAAAAATTCTGCCGCAGAAATACCATCTTGAAAACAGCCAATCACCTCATGACCTAAATTTGTTGCATAGTGCATATGTAACTCTTGAAGAATAAGATCATCCTCCACAATCACGATTTTTTTTTGCATTCGAGTGGTCATATTTTTTTATTTAAAGATTTGTAGTACAATTAACTAGATTTTATCAAATAGAAAACAAAGAAGGTATGCGAAGAAGATTTTCTTTTAAATCTTCAAAAAACCATGGCTTATTAATAGTGGCGTGCAGCTTATTTGTTTCAGCATAAGATGCAATCAATTCACTAGTTGAATTGCCAGAAAGGATAATTTTTGTTGCATTAGGAAATTTTTCACTACAATAAGTAAGTAAATCTGTTCCTTTGCAATCATCTAAATTAAGGTCACTAATAATCAATAAAATATCAATTCCATTATCAAAAAAATCATCCATTATAGCCCTAGCTTCTTGGCCTGACGAAGCGCACTCTATAATAATTTTTTGAGGAAGAATTCTGGCTAATTGAATTTTCAAGGACTCAATAATAATGTATTCATCATCAACTATTAATATGGCTTTACTATTTGGCATTGACTATATGTTTTTTATCAAGTTTATCAAATTTTCTTCAGACCAAGGCTTTGAAAGTATATTTGTAAAAATGTTTTTACTTTTCAATTCGGAAGCTAATTTTTCGCTTATTTGACCCGTAAGCAATATTCGTTTAACGTGAGGTAATTTTTGGCTAAGTTTTATTGCAAACTCATCACCTTTCATACCAGGCATTTGATAATCTGAAATGACCAAAAGTATATCAATACTTTTCGTATTTAATTCATCAATTAAATCTAATGCTTCTTCTGCACTTTCAGCAAATTCAAAAATATATTTTTTATCAAAATTCCTTTCAAATTGTAATCGAAGTGAATCGAGAATTATTTTTTCGTCATCTACTGATATTATGGCTATATTATTCATGCTGGATAGGTATAGAAATTATAAATTTTGTTTCATTTGGATTACTTTTACATTCAATTGTTCCTTTATTTTTTTTAACGATTTTTTTTACTATGTTTAAACCAAGACCTGTTCCTTCTCCTGCTTTTTTTGTAGTAAAAAACTCATCAAAAATATTGCCTATAATCTCTTTAGGTATTTCAGGACCATCATTTTTAATATTTATGAAGTGGTAGCCATCTTCTGCTAAATAACTAATTTCTATTTTGCATTTATAATTAGAAGCTTGCAAAGCATTATTAATAATATTTGTCCATACCTGAGCCAATTCCTCTTGATTACCAAATACTAAAATTTCGTTCGGAATATTAATCTTCACTTTTGAACCTTGTTTTATTTTATTCCACAAGATATTTAATACAGATTCAAAACTGCTTTTAAGATTAAATTCTGCTAAAGAACCGTTAATATTTCCATGTGAAAAAGTATTTAATGATGAAACTACTTTCGAAGCTTTGTCTATTGCAATTGAAATTGTATTTAAAGATTTCCCAACCAAATTTAAGTTTGATGCAAAATTAAAAACCTGAAAATTATTTTTATGTGTTAAAAATTTATTAAAACATGGATCTAGATCAGTGAAGCCGAAGTCAAATATTATTTTAGCATAAAATAATGGATTTGAAATATCACAATATTCTTTTTTTAATTGATTTTCTATTTTTTTCACATTAATCCTCTCTTCAATTGTGCTACTGTAAGAATTTTTATTTTTATTTAGTTTGTATAATTCTATAATGTCTGTTAAGTTAGTACTACTTGTTTTTGGCAGCTGATCTAAAAAAACATTTTCAATATAATGTATCAAATTCTCATTTGATGCTTTTATAGCACCTAATGGTGTATTGATTTCGTGAGCTATTCCCGAAATTAATAAACCAAGTGTTGCCAGTTTTTCTTTTTTTATAACTTCATCTTGAAGATTGACAATTTGCTTTAATGTATCTTGAAGCTCTAAATTTTTTTCCTTTAATTCATTTTGAAAGTTTTTAATTTCTGTGATTCTATGAAAGTAAACTCTTATAATACTTGATTTTTTGATGAAAAAGACAACAATTTCATATACGTCCTTTAATAATTCAATTTCAATCTTATAAGTCTTTTTAGATTGAAGTACTTCATCTGTTAAACAAATTTTTTCTGATAGTTGTTCAAAAGAAAAATCTTGGTTAATATAAAAAGTTGATTTACTTGCAGGGTTGGCGTAATTTATTACTTTTTTTTCATAATCTAATTCAAATACCGGATTAGGATTTTGCTCAGGAAATAAAGCTAGATTTTTAATTTTTTTAGTACGTTCATTAACCTTTTCTTCTAGCGTTGCGTTTACTTTAATTAAAGAGCTTTTCGAAAATTCGAGAAGTTTGTTTTTTTCCTTTAAACTATCAGCCAACTTTTTAGCATCCTCTAATCCCTTTGTCGCAGCCTGATGTAAAAACAAGTATTCGGCTATATAATCTTGTTTCGGAAAACTATTTATATTTAAATTATAATTTGCAATTGGTTGCAGTGAATTAATAACTGGAGTTGAAAACAAAATGATTTTATCTTCATAATATTTCTTAATCGAACACTTATATCGCTGCCTACCATCTATCGTTTTATAAAATAATAATTTATTTTCGTAAAAATTAGATGCTAAAAGTTTTTCAGTATTAAACTCAGATTCCCAAATAAAATAGTCACTTAATAATTTTCCTTTTCTAATTTCAGTAATTGATCTAGAGTAGTTATGCCCAAATTCTATAATGGTACTATTAAAATCAATCATTAAAAAAAAAGGGGATGAATAATTAATAGCCTCCAATAAAAATGTTTTTTCATTACTTAATTCTAAACTCTTTTTTTTAGAACGTAACAATGAAACTACATTTCGGGCTAATAATTGTAAGGCATTTTTTTGATTTTCGCTGAGTGTTTTGGGGCTTGAATCGATTACACAAAGAGTTCCTAAAGCAAAACTGTTCTCATCAATTAGGGGCACTCCAGCATAAAAAACAATATTAGGATCACCTGTTACTAAGGGGTTGTCATAAAAACGTTCGTCCAGTCGAGCGTCAGCCACAACAAAAATATCGTTGGGTTGATTTATGGTATGTCCGCAAAACGAAATATCACGGCTTGTCTCTTTTATATTTAAGCCAATGGTTGATTTAAACCATTGTCTTTTTTCATCAACAAAACTAATAACTGCAATTTTTGTTTGGCAAATTTCATGAGCAACTGCAACAATATCGTCATATTCTGATTCACTTAATGAATCTAATATATCATACGATCTCAGGGCCTCTAACCTGCTTTGTTCGTTGTGTGGAGTATCAGGTTGTTTCATTTCACTCTTACCATTCTAATCTAAATACATGACAATCGCTTGTTTCATTTTTTTGTTGAATATGCTCAATTTTCATGTTTTCTTTGTTAAATCGTTTACCCAAGCCTCTTAAGAGCCCTATTACCATTGGAGTCATGCCTTCTCTAGTTGATCTGTACTCTAATTCTATTGAATTAGCTGTTTGATTCCTTGTTGAGAATTGAGGTGCTACCAAATCAGGCATAATATTATTTACTCGAGTGTGCAACAAGTCTAAATTATTTAAAAAATCCGGTAAATTATCGCCTGCTAAATCTAGCATTTCAGAATAACCTTCTTGTGCGGTATACAAAATCCAATACTCTCCAAAAGCTTCCATTACAACAGAGGCCTCTGCCCCTAATACTTTTGCTGCATTCTTTACCAATGAATACGTTAATGCATCAGGATAGGTCTGCATACCAATAAAAAAATCATCTTCAAAATTTGACATTTTTTTTATCTCTTGCCATTTGTCTTCTCCGAACTTTTCGCATACTAAATCCTGAATTGCTTTGTTTACTAATCCGTACATTTTGTAATTTTTTTAAGTTTATAAATATGGATATAATTATGCCCAAAGTGGGGTAGGAGGTAAATTTACAAAAAAACTTTTGCTATTACAAATAAATTTAACTTCTGCAAATCTTTTTTTCTCATCTTAAATAAAGAAGAAGAAAAATCAGAATAGTAATCAAAGAAATACTAGATGATTTTAAAACAGAAATAACAGGTATTTGCAACATAAAAGACATTACAATATATTACCAACCAATTACGTATAGTTTCAATTAAATCCCATTAATACCCTCAACATCTCCTAATCTACTAAAAAGTTAGACAATTTCATCTTTGCGGGTATTTGAAAACCAGTTACTTAGGTTGGTTTTTTTGTAAGAGTTCTTTAGCAATATGTGCTTTTTGATTCATGGAGATTTTAATAGTGATTGAAAGCTTTATGAAATACTATACTCTATTTATCCGAAATCTACGTATACTTTAAAATTTAAGACCCATAACTAATATATCATCAATTTGATCGACTCCTAATTTCCATTTAAGTATAGAGTGTTCAATAATTTCTTTTTGTTCAGTCATAGCTAATTTTGAACAAGAAGATAGAAGTTCAACAAATCTTTTTGTCATAAATTTTTTATTTTTAGGACCTCCAAACTGGTCCACAATGCCATCAGAATAAAGGTATACTTGATTCCCTTCCTCTATCATGAATTCCTTTAAAGTAAATTCAATATTTTCTGAAACATTAGCACTAATGCCAAAAGGATTGCCTTTCAAAAATTCTATAGTGTCTTGTTTAACAATAATAATTGGTCTGCCGGCTCCTGCATATTCCATTTTTTTTTCTTTTTTATTATAGGCACAAACAGCCAATTCTATACCATCTTGAATGGTAATAATAGATGATTCATTATTGAATGTTTTTCTATACTCCTTCACTATGGCCTCTAGTATTAAATTGGGAACTACTATTTTATCATTATCGATAATGTGTTGGATTATTTTAGAAGTAATCATACTCATCATAGCTCCAGGAACACCATGACCAGTGCAATCTCCACATATAATAATTATTTCATTTCCAAGTTCTTTAATAAAATAAAAATCTCCTCCAATGGATTCTTTCGGTCGAAAAATGACAAAGTTTTCTTTAAATAAGGCATTAATTACTTCTGCTTTTGGCAAAATTGCATGTTGTATATTTTGAGCATAGCGTAAACTAGCCGAAAAATCGCTATTAACTTCTTTAAGCGAAGAATGTTCTTCTTTAATTGCTAAAATAACTTTTTTACTATCCTTATACTTTGAACTTAATTTTATACATAATTTCAGTTTTGCTTTTATAAGAGGCGGATCAACTGGTTTTGCTAAAAAATCTATGGCGCCCGTATCCATTCCTTGTAAAACCTTTTCTTTATCTGAACCTAATGCTGAGAGAAAAATGATAGGAATATTTTTAGTAAAATCATTTTGACTCAGAATATTTGCCACTTCAAAACCATCCATTTTTGGCATTTGAACATCAAGAACGATACAATCATACTGCTGTTTCATTGCCATTTCTATTGCCAGAGCACCCGAATTTGCTAAATGTATAATATAACCTTCAAATTTTAATACAGCGTTTAAGGAAAATAGATTATCCTCCAAATCATCTACAATTAAAATTGTTGGCAAACTATTATTTAACTCATTGCCATGCTTTATTTGACTAATATAATGGGATATAGGATATTTTGAAGCTTCTAAAAGCATACCCGAAATTTCAGGAATATCAGCAATTACATCCGGACTAAATAAATTTATAGCAGACATTGGCATGATTGCAACTTTAGCAGATTCTGGTGATTGAACTATTGTTAAACCTCCATTATCCTGAATTATTTTTAAACTTTTAGCTCCGTCAGAATTTGCGCCTGAAA
>CAMCUO010000090.1 GCA_945879015.1 Chitinophaga pinensis | reverse complement strand
CAAAGCAACAATTCCAGTTTTAACAATGCCTTGTTTAAAAGGAATATTATATTCTTTTAATTTAGAAGCAATAAAATTGGAAGTATTAATTTCCTCGAATGACAATTCAGGATTGGCGTGTAAATGTCTACGAATAGCAATTACTTCAGGTAAGGATGACTTAGCAAGTGATTTTATTTTTTCTTTCACAACGTTTATTTTATTTACCAAAAATCATTTTTAAAGAAAGTAATAAAATAATTACTCCGAATACTTTTTTCAATGTTGTTTGATCTATCGCAATAGAAATCTTAGAGCCAAAATAACTACCAATCAAAAAAGTGCTAGCAATTACTAAAGCGGTTTTCCATTCAATATGTCCAGCCTGATAATAGTTAAACACGCCTAAAATTCCAATCGGTAATAAAAACATAAATAACACCGTTCCCTGTGCTTGGTGTTGTGAATAACCAAGAAAATAAACCAATGCAGGAACAATCACAATTCCACCTCCGATACCAACCATACCGCTTAGCATACCAGCAACCAAGCCGAGACACAGCAAAATAACTATTGTTGTCATATTTAATTGAGATTTTTTCAAGGATAGTATAACTTAGAAATCAAGTGAGAGAGATAAATACCAAAGAGGTTTTAGAACGATTCCATCTTGTACACCCCAAGCTCTATCGATACGAATAAAATATCCAAACACTCTGCTTCTAATTCCCCAACCATAACCTCCTACTATTGGATTGTGTTGAGTTTTAAGTGTAATGATTAATGGCGTAATTGAACTACCAATTACAGTTGTATTTAAAGAATTATTTTCTGAGTAAGGAGAATTACCAGTCCAAGCAGTTCCTAAATCACCAAATCCTACAATTTGAAAATTTTGAATAAAATCAGAACGAATTGGTCGTTTGAATAAATATTTGAAAATTGGAAAACGTAATTCACTATTGATAACGGCAAAACTATTTCCATTACGTACATTCTGATAAAACCCTCGCATATTGGTTGCTAAGGTCTGATATGTATAATTCTGATCAGTAGCTATATTGGTTGTGTTATCAAATCTAGGATTAAACCAATTATCCACTCCACCCATATAATAAATTAATTTATTGTTGCCGAAAGAAGTACTTGCAGCAAAACGATTTGCCCAAATTAAATCACGGTGTAACTTTTTATAATTACGAACGTCTACTCCTACTACAAAGAAATCTGACTTTTTTACATCTTTAAAATAATACGCTTTAGCAATTTGATCTACTCGGTTATAATATTCGCCAAATATTTTTGCTCGTGTACCATTATACAAATTCAATCCTTTTTTAATTGTATTATCAAAAACCCATTCTAATTTTCCTGAACCCCAGTTTTCATAAGCATTTTCACGCTTTAAATTTGTTAAGTCGGTGCCTGTATATACAATTTTATCATTACGATAATTTAAACTGCCTCTTAAACTCGTTACTTCATTGAATGGATATTTCAAAACATATTTTACTTCATGGGTATATATTTTTACAAGAGAGTAATTATCTGCAATATCCAACAACGATTGACGATGCAAAATAACTTGCTTATCAATATGTTTGATTCTGTTTTCGCGACTCAAAAAGAATTCATTACTATTTAAATCTCCCGAAAAACGAATACCACCAACAATTCTATAATCTTCAAATAAATCACTTACGCCTACTTTAAAAAATGCATTGATTCCTGGATTCAAATAAATTGGACTTCCACCACCAGCAAATTTTTGATACGAAGCATTTAAAAAAGAATTATCTACTTGCGATACAACATAATCAACTGAGTAATTAATATTATAATTTTTTTGACGTGATAAAACGAAATCTGCATTTGGATTTGCAATCGCCTTTGAAGATGTATCCACATTCATTTTAGGCTGCTCTATTCCATCTTTAGTAACTTTCGGTTGCTCATTTTCAAAAGTATAATTATTAATATCTACTTCTGTAGAATCTTTCTTTTTAGGAGGATCACTAATACTAATTACAATTTTTACATTTTCTGCTTTGGGAGTTTCTTTCAAATTTTTATCCTTTACCTGAGCCTCCACTTCTTCTTTACGTTCTATCCTATCCTTATAGTCACGATAAGATGTATTTTTTAAAATAAGCTTTGGTGTTTGATCAGATGGAATTAAAGGAGCAACAAACAATCTGTACTTTCCATTTTCATAAATAATTTCAGAAAATTTATTTGCTTTTGTATTTACATCTTGCTCCAAAATACTACGCTTATAATTTGTTATAGGGTAAGATGAAACGACCGTGCGATAATGTTCTGAAGTATCAACGTAAGCAATTACACTATCAAAACGAGCGATATAACGATTCCTAATTCCATTCAAATCACTCAAATAAGAAATATGTGTACTGTCATAATCTGCGGGATACGACTCATCAATATGTGGTGTGTTCGTTACTCGTTTCAATACTCTTGACTTACTAACATTATCAAACACAAATAAATCTTTGTAGGCCATTGCAGGTTCTGCTTTGCGTTTAGAATCATGAAACAAAGTGTCTAACGGTCGATTTGAAGAAAACACAATTTCTTTTGAGTTGTGAACAAAACGAGGAGTTAAATCATCGTAAATATCATTTGTGATTTGATCATAACCACTCGATGCTGCAATAAAAATAAAAATATCTGTTTGACCTTTTTGCACTGCCGACATAACAAACTTTTTACCATCACTGTTATAAGAGTAATCCAATATTTTTTCGAAACCTGTGATATGACGTTCTGTTCTGTCTTTTGTTTCTAATTCATAAGTGGCTAAAACCAAATAACTTTTTCGTTCAATGATATAAGAAAATAGTTTTCCACTCGGATGCCAAGCAACTAAAGGGAAAGAGCAATCACTCGGACGATCAATTTTTTGTCCTGATTTTAAAATACGTTTTGCTTTATTTTTCTGAACATCATACAACCAAATTTTATACTGACCCATTTCGTTGGTTGTATACAAAACATAATTTCCATCAGGACTAATTTTCATTTGTCCGTATACACGAGCTGCTTTTGGTTTTTTAACTGTTAATGGAATTTGTATTGGCATTGTAGAAGTGGAATCCTTCTCAATGTATTTGCCAGAATATGATTGATAACTTTCGCTCCATAAATTTTTAACTGAGATTCCTAATACAAACAAAGAAGAGTTATCGATGTTACGACTCACTTTGGTCATATATAAAATATTGGAAATAACTGCTTCTCCATAATTATCAGCAATGTGTTTCCATAATGCATGTCCAGCATACTTAGCATCATTGCCTTCCAAACGATTGATGTTTTTATATCTTCCGCTGGTAATTCCATCTTTCACACGACTATCAATATCGGAGTTCCAATCACATGCAACATAACTAATCAAACCTTTCATGTACCAATCAGGAAGATTTAAGAGCGTACTATTTTTTACCATCTCCCGCACATTTCCTCCATACATCATTTCATTGATTAACACTTCTGCTAATCCCGAACGAATTTGCGCGTCCAACTTTGCATGATCGCCTTCATAAAATAAAATTACTTTGGAACCAACTACACGCGTAACACCACCAGTATTGTAATCTTCTTCAGTAGAAAGACCGATATTACTTTGTTTGTAATCCGATTGTTTATTATAAACGATGAATTGAACTTTGTCTTCAAAAGAATAATCAAATAGTTTTTCTACTTTTTCCATTTGTGCTTTTGCAGAAACAGAAACATAGTTGGATAATTCACGACCTTGCTCATAAAAATAAACATCGTATTTAGGATAGGAATAATATGTCCAGAAATAACTATCGTATTTCACTCGGTTTTTTCCGAAATCGGTTTGTGAGCCAGAATAAAATTGTGCAGATAGATTTGTATTCGAAAAAACAACGAACAGCAAAAGAAGTAAAGCAAATCCTTTTTTATATGTAGTAGTAAAAATCGAGCTCACGTAAAATCTGATTAGAATGCTAAATTACTAAATAATGAAGGCAATAACAAGGGACAAACCCGTAATTTTGCCTAAATTTACAACGCATTTTTAATGATTATATTATGATTTCTATTCATTCCTTCACATTTAGTCCGATTCAAGAAAATATGTACATCCTTTGGGACGAAACCAAGGACTGTATTATCATTGACCCAGGTTGCTATGACGATTCCGAAAGAGCTATTTTGGCAAAATTTATCGCTGATAAGCAATTAAAACCCGTAAAACTCTTAAATACACATTGCCATTTGGACCATATTTTCGGAAATGGCTTTGTTTCTAAAAAATACAACCTGAAACTAGAAATAAACAAAAATGACCTAAGAATTTTGGAAGCTTTTCAAATGACTTGTGACCTTTACGGAATGAATTGTGACCCTTCACCTCAGCCTTCTGTTTTTTTAGAAGAAGGAGATGTCATTGAATTCGGAAATTCAAAATTGGAAATTTTATTTACTCCCGGACATTCACCAGGAAGTATTACGTTTTATAATCGCGAAGAAAAATTTATGATTGCAGGTGATGTTTTGTTTTATGGAAGCATTGGAAGAACAGATTTACCTGGAGGAAATTATGAAACGCTAATCAATAATATTAAAACAAAATTATTTCCATTGGGAGATGATTTTAAAGTTTATAGCGGTCATGGACCAGTTACGAATATTGGTTTTGAGAGGCAACATAATCCGTTCTTAACATAAGTTGCTCGCAGATTTCGCGGATGTCGCAGATTAAAAAGATTTTTATTTTGACTAATATTTTGATGTGAAAAGAATCCATTCCCCTCTAGAGAGGGGTTAGGGGTGTGTCGCTAATGTTTATAAAAAGAATGCTCAAACTCGGAAAATACAAACACTACAAAGGCAAAGAATACGAAGTTATTGGAATTGCCCGTCACAGCGAAACACTTGAAGAATTAGTAGTTTACAAAGCTTTGTATCAACCAGAAGGAGATAATTTATGGGTGCGTCCTTTGAAAATGTTTATGGAAGAAGTTGAAATAGAAGGAAAAAAAATACCCAGGTTTGAATTTCTGGACAAGTAATTTTATTCCTTTATAATTTTCCTCGTTCCAACAATTTTATCCTCACTCATCACTTTTACAAAATACAAGCCATTTGCTTGGTTTAGTAATTCAATAGTGTTTTCTTGGTTTATAATTTCTTTTTTAGAAACCAAAGCTCCTAAACTATTGTAAACTTCAATGCTTGCATTTTTTATTTGTGATGGAAAAGAAATATTAAATGTTCCGTTGTTTGGGTTTGGATAAATTGAGATGCTGTTTGGATTTGTTGTTTCGTTTATTGATGTTGGCTGTTGGCTTAACTTGAGAACAAAAATATCATTTACACCTACTGAGGTAAAATTCACAACCCCTGCATTCGGATCAAAATCAACACTTCCGCTATATCCTCCTGTTGTGTATATATTATTAGACCCATCTAAAACAATCGACATACCTGCACCACCCGAAGAACCTCCCATGCTTTTTGCCCAAACAAAGTCTCCTAATGCATCTAATTTTGAAATGAATATATCAGGAGGTTGAGTAAAACTTGTAGAATCAATTACAGCCGTTATATTAAATATTCCTACTCCCGGATCAAAATCAACCGTGTAATAAAATACACCAGTAGAATAAACATTACCCAATGAATCAATAGCAATGGAATATCCATCAGCAATACCAGGTGTTCCTCCAAAAGATTTAGCCCATAAATAATTTCCAGAGACATCCAATTTAGAAATAAACATATTATCATAGCCACTAGCAGTCGTTAAATTAGCTGTTCCTGCATTTGGATCAAAATCAACAGTTCCTTCAAAATATCCTGTTGTATAAATATTTCCAAATACATCTAATGTAATAGAACGAGTACGTTCATATGAAGTTCCTCCAATATTTTTTGCCCAAACAAAATTTCCTAAAGCATCTAATTTTGAGACAAATATATCGTAACTACCAGCTGAGGTTATATTAACTACTCCAACATTAGGATCAAAATCAGCTGTTCCATTAAATTCCCCTGTTGTGTAGATATTTCCAGTTGCATCAATTACAATGGAGTTGCCAAAAACAGAGATTGTTCCACCCATATTTTTTGCCAAAATAAAATTTCCTGATGAATCTAATTTCGAAATAAATATATCATAACCACCAGCAGATGTTAAATTAAAAGTTCCACTTCCTGGATCAAAATCTGTTGTCCCAAAGAAACAACCTGTGGTGTAGACATTTCCTAATGCATCTAACGCAATCGAGCTAACCCTTTCATCTGAAGCTCCTCCTATATTTTTTGCCCAAACAAAATTTCCTAAAGCATCTAATTTTAATATGAAAATATCATACCCGCTAGATGCTGATAAATTGAAAATTCCTGGACCTGGATCAAAATCTCCTGTTCCCGCAAAGTGGCCTGTAGTATAAATATTTCCTGCTGCATCTATTGCAATTGATATTCCTTCTCCACTGATTGCTGAATCCCCTATTTGTTTAACCCAAACAAAATTTCCTAATGCCTCTAATTTTGATATGAATATATTACTTCCACTTAGAGCCGTTAAATTAAAAGCTCCAACACCTGGATCAAAGTCGACTGTCCCATTAAAAAAACCAGTTGTACAAGCATTGCCATAAGAGTCTGCCGCAACAGAGTTTCCTACTACTTGTGCTGAAGTTCCACCCATACTTTTCGCCCACTCAAAAGTTGGTGCTTGTCCATTTGCAAATCCAAAGCAAAAAACACAACTAATAAATAAAATTATTTTTTTCATTTTGATGAAGTATGATTGTTAATTCTTTTATAAAATTAGACATTAAGCAAGTGCATGTCAAATCATAATTGTTCAATTATATACATGTCTAAGGATGGCAAAACTGGCTGAATAGCCTTATTTTATTGAAACAATGATGGGAATTAGTGCTGCTTTAAAGGAGATAATGGTTGCGACTATGAGATCCCGTGTCGTGGCACGGGATGACGGTTTTCATGGATGGTATTCGTGGCGAGTTAGTTTTATAGATTTCTCCGCTTCGGTCGAAAAGACAGCCCACAAAAGCCTTCGCAAAAATCTCTGCGACCTCTGCGCCTTCTCTGCGTACTCTGCGGTTAAGAAATCATATCAAACCCACAATAAGGAACCAACACTTTCGGAATTTTAATTCCTTCTGCTGTTTGATTGTTCTCTAGCATGGTTGCAACTATTCTTGGTAATGCCAATGCGCTTCCGTTTAAGGTATGTGCTAATACAGGTTTTGCATCACCCTCTTTGAAACGTAATTTTAATCTATTGCTTTGGAATGTTTCGAAATTAGACACAGAACTTACTTCCAACCATTTTTGTTGTGCTGTAGAGTATGTTTCGAAATCGTATGTTAATGCAGATGCAAAACTCATATCACCTCCGCACAGTTTCAATATTCTAAAAGGTAATTCCAATTCACGCAATAATCCTGCGACATAATTACGCATATCTTCCAATGTTTCGTATGATTTATCAGGATGCGCGATTTGTACAATTTCTACTTTATCAAATTGATGCAAACGATTTAATCCGCGCACGTGTGCTCCGTAACTTCCAGCTTCTCTTCGGAAACATGGTGTGTATCCGCAGTTTTTAATTGGTAATTGTTCTGCTTTTAAAATAACATCACGGTAAATATTTGTGATAGGCACTTCAGCTGTTGGAATCAAATACAAATTATCAATGGTTGAATGATACATTTGTCCTTCTTTATCAGGTAGCTGTCCGGTTGCATAACAAGATGCTTCGTTCACTAAAATCGGTGGTTGAATTTCTAAATATCCCGCAGCAGTTGCTCTGTCTAAAAAGAAATTAATTAATGCTCTTTGTAAACGTGCGCCTTTTCCTTTGTATACAGGAAATCCTGCACCGGTTAATTTAACGCCTAATTCGAAATCAATCAAATCATATTTTGTAGTTAATTCCCAATGTGGTTTTGCTCCATCATATAATTTTGGAATTTCTCCTTCTTCATAAACATTTTCATTGTCTTCAGGAGTTTTACCTTTCGGAACTTTTGTACTTGGTGCATTCGGAACTTGAACCAATAAATCGTGTTGTTCTTTTTCTATTACTGCTAATTGTTCTTCTAATTTTTTAGAATTTTCTTTTAGCTGAGCGCTTTTACTTTTCAATTCATCCCCTTCCGCTTTTTTTCCTTGCTT
>CAMCUO010000089.1 GCA_945879015.1 Chitinophaga pinensis | reverse complement strand
GTTTCAGTAAAGCCTACTTGCTCAGACTCCTGAACAATCTTTACTTTTTCTTCTAATGTTAATTTTCTTGTGCTCATAGTTTGTAGATATAAAGTTAATTAATTTAACTTTGTCTCTATGAGTCCTACTTATTGGGGGGCTAGAACACCGTTTGGGTCAAGTGCGAGTAAGTCCAAGCGGTCTTTTACTTCTGGTATAATAATTTGTTGTCCGATGATTAAAAGTGGTTCACCAAGAATGTCGGTGCTACTTTCTATCCAGTCCTCAAGATGTTTTTCAAGAATATGTTCGTTCTTGAGTTTAGTCGCTGAAACTTTTTCAGGTTTATTGTTTGTCGTTATTTTCCAGAAGCTCATATGTCGCTGTGTCGTTTGTTAGGGTTGCTTGTAACGTTTTCAGGCTACACGCAGTGCGGAATAAATAACCACAAAACTGTCTTAACCGAAAACCTTTATTAAATGTACTGAACTTAATCGCAAATACAAAAACAATTTGCGCGAAGCGCACCTTTAAAATTGTATTTGCATCTTGCAGAAACTCCGCATTGCGTGTAACCTGTGTTAGCGGTAGTTTTTTTTGCATATTTCTCTTTGATCTCATTCTAAATTCAAAGCACCATTTATTGCTTCACAAATTTCGTATTTATGATTTTTTCATCGCTCTTTAATTGGATAAAATATAATCCATTTGAAAAACCCGAAACATCAATTCGTGCTTTGTTTTGATTCTCTTGCTCTTTCAAAATTAATTTGCCCATATTATCAAATACAGAAATAGAATAATGTTTCAAGCTGGTTTCTATATCAATAAAATTATTGGTTGGGTTTGGATAAAGAACGATGTTGGCCTGATTTGGAATTTCGATTATTCCTGTTGGAGTTTGACTCATTTTGTGAACGAAAAAATCAAGAAGTCCTGAAGATGTTAAATTAAATACTCCTGCGTCTGGATCAAAGTCAGCAGTTCCAGCATACTCACCTGTAGTATATATATTTCCTATTGAATCCAAAGCAATAGACAGTCCTTCATCACTGGATGTCCCTCCCATATTTTTTGCCCATACAAAATTTCCTAGAGGATCTAACTTTGAAATAAATATATTGTCGCTTATTACCCCTGTTAAATTAAAGACTCCTACTCCTGGATCAAAATCGATGGTGTTCGTAAATTCTCCTGCAGTGTATATATTCCCTGCAGTATCTAAAACAATTGAATTGCCAGCGGCATTTCCAGTGCCTGTAATACTTTTTGCCCAAACAAAATTTCCTGAAAAATCTAATTTTGAAATGAATGCAGAGTAAAGTGCTCCCGAGGTTAAATTAAAAATTCCTGCACTCGGATTGAAGTCCGCTGTTCCTTGAAATAAACCAGTAGTGAACACATTACCAAAATCGTCTAAGGCGATTGAATAACCATAATTCCAACGATATAGTCCTCCAGTTCCGACAATTTGTTTTGCCCAAATAAAATTTCCAGAAGCATCTAATTTCGATATGAATACGTCTGAATAAATTGAATCTACAAATAAATTAAACACCCCTGATCCAGGGTCAAAATCTACGGTGTCTACAAACGAACCTATTGTAAAAACATTTCCTAATAAATCTACAGCAATATCATTTCCTGTATCAGCGGTTTCTGTCGTAGAAACCATGCTTTTCGCCCAAACGAAATTCCCTGAAGAATTTAGTTTGGTTACAAATATGTTTCCTTGTTGAAAACCAGGATAAACAGGAGCAGTAGATATCAAATTAAATACTCCTGCGCCAGGATCAAAATCCGCAGTGTCCTGAAATCCACCAGTTGTATATATATTTCCCTGTGAGTCTAACGTTATAGATACTCCTTGATCATTGCCAATCCCACCAATTTGTCTAGCCCAAACAAAATTCCCAATGGAGTCTAACTTTAATATAAAAATGTCAGCATATCCAACGGGAGTTAAATTATAAGTTCCAAGTCCAGGGTCAAAATCAGCTGTCCCTTGAAAATAGCCTGTAGTATAAACATTACCAAGTGGATCTAACGCAATTGAGTTTCCAACCCCTCCACCTGTAGAGTCAACTATATTTTTTGCCCAAAGAAAATTACCAAATTGATCAAGTTTCGAAATAAATATATCAGTACCACCAACAGCAGTCAAATTATATATTCCAAGACCAGGATCAAAATCAACTGTCCCAGCAAAATATCCTGTAGTGTAAACATTACCAAATGCGTCTACTTCAATAGAATTTCCACCATCACTAGAAGTTCCGCCCATACCTTTCACCCAATCAAATGTTGGAGTTTGAGCATTCGCAAAAAAAATTGCAAGGATGAGGATTGTTGAAAATAGTAGTTTTTTCATGTCATAATTTTTCTCACTATAATTACCGCTAACGTTTTGCAGCTAAAAGAAGTGGCGGATTAGATGCACTAAACTGTCTATACGCACCATGTTTATTAAATGCACAACTGTTTATATTCCCACTTCCCCCGCCATTTTTTTTAGGTGCTGTTACCACCAGTGCTTTATTCTCTGTCCGTGCGGTTGGGTAGGCATACTTATTTGTAAGCTTTGGTTGTGCGCTGATTTGTGCGGCTTGCAAATGTGTATGACTACGAAGCGATGGCATCGGCTTTGTCTAATGATTTAATTAATTTGTCCCATGTTGTCAATGAAGGTAAAAACTGCTGAAATAATTGAATATTTTTATCGTCTGATTTGTCAAATAGTTTCTTTTGGTTTAAAGAAAATTTTAGATCTTCAGATTCTTCAAAACAATCTTCAAGTTTTATTTCGTAATAAAATTCAATTTTCGAATTTTCTTTCCCTTTAATCTTTGATTTGTGTTTTAATTGTATGGATTCAATTTCTGCGAAATGTCCTGTCAAACTAACCGGTTCATCGTTTTCGCAACTATAAATAATCAGTTTTTTGGCGGCATAAATTCCAGAAGGAAAATCTTTAACGTTATTATCATCCTTGATTGCGTGGAAATAAAAAGTTTTGTTGTTTCTTAAAGATTTAACTTCCTTAGGTCGACAAAAACCAAGTGCCACCTTAATTTCATTGTTTGGCTTTTCGTCTTCTAAGAATAATGAAAATTGTTTTTTATCAATAAATCCCGAAATTTTATTTCTGAATTGTTCGGCTGTTGCTTTGTTTTCAATTTCCAACTTTCTTTTTTTGCTAATATTCAAAAAATCTTCTTCTTTATCGATTCCTAAAAAGCGTCTATTTGCAAGATTTGCTGCAATACCTGTTGTACTGCCACCAGTAAATGGATCTAGAATCCAAGCCTCAGGTTTTGTTGATGCTAAAATTAAACGAGTTAAAACGGAAAGAGGCTTTTGTGTTGGATGTTTTCCACACGCCTTTTCCCAAGGAGCAATTGCAGGAAGTTTCCAAACATCTTTCATTTGTTTGTCTTCGTTGAGCTGTTTCATTAATTCATAATTGTAGTAGTGTGGGGTTTTTTCATATTTTCTTGCCCAAATAATTTGCTCAGTTGAGTGAGTAAAAAATCGACAAGAGAAATTAGGAGGAGGATTTGTTTTTTCCCAAGTAATAACATTCAATATTTTAAATCCTAATTCTGTCAGAATTTGACCAACGGAAAAAATATTATGAATTGTGCCGCTAATCCAAATTGTTGCATCGTCTTTCATTTTATCACGAACTAGGGATAACCATTTTCGATTAAAATCATTGACGAATTCAAATCCTTCTGATTTATCCCAATCGCCTTTGTTTACGCTAACAATTTCTCCGTTTTGTATTGATAAACCGTTGTTCGATAAAAAATACGGAGGATCTGCGAAGACCATATCGAACTTATGGTCAAAACTTGGTAATAGATTCATTGTATCTCCTTTAAGAAGATAAAAAATTTTATCTTGTGACTTATAATATGGATTTATCATTTCTTGTTTTTTAAACCCTCCTTGTAGCCTAATTCATAAGCTTGTTTTGGATCTTTATGTCTAACGGTACCAGCTTGACTGATGTTTAATACTTCAACTCTAAAATTCATTTGAGCACCTTCAATAGCATCATTATATCCCTGTTCATAGGCACAAGCAGCACATTGATGCCTTCTTCCTATCATATAAAATTCTTGACTATCTTTAAGAGACTTGAACTTGTCGTCATGTCGATGTGCCTTTTTACAGATAACTACTTCAGAGTTTTTAATTGAACTAATAAGTGCTTTATATAATGCGGATTGGCCAACACCACCTGACTGATAGATGTTATTTACTAATTCGTTATCGGTAATTTCAATTTTGTTTAAGATTCCTTCAAAATCTTCTATTGTAATGACTTTATCAAGCCCCAACAATTCAACTAGATCTTTTAAAAATCTCATAAAAGCTATAACTCCAGTTGATTTGGTTAGGATGTATTCCAAATTTCCCCAAGCTGTTGGCCATTTTCTTTTAATAGCTTCAAAGTAGTTCCAAATAACTTTTGCTATTTTGACATCCTCTTCTTTGATAAACCAATTTCTAAAAAAGAACTTATCCTTTTCTGTTCCTTCAACTAAAGGTAATTTCGAACCAGTTCTTAAAATATTTCTGTCTTTGGGTGGATTATTACTAATGTATTTGATTACGCAATCTGCTAATGTCGCTTGTGCAATTGTTTCGTTTTTGAAATCGGCTTTACCAAGTCTTTTAATTAGGTGATAGAACGGACTATCTATTTCCTCGTTAAGTAATTTTATCACATTATGTACAGTTCGTTGTGGGCTTCTTGTTTTTGAAAATGAATACAAATCATAAACATGTGATTTATTAACTTTAGTTTGAGCTTTATTGATGGTAGAAAATATATTTGCCTGATATTCTTCATCAATATCAATGAATATTGTAATAATTAATTCAAATTTTAAATCCTGTTTGAATAAGCCTTTATCTGTAGCGTATTTTTCAAGGCCAAAAACACGATGTTGCCCATCAATTATTTTTGCAATTTTTCCATCATCCCTTAATTCCAATATCCCATTTTCGAATGAAAGAATATTTTCTTCTATTTCATCATTGTTTTCATTATAGGTTGTTGAGTCAATACTAATTACAATACTATTTGGAAATGTCGCATCATTAAATGAGACATATTCAGCAATTTCAGCAAGTCTATTTTTTGAAAGCTCTCTTTGAATACCTAAATATCCGTCAATTGTACCTTCACCTTCTTGTCTAATCCTTTCAATATCTTTCTTTGCGATTTTCAGTAAATCTTGCCAATCTATTTTTCCAACATAAAATGTTTCGATTGGTTGGGTAACTTCAATGCAGTTTATTTTTATGTTACTCATGCTCTTCAAAGTTTTTAAATGAATCTTTTAAATCAACAAATTGCTCATTTGATTCTTTGTAGGATTTAGTCCCTTCTGTCTTAATAAAAATTTTGCATTCATAATAAATATAGAACATGAGAGTTATGCCAAAAATGATATAGGACCATAGTGCAATATCTATTTTTGTTATATTAGAACTCATCAGTGAAAATGAGTATAACAGTGCTACCAGAATTGACATGAGAACAAAAAAGAGAAAACTAATTATCTCATTCTTTTTATTGTCTAGTGTTTTGTACCACAAATATAATGTTGAGAAAAGAAATGAAGATCCGTAAAGAATAAAACTTTGTGAATCAAAAACCTTAGTAACCTCCTCCCTTTGAAGAAAAAAAAGAATAAATGCCCCAAGGTAAAAAGGGAATAAATTTCCTGCCACCTTAAATAAAAGGTCTTTCCAAATTTTGCCGAGCGCTTCAAGATATAATTTCATTATGCTAATATTTTGTTTAACAATTTCCCATTCAATAATTCAAAATTCATTAAATAATCTGCCTTGTAAAAATTCTCTTAAAGGTGTTAATGTTGATTTTATTTTTTTTTTGCCACTGTATCTTTCACTGTTCTACTTTTTTACATGTTAGACCGCATTACTTTTTAAATCTTATTCGGGCCTTCAATGTGGTATCGTGCAGAATTTACTAATACAATGCTGTTGTAATTATTTTCATCCTTGAAACTGTATTGCCAAATGAAATATTCATTTGATCTTTTTTCAAAAAACAACAAGAAGACGTCTTTAGCTGTTTGTGTTTTCCATTGTTTGTATGGGTAAAATAATTGGCGAATAATCGTATTGTCTGTTTCTGAATTTTTTGCTTCGATTAAAACTATTTTATCTCGACCCTCATATCCTGCGTCAACTTCAGTTTGAACACTTTGAACATTAATTGTTTGTTTCCCAACGTTAAATGAAAAACCTGGAGTATATTTTCTTCCTCTGATAGTTAAAACAAGAGATTCATCTTTCATGAATGTTCTAATAAGACTAGACGCATAAGCGAAATCCAAATGTTGCATTTCTGAGTCACCAATTTCAGAAGTATCAAGCTTAAAATCAAGTTTTGAATCATACGATTTTACTTTTGAATCAATATCTGGAATATCAACATATCCTTCGCCTTTAATAATGGTATAAAAGCCGTTTTTGATTGGTAAAAGGAATAAATCATTGTCGATGAAAACTTGCGGACGATCGCGCCTTGAATCTTGCTTACATAAAATTCGAACCTCTTTTTGAGCAACAGATGTAAATTTTTGACAAGATGTTTTTATTTGTTCAGCGGATAGATCAAAAGGTGATTTACTAAAATCGTGTTTTAAAATTCCATAATCTTTAAATATTTTCGACCAAGATGCGTTGTTTGCCATTTTCAGTGTTGTTAATATAATTTGTGATTAATAATTCGTTCAATTGTCCTCTTTTTTCTGGATTTGCATTTATACTTCTTTTAGCTTGAACTCTCGCAATAAAATATTTTGAATAAATATCATCAAAAAAATTATCATTTGGGTTTTTCCCCTTAAGATCAGAGTTGCTCAACATCCAATTATGTCCGTGCTTTTCGAGTTTGGCGCAAAAATTCCTTAATCTTAATTGTTCTTCATCATTAAATTCATCTTTTGAATATGAATTAAAACTGGAAGTTTCGCTTAATGGCTTGTAGGGTGGATCAAAATAGAAAAATGAATTTTTATTTACTTTTTCTAAAGTCTTTTCATAGTCTCCACAAAGAATTTCAACTTTTTTTAAAACATTACTCACCGCTAAAATATTTTTCTCATCGCAAATAGTCGGTTTTTTGTATGAACCCATTGGAACATTATAGCCATTACTTTTATTTACTCTGTAAAGACCATTAAAGCAAGTACGATTGAGAAAGATAAATAAAGCAGCTTGGCTGCTTTTTTCTTTTTTTCTTAAATTGTATGTTTCTCTTTTTTCGTAATAATATTCTTTCTTTTTTTCTTGATCGATTTCCAATGAATGATACTCTTCTTGAAATATTTGCAGAATAGAAATTAATTCTTTTGGCTTAGATGCAATAATTTTATAAGTATTTATTAGATCCTCATTTATGTCATTGATAACCGCTTTCTCTAATTTTGGAAAATTATTTAGCATCCAGAATAATACAGCACCACTACCTACAAAAGGTTCGATGTAAGTAAATTTAGAATCAGTTATTTTGCTGGGTAAAGATTTCTCAATGTCGTTTATTAATTGAGTTTTTCCACCAGCCCATTTTAAAAATGGTTTTGCAATTTTTTCTACCATATTTTTAATTTTTTATAGTGTTTACAGCTCGTTTCAATCCTTTTAACGCATAAGGGTCGTTACTTACTGTGTCTAATACTTTATCACAAAGCCAAAGTGTCAAAAGTTCTTCGTCAGAGACTTTATAATATTTAGCAACCTTAACCACTTGTTCACGAGTCAAACGTCTTTCGCCCCTTTCAATTTTACTAATTAAAGCGGTGTCAATTTCAAGGTAAGCTGCAACTTGTCTGAGTAGCAAGTGTTGAGTTTCCCGAATTTCTCTTATTTTTTCTCCTAACGAATTCATTGTACAAATTTTGATTTGTCAGTTCGTGTCAAATATAATAAGATATTTTTCGAGATTTTCTCTGCTGTCGAAATAGTTATTCACAGCGCATGTGGGAGGGAAAATTTTAGCTCTTTTGGTTTTGCCTAAGGGTCGGCTTTCGTGTCGGGGCAAAACCAAATGTGCTAAAATGTGCGGTTGGTTTGTCCGTCTTTAAGCATTGGTGGTAACGGTTTGCGGCTACCCGAAGGTGGCGATTTTACCACTGAACTTCAAACGGAGAACTGCATTTCAAATATACGATAAACTGTCTTACGAAGAACGAACTCGCCACTTTTGGGTAGGTGCTGTTAGCAGTTGTGCATTATTTCTGCGTTACTATTGACTTTTCCCATGTATTAACAATTATAATCCAAGACAATAAACATATTCCGAAAATTATATAACGTGTTTGATTGTCAAACGAGTTTGATATTAATGGAGAAAATGTCAAAATGCTACCTATTAAATGAAAGCATGCACTTGCAAATACTGATTTGGTTTTTTCGGCAATAGCACCAATTCCCCAACTAGCAAAAACAAGTATTCCGAAAAATTTTAATTCGTCAAATACTGTTGTGTCG
>CAMCUO010000088.1 GCA_945879015.1 Chitinophaga pinensis | reverse complement strand
CTATCATAAAATCAAAGGCAAATACTTACAGAATTATTTAAATGAATTTGTTTACAAACTGAATCGAAGATACTTTGGAGAAGGCTTGTTTGACAGGTTAGCTGTTGCAATGGCTTTTAATTATGGGTAAACTAACGGACAATCAAATTCTTTTATTTTAATATCTTCACTTAAATATTAATCGATCAATAAAACACTCAAAAATGAATAAAATACTACTCCTATTAATTTTTGTTGTTTTTACTTGCTTAAAATCATTTGCTCAGCCAGCTAATGATGATTGCTCAAATGCAATAATTGTTGCTTGCGGAGCTACAGAAACAGGATCTACAGCAACCGCTGCAATTGATATAGCACCAGATTGTGGACCATCTTTAACGATCACAGGTCCTGGAGTTTGGTATACTTTTGTTGGTACAGGTGACGCTATTACTGCAAGTCTTTGCGGTTCTTCGTTTGACACAAAAATTGTTGTTTATTCTGGTTCTTGTGGGAGTTTAACATGTGTTGCAGGAAATGATGATGCCGGTTCAGCTTGCCCTTCTAGTGGATTAAATTCAATAGCATATTTTAATTCAGGAGTAGGTACAAACTATTATATTCTTGTAACAGGTTATGGAACAGCTACTGGTCCTTATAGTTTAAATATTGGATGTATTGCCCCATGTGTGCCAGTGCCTGCAAATGATTATTGTTCAGGAGCAATTTCCTTGGCAGTTGCAGCTGATGTTTCATCCTGTACACCAACAACAGGAACAAATAGCTGTGCAAACAATTCATTAATAAACCCATCTTGTGTCCCTTTTGCAAACATAAATGATGTTTGGTTTCAATTCAACACAGGCACTTACACTGGCATAACAATGGAATTTGATGCAGTTACCGGTGCAGATACCTATTCCTATGCATTGTATACATCATGTGGCGGTGCAGAAATTGGCTGTGGAGCTTTAACTACTGGGTCTATTTCAACTATTTCTGGATTAACAGCTAGCACAAATTACTTCTTACAAATATTTAATAATGGTGGCTTAGAAGCTGGAACTTTTTCATTGTGTTTATACGCGCCAGCAGGACCACCAGTGCCTCCTGCAAATGATAATTGCACTGGAATAACACCAACAACACTTGTTAATGGTGCAGCACCGGTTACCTTTTTAGGAACAACAATGTATGCAACCGTTGATGCAGCATTTAGTACAATTGCAGTGTGGGAAGCAGTAACATTAACAGAGTGTAGTAATCTACAAATTGACTATTGTGGCACAAATCCATCTGTGATGCAAAGTGCATTCATCTATTATACTGCTTGTCCTGTAGCTGGTTTTACTGCTGGAACTTATGACGTTTCAACATGTTCAGACGGAAATGTGACTGTTCGTTTTTACAACTTACCAGCTGGTACTTATTACCTGCCTCTTCTTGGAGGAAGTCCAAACACACCAGGTCCTTATATAATGAATGCACAATCTTTTGATTGTAGTATTATAGGTATTGAAGAAACAACAATAACTAAAAACGCTTTATTGTACCCAAATCCTGCGGCTGATGTTTTAAACATCAAAGGTGTTTTTGGTAAAGAAACAATAGTTACTATTACTGATGCATTAGGGAAAGTTTTATTAATGGAGAACTTTAATTCATCTATTGATATTTCTTCTTTATCAAATGGAGTTTACATAGTTCAAATTCAAGGTGAAAATTATAATCACCATGAGCGTTTTGTGAAAGCAAAATAATATTAGAACCTAGAAGATAAAATGGCCTATCCATATTTTGGATGGCCTTTTTTTTGATTACAATTTGTAAATATTTTTTATTGTTTTCATTTTCTCATCAATCGCCTATCGCTACCAATAGCTTTTGGATCAACACCATTTACAATTATGGTATCGTTTTTATAAACGAATCTTCTGTATTTTTTTTCTTCAGCAATTATTAATACAATGGTGTCTTTTTTTAATGTGTATGTTCCTTTTTCTCTCATTGTTCTTAAAAAGTTTGGATACTTATAAGCATATGTGGAATCCTTATGCAAACGTAATTTACAACTTCCGCTTTTGTTTACATAGGTTTTGGTTGAACAGCCAATAAAAACGATAAAGAAGAGTGGAAGTAAAGGTTTCATGAAATGAATTTACTCATTATATTGTTAGGCTGAAAAATGATAGTTCGTAAGAATAAAAACAGCTCCGTAACAATCTTACGGCGCTGTCTCATTTTATTTATCGTCCCAATAACAAACAACTAATAACCAACAACTAATTTACTCCCCACCCGGCTTAACCACCGTAACATAGCGAGGCTACGCTCGCTATCGAAGTACAATGATTTTATTCACCTCCAGGTTTCACTACTTCGACCCACTTCCCAGGCTTCCTCGAATTAATTGTATTGTCATACATCGCTTCACAATAGATAGTTGGTAAATAATATCTTCCAACATATGCTGCATTCAACACAATTCTAAACGTGCTGGTTTTGTAGGGAGAAATATTGAAGTACGTATACACTCTGTCATCACGAATATCCTGGTAGGTTGGATAATCACTCTTAATTACAGATTCTGCTTCTTCCATTCTGGTGTTGTGGATTTCCCAACCGCTTGGGAAAATTTGTGACAATGCCATTTGCAGGTATTCACCTTTTGTTCCAGGGTTGGTAATTTGTACCTCAGCAATAAAGTCGGTTCCTTGTTCCAGTTTTGTAATATCAATTATTCCACCAGTCATGTTGGTATAATTAATTTGCACTTTCAAGTCATTGTCAAATTCTGTCTGGTCGCCTGTTTCAGGAATACCTTCTAAAATAATTCTTGCAAACATAATTCCTGTTCCGTTATTTGTTACAGAAATATTTCCTGCACTTGCATTTTTAATTGCCATGTCAATTTGTTTCACTGGCAATTTAGTGTTGAGTGTAATTGGTGCATTGTTATTTATTTTCACATTGTATTTCATTTCTTTGCTTGTTCCGCCCAATGCAGCAAACTTAGAAACTGAAATTAAACAATAGGCAGTTGTTTGTGTACTCATCCAATAACCAGAGCTCAATGCTTTGGAAACAGATTTCACAACCGGACCAGCTTTTACTTTTTCGTTTAACAATGTTAATGTTTCCAAAATCATTGCATCGTCACGGTCGTTTGAACCGTAGCTATAACCCATCTCACGGTAGGAAGCTGTTACATAAGGTAAACCAGTAATTAATTTTTTAGCAACTTCTGGTTGTCCCGCTTTTGCATAAGCAGCAGCCAATCTCCATTTTGCAGAAGCAGATAAGTTAGGAACTTCTTTTAATCTATTCATCGCGCCTAACTCAGGAGTTTTCGCTAATGCAAGAGTATACAAACGATATGCTTGATCTAAATCGTGGTTGTGATAATAGTAACCATGATTTGTTCCGCGAGGCGTCCATGAATTTGCTTGGTTGCGTTGGTAACGTTTCCAGTTGTCCATCATTCCTGGAGGCAAGGCATATCCTTTCGCTTCAGCTTCTAATAAGAAGTGACCAGAATAACTTGTTCCCCAATAATCCGCATCATAATGGCCGGCCCAATAACTCATTCCTCCGCTACTTGTTTGGAATAGTTTGATGCGTTCAATTCCTGCTTTGATGTTTTTATCAATCGCAATTTTGAAATCGCTATTCAATTCCATTATGTCGCTCAAAAATAATTGAGGGAACACAGATGAAGTAGTTTGCTCAATACAACCGTGAGGATATTCAATTAAATATTTCAAGCGTTCACCTAAATTAATAGGAGGGATGCTTGATAATTCAAGTGTTCCTTTGTTTGTACCAGCCATACCTGCTGGAGTGAAAGGACTATCCCAGGTTTTACCTGCATCAATAATTGTTTCAATTACATTCACCACTTTCGGATTTGGATTGCGCACATCAATTTCAATATCGTATGCAGCTTTTTCATTTCCGCTACTTGCAATAATTTTTACTTTACCAATTCCAAGTGCAGAGTTTACTTTTAATTTAAAGTTCACCACATCATCACCAACTTCTGAAAACGTAATTGATTTTGATTTTCCATCAACAGCCGTAAACATATTATTGGTTTGAATTTCCACCTTCACATTCTTCACATGTTTTTCCATTGCAAAAACAGAAACAGGAAGATCCACTTCTTCACCCGGACCAACAACACGAGGTAATGTTCCAAGTATCATCAATGGATCACGAACAGGAGTAGTTTTATCTGCAGAACCATAAGCAGATTTATAACCTGCTACTACCATTGTTCGAACCGAACCAACATATTGCGGCATCATAAATTCGTGAGTAACTGTTTGTCCTTTTTTAAGGAAGAAAGGACCCATAAATTTCACCATCGGTTTAAAACGGTTGGCTTTCTTTCCACCTTTATCTCCAGCTTCACCATCACCACCAATCGCTAAGATGCGAGATAGTTCAGCTCCGTAAGCACCCATTACCATATCAAACATGTCCCAAGTTTTAACACCCAATGCTTCACGTGCATAAAATGCGCTCCAAGGATCAGGAGTTTTAAAACGAGTTAAGTCCAATAATCCTTCATCTACAATAGCAATTGTATATGTCATTTCTTTTCCATCTTTTTCAGAAACTGTAACGGTTGATTTTGTTTCAGGTTTCCAAACATCAGGAGTTTTAATAACAGGAGTTAAATGTGTTGTAGGATTTTCCACCGAAATTGGAATTACACCATACAAACGAATTGGTAAATCGTTTATAGTTTGTGCATGCGGTTGAACCATGGTTACGTTCACATACACGTTTGGTGTCATGTCGGCCGTTACCGGGAAGTTGAAAGTTGTTTCACCTTTTTTAGTTTCTGCCCAAAAAGCTTTAATCACTTTTGAACCACTTTCAATACTAATTAATGCACGACCTTCTCCACTTGATGGAATAGTTAATTTCACATCTTCACCAACATTGTATTGTTTTTTATCAGAGCTAAATGATAATAATGTAGCACCAGAATTTCCTTTTGGAGATTCTCCTGCCCAAGCTGGCCAATCGATATAAACCGTTTGTCCAGTTCTGTGTCCGCTTTCTTCATCTGTTACACAAACATAAAATCTTCCCCAATCAGGACGATTGATTTTTAAAACAAATTGTCCTTTACCATTTACGGTTGAAATTACTTGATCTTGAATTGGCTGTTTGTATTCGTTTCCTACATAGTTTGCCAAATCACCATCGTAAGAATCCCACCACCATCTCCAGCCAACTTTGTACACTTGTACTTTCAGTTTACTTTTCGAAACAGGTTTACCATCACTATTAAGTGTTACAACTTTAAAAATGTGATTGGTATCCGTAACCAACATTCCCGAAAATTTATTTCCTTCAGGAACTTTCATTCCGACATAACTTTCGTAAGGAGAATATGGTAAAGAAAATTGATCGATACTAAATGCACCACCTTTTTCAAACACACGAATTTTGAAACTTGCTTTCAACATACCAGGAGCAGCATCGTTCACTGTTAAATCAGGTTTCACCAAAGCTTTTCCTAATTGATCGGTATTGCCATCAAAAATAGTTTGTGCTTCGGAAGTAAAATTTCTGGCCTGATCATCAAACTGATAATCTTCATACTTTTTAAAAGTAGTATTCGATTCTGATAATGTAACTTCTACTTTTGCATTCAAATCTTTTGCAATTGCTCCCACTAACCATTTTACTTCCAGTGTTCCGTTTTCATCTTTATGAGCAACAGAAAGTTTATCGCCAGGGAATGTTAATTTGATTTTCAAACGATTCGGCATAATCGTTTCTATTTTGATGTTCTTGGTAAACCAAGCCCCACCTACTTTTACACGAGCTGTCCAATTTCCTGTAGGAGAACTTTTCTCAGTTGTTGTAGTAAAATTATAGAAACCATTTAGTCCAACAGTCTTAGTCATTTTTCTAAACACTTGTCCCTGCGGATTCAATAATTCAAATTGCACAGGATGATTTTTAGGAAGTGTATTTTGTTTGTCTTCCAAAATAAAAGACAAGAACAAAGTATCACCTGGTCGCCATACACCACGTTCGCCATAAATAAATCCTTTCAATCCTTTTTGAACTTCTTCACCCGAAACATCAAATGCACTTAATGACAAAGAAGAACCATCATCTAATTTTAAATAACCACGTTGTGAACCACTTTTCACAAGCATCAAGAATGGTTTCTTTTTAAATGTTGCATCACACATTCCACCACCATCTGTTTTGAGCGTTTTCAAAACTTGCAATTGATAATCGTATAATTCAACTGTTGCATTGCTAATTGGTGCAGTGGTAATTAAATTGGTAACGATAAATTTCATCGAGCCATCTGTACCACGTTTTGCAATCAGTCCTAAATCGGAAGCAAGAATGTTTCTGCTAACTTCTTTGCTTCTGTAGAAAGAATTTTTACAAGGGTCATCACGATCATCGTAATCATAATCGTAATATTCGTAATCATCATAATAGTAATCGCCATAATAATCCCATTCGTGTTCGTCATCATCTTCTTTTCCATCACTCATCTCCTGCATTCCTTCATCCACGTTATCAGCTTCCGGACTATCACACTTATATGTAGAGTATTCCTTTTTGAAAGAAATAATTACTTTATAGATTGCCCCAGGTTCTGTTTTTATTAATTGTGCAAGGTCGAAGGAATAGTTATTCCATTTTCCTAAATCCATTGCACTTTTTTGAGTAAGCTGAATAGTTTTTTTCAAGACAACTTTTCCAACTCGTCTCAACTCACGATTTCCTTCCATATTATTTACTTGAAGGAATTGAGGAATATTTTTTTCGTAGATTTTTAAAATCTTAACATCAACAGCTTTTAAACTCACTGCACGGAAAGGAAATATCAAACCATTAGAGTTTGGAAGAATACAACCTTTGCCAATTAATTCAACACCAGGTTTTATTTCTTCAAAAAGAACTTCCATAACGTAACGTTCTTTCAAAGGCATTCCTAAAATATTTTTAACTCCCAATTCGGCAGTAATGGTGCGAGCTCCAACTTGACGAACAGCAGGATAAATACGCACTTCATTGTCTTCAATAATATATTTTGAAGTAGAACCACCAGAGATGGTAAGCAATCCATCGAGTATTTGATTTTCTTGTACAGGGTCGGAAAACTGAAGTACAGCATATTGTTCAGGACTTTGAATAACTTTTACATCTACGACTTTAAAGTCGCCTAGTGCAGGAATGTCAACAATTTTACTTCCTTTTAATCCAACACCTAAAGCATCTCCATCCCAGAAAATTTCAACCTTTCCGGCTTTTTCGGTACGCTGAATTCCATCAACAGTAAAGCGTGAAATAGTTCTACTTCCTTCGTGAATCCAAGTGATTACAAGGTTTTTACCATTTTGAGAAACAGTTAAAACTTTTTCAATTGCTTGTGGATTTGCAACATCAGCAGTAGAGAGAGTTCCTTCCAAACGCTGTGTGCGTAAGGTTTTCTTGTCGGTAGTCGTCATGCGATCAACAAACACTTCATACGATTGTTGCATCGTTTGAAAGTCGAATTCGAATGTTTCAAAATCGGATGGAACTTCTAAAATATTGGACAGAAAAAATTCTGCTTCATAATGTGTATTAGTTGGAAGAGGCTTCTCTGGGCGGAATTCAATGGTTCTGCTGTCTAACCAAACAGTAGTTCCTTTGATAGAAGGAGAAAAATCAAAAAGTGTTTTGTCGATTGGTTTTCCAATTTCAATTGGAGATTCCATTTCATTCGTAAGCAAAATCCGAATAGTGGATTCATTCGAAATAATTCCTGATGTGTAAGCATTGATGTAGGCACCAAATGCAGGGTTTGTAGCTGTATCACCAATAGATGATTTTTTTTTACTGAATACAATTAAGCAAATCATCCCAACGGCAACAAGTCCGGAGATGAGCACTAATAGTCGTTTTGACATTTTTTTTAGGAAGTTTTTTGTGGGTTAGTTTATTGGTGTGATGTTTTTGTATAACAAATGTATAGCAAAATAATATTCTGTTATAAAATGTTAAATAATATTTATTTGGGTAACAAGAGGGATATTTGTACGTTATTGATGAGTATGGGAAAAATGGAACGCAGATTTAACTGATTTTCATGATGAAAAAGGATTATTAAACGGAGCGTCATTGCGAGTCACGACCCGAAGAATTCGGGACGGGATGTGGCAATCTCTCACGATGAGAAGAATAGCCACCAATGGGCAGAGATTGCCACATCCCGCGAAGGGGCGGGACTGGCAATAATGGTGATTCTGCAAAAAGGGTATAAAAATTGCCTAAGATTTATGGAAAATCACCCCTTGAGTAATCTGTTAATAGAAAAGAAACCTAAAAACAACCGCTTATCATTTATTGCGTATAAATTAACCATAAATCCTTAAATTCGTATAATTCATTATCCATAACCATATGAAAATTTCAAGAAAATTATTCTTCATTATTCCTGCAGCCTTAGCGCTGGTATCGGCAACAATCATAAATGTTCAATCCGACAAGGAAGAAGCCATTGATCAGATATTAATGCAGAGTTTGAAC
>CAMCUO010000087.1 GCA_945879015.1 Chitinophaga pinensis | reverse complement strand
AATTATAGGAAAAACACCCGGCAGTTTTTTAACAGGCCCCGAAACTGAACCAGAGAAAACGAGTCAGTTGCGCAACGCTATTCAAACAAAAACTCCCGTTGAACTTACCATTACAAATTATAAAAAAAATGGAGAGTTATATTATTTAGAGGTGCAATTAAATCCTGTGTTTGACGATAACGCTGAATTACTCTATTTTATTGCTGTACAGCAAGATGTAACCGATTTAGAAATTAAAAATAAAAAACTTGCTGAAAATCAAAAGCAGTTGCAAGCAAATCTTAAAAGTATTGCAGAGTCGCAAAAGAAATATAGCAATTTGTTGCAAACTACAAATGATTTAATTACATCTTTAGATGATAAAGGAACCATTTTGTATGCAAATAATTCGTGGCTTAAAAAGATGGATTATTCGTTAAAAGAAGTTTTAGGTACAATCATATTTAGTTATATACATCCCGATTCGCAGCAACATTGCATGTCTTTTTTTGGAGAGCTAAGCAGTGGTCAGCATAACTCGTTAGATGTTACTTACAGCTTAATTAGTAAAGTAGGCAAAAAGATAGATATAGAAGGAAATGTAATTTGCAAGCATGAAAATAACACCTTACTTGAAATAAACTCATTTTTTAAAGATGTTACAGAAATTAATCGTATTAGACAGCTCGAAGAATTTAAACAACAAGAAATTATACTTCATAATAAAAATTTAACTGAAATAAATTCAATTAATTTTTTAAGTTATGTTAATTTTAATAGTGTATTACAAGATATTACAAGTCGCGCTTCGGTATGCTTAGATTCCAAGAGAATCAGTATTTGGTCTTACACCGGACATAGTATTATTTGTGAAGATTTTTTTGATTGTGATGCCAATGAGCACAGCTCAGGTAATGAGATTTTTGAAAAAGATTTTCCAAAGTATTTTAATGGCATAAAAACTCAATTAATAATTAATGCAAGCGATGCGCATCAAAATGAATTTACCAAAGAATTATCAGCCTCTTATTTAACACCGCTAAACATTAATTCAATGTTAGATATTCCCATTAAAATAAATAACATACTTTGGGGAGTAATTTGCATTGAGCATGTAGGTGAAAAAATTAAGTGGTCAAATGAAGATGTTGCGTTTTCCAAAGCAATTGCTGATATTATTGCTAATACTAATGTTTCGTTTACATTTCAAGAAACAGCTAATAAATTGGAGCAAGTGATGGGCGCTTTAAACGAAAGTGTTTGGGGAGTAATTTTACCTGATTTTAAATTAAATTATGTTAGTGAATCTGCCGTTGCGTTATATGAAATGCCATTAGAAAATTGGTATGCAAATCCTAATTTATGGTCAGACGTTATTCATCCTGATGATAAGGAGCGAATATTAAAAGAATCGGAAGCTTTATTTACGGTTGGATATACTAATTTAGAATATAGAATTATTACTGGTTCAAATAAAGTAAAATGGATTTTTAGCAATACAAAAGTTCTTAAAAATGAAGAAGGCGTTCCTTATTTAATGACAGGTATTGCGGGAGATATTACTGCCAGAAAATTGGCGGAACAAGAATTGCTTAATTATAAAACAGCCCTTGATGAATCAGCCATAGTTAGTATTACTGATGTTAACGGAATTATAACGTATGCTAATGATAAATTTTGCGAAATTTCTAAATATTCGCAACACGAATTAATTGGAGCTAATGATAATATCGTTAATTCAAAATACCATTCAAACGATTTTTTTAAACACATGTGGCAAACAATTTCATCCGGGGCTATTTGGAAAGGTGAAATTAAAAACAAGGCTAAAGATGGATCAGAATATTATGTAGAAACTACCATCGTTCCTTTTATGGAAAATGGTAAGCCATTTCAGTACATTGCTATTCGTTATGAATCCACCAAATTAAAATTAAAGGAAGAAGCCATTTTAAAACAAAAACAATTTTACGAAAACATTCTAAATAATATCCCTGTTGATATTGCTGTATTTGACGAACAACATAAATATTTATTTTTGAACAAAGAAGCGATTAAAAGTGATGAAATAAGGGATTTTCTGATTGGGAAAGATGATTTTGATTATGCAAAATTTAAAGGGATTTCTACCGATTCTGCCGATCAGAGAAGAGAAAAATTTAATCAGGCAATTACATCTAAAAATCAAACACACTGGCTGGATTCTCAGAAAAATAATGCTGGGGTAACAAAATATAAAGAAAGACGTTATCATCCGTATGATAAATTTGTTATTGGATATGGAGTTGATGTTACTAGATTTAAAGACCAGGAGTTACGCTTGTCTAATTCTTTGGAGGAAAAAGAAACACTTTTAGGTGAAGTAAATCATCGTGTAAAAAATAATTTAGCATTAATTGCTGGATTAATTGAGTTGCAAGAGAGAAATAATACTGACATCAAAGTCATAAGCAATCTTTCTGAAATAAAAAACAGAATTTCAACAATGGCTTTAATTTACGAAAAACTATATGCTTCTTCTAATTTTAAACAAATTAATTTGAAAGATTATATCCAAGATTTAGTTAAAAATTTGTTAAAAAAACGTAATGCAAATGAAACAATAATTCCACATTTCAATATGGAAGAAATAATTGTAGACTTCAAATTTGCAATGCCAATTGGCTTTATTGTAAACGAATTAATTGCCAATTCATTGAAGTATGCTATAAAAAATAATAACGATTTAAATATATATACTGAGCTGAAAAATTTAAATCAAAAAAATTGTTTGCAAATTTCTGATGATGGTCCAGGATTATCAGAAGATATAGATTTGTTAAAATCGAAAACACTTGGTTTTAAATTAGTAAATATTTTTGTTCGACAGATTAAAGGCTCCATTGAATTTAAAAGAAATCCTGGATTAACAGTACTAATAAAATTTTAAAGCGAATAATCTATTTACCTTTTTAATCATTAATGTCCGCTTAAGAAATACAAGCCTCAGTAACCTAGAAAAATAATACAATTGTATAAAAAGGAATCTTCTTCAAAATTTATTTTGAATATATACTCGCCTTTAGCTTCAAGATAATATTACTTTGTTAAATAGTTTCTTAAAATGGTGAAAACCTCCAATTCATTTACAAAAGAGTTCGAAAAAATGAAGAAAGACTAAAAAAATAAAAATTACACTTAACCTAACCCAATAGATTATATCATTTATATTAAAAATGAGCCTTGCAGCAATTTAAAGCCTAAAAATCTTACTTATTCAAATAAAAAATCCTGCTAATTTCTTAGCAGGATTTTTATAAAAGATTTTTTTATCTGGCTATCTGAAAGAAACCGGCTATCGGGTTTTTAAATTTTGAATTTTCTAACACAAAATAATATACACCATCACTTTGTCCATCACCTTTCCAATTATTTTGGTAATCAGCATTTTCGTAAAGTTTATTTCCCCAACGATTATATATAGATAAAGAAGTTCCAGGATAATAACTTAAGTTTTTAAATTCCAAAAATTCATTATCTAAATCACCATTTGGAGTAAATATATTTGGAACTGAAATGGAAGAAACAATGACATAATCAAAGAAAATAGTATCCCAACAACCATTGTTGCTTTGAACAGCAAGAATTACAGGATAAGTTCCATCTGCTCCATAAATATGTGATGGATTTTGTGATGTAGACTGAACTCCAAGACTATCACCAAAATTCCAAACCCAGCTAATAGTTCCAGAAGCAATAGTTGATAAATCGGTAAAATTCACAACAGAAGCTGGGTTAGATGTTCCAAAAGGATTGCTAGTATAATTTGCAATTGGTGAATCATATTCTGTTAAAGTAATTGTATCAGCTGCATTACAGCCATTGCTATAAGTAACGGTTACAATAACTTGTCCAGCACTATTTACTACTGTAGAAGAAGTATTATCTGCATTCGACCACAAATAACTTGCTCCTGCAGGTATTGTAGGAACTGCATTTAAAGTGATACTGCCTTCTGGACAAAATGGAATTGCACCTGTGATTGTAACAGCTGGATTAGCATTAATAACCACTACTGGAGGAGAAGTTCCAACACATCCAAACGAATCGGTAACTGTAACAAAATAAGTTCCGCTCAATACAAAAATCGAATCGTTTGTGCTTGAATTCGACCATAAATAATTGGCATATAAACCAGTTGAATCAACAGTTAAATCAGTTGTATTTGTAAAACAAGTAAACAAAGTTCCAATAATTTCAGGAGTAGGATTTGGATGCTCAACTACATCTACTAAAATAGTTTTGAAGCAACCATTTTCGCTGGCTGTACACCAATATTGGCCGGTTGAATTTGCAACAATAGAAAAACTTGTTGAGCCATTGTTCCAAATATAATTATCAAACGTTGTGGGAGCAATACTTAGAGTTGTACTATCACCGTCACAAAAATCGAGTATTCCGGAAATTAGAGGATTAAATGCTGCGAGTCCGGTAGTATCAATAAAAACATTTAAGTTAACTGTTGTAACACCAGCAGGAATGCCATCATCGGTCGCAATAAATTGTATTGTTTGTAGTCCAGCATTTGCAGCTGATGCAATAATTTGCACTTCTGCAGTAGCAGAATTTCCAGGGGTATTACTTAAAACTGAAAATCCGGGAACAGCAGGAAGATTCACCACAATATTGGTAATTTGTCCTATTTCGGGAGATAAAAACAATGCACTTACAACCAGTGTATCACCAGCTCCGCAAAGTTTTAAAGTATCACAAGCTCCACCTCCACTCAATAATGGCGGAGTAATGCTGACAATAGGAGGAATGTTATTTCCAGAACAAGAGTTGAAATAAAAAGATTGATTGTCTAACCAACTAACTCCATCGTTTGCACCATAACCACCATCATAAGCAGCACCTGGCTGGTCGAAACGTCCAATTTGAATATAGTTTAATCCAGGAGCACCTTGATTAACACCCACTGTAGAAGGAGTTCCACCAAAACCACCTACTCCCATTGATGCAGCACCAGTAGTCCATTGCATATCCCCATAACAGAAAGCAATATTATTTCCTACAGGTAAAACTGGGTCAGAACCATTTGTAATTATCAATTGAAAACTATTTACTTTATCTGTCATTGTGCTATAATATCCAACAGCTTCCCAATTCACATACAATGCTGTAGGCGTAATTTTATAATAAACAACACCTGTTCCTCGTGTATCAACATCTCCCCAAAAAGGAGCAACCATTACATAACCTGGATCAGGAAATGGGAATGAAGAAAATGTTCCGTAAGCTGAACCAAAAGATACGTTTCCATTATTGTTTATGAAAAGTGTAGTATAGTTTGTTCCGTACAAACAGAAACTGAACGGAATTCCAATCAAGCCAGTACTTAAGTCGTCATTTGGAGCCATCGCAACTGTATAAGTTCCATCTGGAGTAATATAGCAACCACAACCTGAGCTAGGCATTTTATGTGTAACTCCTAATCGCTTTAAATCTTCGAAAGAAGGAGTAAAATTAGTACTTTCACTTTTAAACATAGTACCTGAAGGGATCTTCCCTTCAGACTTCATTACCTCATACTCTTTAGTATTTGTAGCAGGAATTTTAGTCGTTTGAGCAAAACCTTGCAAAGAAATTGTTAAAATAAAAGAGAAAGAGAAAAAAATTTTTTTCATTTTTAAGTTCCTGATATATAGGTCATTAAATTACAAATGCAAATGTAATAAAAGTTAAGATGATTTGTAATAAAAAGAAGATGCTTTTTTAGCATTCGAGGTTGCATCCTGTTCATAAATACCAATCATTTATAACCTTTATAGTTAAAGAGAATAATAGTTCTTAAGATTCAATTATCTTTGCAGCCTTATGTCAAATTTATTTTCCGCCAATTACATTAACAGTTACAAAGCCACCTTTTTACTCGCATACCCTGTAGTGATAAGCCAATTAGGCCATATTATGGTTGGCGTTGTTGATACGGCAATGGTCGGACAAATTGGAACCATTGAACAGGCTGCTGTTGCTTTGTCTAATAGTCTTTATACCTTGGTTTTAGTTTTCGGTTTGGGTGTTTCTTATGGAATTACTCCTTTGGTTGCTGCTGCAGATAGCTCAAAAAATCATTCTGAGAATGCTGCATTATTAAAACACAGCATCATTATCAATACCATTTTGGGAATTTTGCTTTTTGCATTACTTATTGCTATTTCCCCTGTTTTAAATCTTTTCAATCAAAAACAAGAAGTAGTTGATTTAGCCATTCCATTCTTAAATGTAATGATGTTAGGAATGATTCCTCTTTGTATTTTTTCAGGATTTAAACAGTTTACAGAAGGCCTTTCTTTCACTAGAATTGCCATGCTAATTACCATAGGTGCTAACTTATTGAACGTTTTATTAAATTACTTAATGATTTTCGGGCATTGGGGTTTTCCTGAAATGGGCTTGATGGGCTCCTGTTGGGCTAGTTTTATTTCTAGAGTTATTATGGCTTTAGCGATGTTTTATTATGTGTATTATAACAAACATTTTAAAATTTATTGGCAAGGGTTTACATTTAGGAACGTCTCGAAAAAACTAACCAGAAAGATTCTTGGCATTGGAATTCCATCTGGATTGCAATGGGTATTTGAAGTTGGAGCATTCGCATTTGCTGTTGTTATGATAGGTTGGATTAGTCCGGATGCACAAGCAGCACACCAAATCGCATTAAGTATTGCAGCAAGCACCTACATGATGGCTAGTGGATTATCAGCTGCCGCATCTGTGAGAGTTGGAAATCAATTGGGCTTAAAAAGCAGAGAAGGAGTTAGAACTGCTGGATTTAGTGCCTTTGTAATGGTATTAGCATTTATGAGTTTGATGGCCATTTTATTTATTTTGCTTCAACATTATTTGCCCACATTATTTAGTAAAGAATCAAATGTAATTTCTATTGCAACTTCATTAATTGTAATCGCAGCATTTTTTCAGATAAGTGATGGAATTCAAGTAGTAGGGTTAGGAGCTTTACGTGGAGTAAAAGATGTAAAAATTCCAACAATTATTACACTTATTGCTTATTGGGCGATTGGTTTACCAATGAGTTATGTTTTTGGATTTCAAATGCATTTGGGTGTTGAAGGTATTTGGTATGGATTGTCGCTAGGGCTAACAATAGCTGCTGTGTTTTTGCTTTGGAGATTTAATTATGTGAGTAAACGAATATAATTTTCGTCATCTAAAATGAAAAGACAGGAACGCAGATTTTTTATTTACTGTGTTTTTTGTTGTGATAAATTTATGTTTTAAGATTCTTTCACAACAAATCCCAAACTTTTTAAATCGTTCCAAAAATTAGGGTAGGATTTTTTTACTACTTCTGGGTTTTCAATTGTAATTTCTTTCATCTTCATCGCTAAAGACGAAAATGCCATTGCCATGCGGTGATCATCGTAAGTATTAATGGTTATTAGTTGTTGCTTAATCGTTGTTGGTGTAATTTTGATACTATTTTCGTTTAATATCTCTACTTCTGTTCCGATTTTTTTTAATTCCGTTTTTAATGCTTCTATCCTATCTGTTTCTTTTATTCGCAAAGTTTGCAAACCATTAAATAATGCAGGAATATTCAAAGCACTTACTACAACTGCCACTGATTGTGCTAAATCTGGACAATCAGAAAAATCGAAACCAAAATGTTCATCTTTAATTCTGTTTTTTGTTATTCGAATTCCATCAGAAATAAATTCTGTTTTTACTCCGAAAAAAGTAAACACATCAGCAAGAATAGCATCACCTTGTAAACTTGGATTTTTTAAACCTTTGATAGTTAAATCTGCTTCTTCACTTAAAGCCACCATTGCATACCAATAGGATGATGCGCTCCAATCTGCTTCTACTTGATACGCATAATCTGCTTCACTTTTTTTGTGATAATTTTGTTTACTAACAGAAATATAGTTGTCGTGCCATTGACCATATACTCTAAATTCCTCCAGCATATTTAATGTCATATTTATATAAGGACGAGACGTCACATTTCCTTTAAACTTAATTGCTAATCCGTTTTGAAATTCTGGAGAAATCATTAATAGTGCTGAAATAAACTGACTACTTACATTTCCATCCATTTCAATTTCTCCACCTTTTAATGATTTGCCAGTAATTTTTAATGGAGGAAATCCTTCCTTGTCTAAATATTGAATATGTGCCCCTAAATCTCGTAAAGCATTTACAAGAATTCCGATTGGACGTTTTTTCATTCTATCAGAACCTGTAAGAGTTCTTGTTCCAATTTTAGTTGCAAAATAGGCCGTTAAAAAACGCATAGTTGTTCCAGCGGCACCAACATCTATTGTTTCCCCTTCGTCCCTCGACTCCGCTCGGGATGACCGACTTTCAGTCGCGCTCTGGGTGACAATCGAACTAAGAATTTTATTAAGCGTTTTAGTATCTTGAGCTGTAGCTAAATTTTTTATTTCAAATTTTTCGGAGCACAGTGCTTGAATAATTAAAGCTCTATTACTTTCGCTTTTTGAAGCAGTCAATTCAATAGTTCCAACTAGTTTTTTTGTAGGATGCGATATAGTATATTTCATCATTTGATTAACTTAACTTGTACCGAATAATATTTTAATGCTTCTATAATTTGATCTGCTTTTGCTTTTTTATTTATTTCACATTTTCCGATGGCTGACAAAAGAGAAAAATTAATATCTCCTTTTTCATTTTTCTTATCATGCTTCATTAA
>CAMCUO010000086.1 GCA_945879015.1 Chitinophaga pinensis | reverse complement strand
ACTGCTACAATTCATACTTTGGTTTTAGATGAATTTGATAAAGCCTTGGAATTCGGATTTCAGGAAGACATGTCGTTTATCATTTATCATCTGAAAAATTTAAAAACCAGAATGCTTACTTCTGCAACAAAGATGAAAAGCATTCCGGAGTTTGCAGGACTAAAAGATCCTGTTGAATTAAATTTTTTAAGTAAAACTCCTGTGAAAGCAGAAGGTTTAAAATTGAAAGTGATTCAATCGGATACAAAAGATAAAATTGACACATTGTTTTCTTTGATTTGTCAGCTGGGCAATACAGCCACATTGGTTTTTTGTAATCACAGAGATGCAGTAGACAGAATAAGTGCTTTGCTTTTGGAAAAAGGACTTTATCACGGAACATTTCACGGAAAGATGGAGCAGGAGGACAGAGAAAGAGCATTGATAAAATTCAGAAACGGAACAAATCAAATTTTGGTAACTACTGATTTAGCTTCACGCGGTTTGGATATTCCAGAAATACAAAATATTATTCATTTTCAATTGCCTCATACTGAAGATGTATTTATTCATCGTAATGGAAGAACAGCACGTATGAATGCGAAAGGAACATCTTATTTGCTTTTAGGAGCAGAAGAATTTGTTCCAGCATTTATTAAAGATACGCCTCCGAAAGAAAAATTATCATCAGCAAACAAAATTCCTGAAAACACACCTTGGTCTACACTGTACATAGCTGCTGGGAAAAAAGACAAAATCAACAAAATGGATATTGTTGGAATGCTAATGCAAAAAGGAAAATTACAAAAAGATGAATTAGGTTTAATTGAAGTGTTAGATTTTTCTTCGTATGCTGCTGTGAAACGAGATAAGATTGATGTTCTGCTTCGTTTGGTGAAAGAGGAAAAGATAAAGGGGAGAAAAATTAAAATGGAAGTTTCGAAGTAAGTTACGGATAGCGAATAAAACGAATATTACGAATCTGTGAGTAATATTAACTTTTCCAAAGTTTCGAACTTTGGAAAAGTTGCCCTACGACTGTGGCGGACTATAACTACATTTCCTTTTTCAAAATTCTTTCCAGATAAAATGTTCCAAACGGCAAAAAGGATAATAGAAATCCGATGATCGCCATTTTTATAGACCATTTATATTTTATTGTTGCCATTAAAAGCAAGATACAGAATCCTATAAACAAAACTCCGTGAGCCATTCCTACAATCTTTACAGGCATTGGCATTGCCATAAAATATTTTAGAGGCATTGCTATGAAAAGTAAAATAAGGAAGGAGATTCCTTCGGCAAAACCTACTTTTAGAAAGATGTTGAATAGTTTGTTATCGGTCATAATTTTATTGTAATTGAATTATAGTTCTATACGTCATTGCGAGTCCCGCATTTTCGCGGGATGTGGCAATCTCTCACGATGAGCAGAAAAGTCAACATTAAGAAGAGATTGCCACATCCCGCCCCGATTCTCGGAGCGTGACTCGCAATGACGCTTCGTAATCGTAATCCTCAATCCTTAATCCTCCACATCATCAATCAACGATGCTTCTTCCGTTTTGCTCGAATTTTCAACAAGCTTATTAATCGTATTCATTTCTTCACTCGTCAAATATCTCCATCCACCATTGTTAATTCCATTGACAGTTACATTCATGATTCGGATTCGCTGAAGTTTGTAAACTTTGTAATCCAATGCATCACACATTCTTCTGATTTGTCGGTTCAACCCTTGTGTTAAAATAATTCTGAATTTATTATCTGCTTCCTGTTTTACAAAACATTTTTTCGTAACGGCATCTCCAATGTCGACTCCGTTTCCCATTTTCTGGATAAAGTCAGACTCAATTGTTTTGTCCACCATTACCAAATATTCTTTCTCATGATTATTACCAGCACGTAAAATTTTATTTACGATATCGCCATCATTTGTTAAAAAAATTAATCCTTCGGATGGTTTGTCTAATCTGCCAATTGGGAAAATTCTTTTAGGATGATTGATAAATTCAATAATATTGTCTTTGTCTTTTAAGTCGGTAGTACAAGTAATTCCAGGAGGTTTATTAAATGCGATGTAAATCAGTTTCTCTTTTGACTTTAATGGTTTTAAGTCGATGGTGATTACATCTTCATCCGAAACTTTTGTTCCAAGTTCAGGAACTTTTCCATTAACAGTAACACGACCTTGTTCGATTAACTTATCAGCTTCACGTCTGGAACAAGTTCCGGTATCACTGATGTATTTGTTTAAGCGGGTTTGCATTAATTAACTAAAATTATAGTTCTTAAATATTCTTATCGCCCTGTGCACTTCGACTACGCTCAGTGTGACGCCAGATGTAACATTTTCGTTTGTGAATTTATTTAACTATAAAATTATAATCTTCCAATCTTCCAATTTTTAATTTTCAATCCCTATGCTTTCGCTTTGAATTTATTGATAGCGTTGATAGTGAATTCCGAAAGAACAAGCTTGCCACTCATTTCTGCACGTTCAATTAAAAGTGTGTCCCAATTTTCCGTTCCTCTCCAGAATATTTTTTTAAGCATTGCCATTGCTTCTGGATTGGATTTTGAAAGTTTATCAGCTAGAGCAGAAACTGCTGCATCTAATTCTTGTGTTGTTTTATAAAGTTCTACATACAATCCTTTTTCTCTTGCCCATTCAGCGGTTTGCCATTCGGTTGCATTTATTGATAAAGATGTAAATGCGGAAGTTCCTACTTTTCTTTCAACTGCTGGTCCAACGACAAATGGTCCGATACCAACGGCAAGTTCACTTAATTTAATTGAAGATGAATCAACGGCTAAAGTATAATCAGCAGCAGATGCAATTCCAACTCCACCACCAACAGCTTTTCCTTGTACACGTGCAATTACAAATTTTGGTGCAGTACGAATGGCATTTATCACCATTGCAAATCCAGAAAAGAATTTTTTTCCTGTTTCTAAATCTTTAATAGAAATTAATTCATCAAATGATGCTCCAGCGCAAAATGCTTTGTCGCCTTCACTTTGTAATACAATTACTTTAGCATTATCATCTTTGCCAGCTTTTGTAATTTCTTCAGCAAGCTGACGAAGTAAAACGCCTGGCATAGAATTACTTTGAGGATGAAAAAAAGTGATGGTTGCAATTCCGCTTGCAATATTTGAGTTGATATGTCCTTCCATGAAAAGAAATAATATATTGGTTAATTGTATTTTATGTAAATATATGAAAATAAAAAAGTCCCGCATATTACTGCGGGACTCAATTAAACTATTGTTTAACCCTTATATTAATTCAATTAGTTTTCGTGATAAGCTGGCAATTTACCTTCTTTGATTAATTGTAAGCTTTTTAGTTTGTGCTCTTCAAAATTACCGAAGCATAAAGCGTCCAATAAATCTTGTTTTGTCATTAGAGGGCTATTCAATTGTGATTTTAATTCTTTTTCACAACGATTAACATATTTCTCGAAACGCTCAGGAGCCCAAATGTATTGTGTTTTGTGCCAATCTGGTTGAGTACGATCAACTTTAAACTCAGTTGGCATATCATCAGTCAGTTTGATATTTGTTTTGATATCTAAGCCTTCAAATTTCTTTGGTAACTGACGATTATCAAAAATCAATGGTCTACTGATTTTAATGACATGTTTCTTTTTCTTCACATCAACCATTGCCAATCCTTCAATAGTCAAACCTTTTTTCTTAAGGTGACCATACTTTGATTCAAAACTTTTTAAAATCTCAAACATGATGTTTATAATTGATGGAGTACAAATGTACGATTAATTGCTTAACTGACTTGTTTTCAGTTAATTATTTAGACAATTGTCTCTAACATGCCTATGACTGCTAACAAATTATAGATTAATTGGCAAATTTGCTGATTAATGCAAAATCAGAGTAATTTACTTAAGTATTTGATATGCAATAAGTTATTAAAAATTAATATAGCTAGACTATATTAAATAGCAACATCAGTTTTTGCTTTTTAAACGATTAATCTGCTTTTGAATGTACTTTTCTGTAGGTAAAAGTGAACGCTGTATTCTCTTAGCATAGTCTCCATTTCGATAATTTATATCATTTTTTAATCTATTCAAACTTTTATCAATATATTTCAGTGGGAGCAAGAAGCCCTGTATACGCTTTGTATGCCTTATGGAATCTTATATTTCTTTCTGCTTTTTTTAATGAACGGTGAAATTTCAAAATAATTTTATTAGTTGTATTGATTTTTCTTTTTTACCATTGTTAAAATAGTAGCAATGGCAACTGTATCTCCTGTTTCATCATAAACGTCAACTAACCATTTTACAATTCCTTTTGCAATATCTTCTTCCGATTTTTTCTCCTGTTCTATTTTTTCTTTGCAAGTAAATCGAACACCAATTTCAGCTCCAGGATAAACAGGTTTTGTAAATCTGCATTCATCCACTCCATAGTTTAATAATACAGGGCCTTTGGGCGCGTCAACAAATAAACCAGCAGCTTTCGACAAAATATAATAACCATGGGCAACTCTTCCTGTAAAAATTGTGCCTTCTAAAGAATTCGCATCCATGTGTGCATAAAATTTATCTCCACTTAATTCTGCGAAAGCTTCAATATTTTCTAAAGTCACTATATGTTTTTCAGTAATCAATGTTTCACCAACTACTAATTCTTCAAAATAGCGCTTGAATGGGTGAATATCACTTAAGATATATTTACTTCCGTATTGATAATTGTTAGTGATATTTGTTAATGTTGTTGGAGAACCTTGAATTGCTGTACGCTGTAAATAATGAAAAACACCTCGTTTACCACCCATCTCTTCTCCGCCACCAGCACGACCCGGGCCGCCATGTGTCAGCAAGGGCATTGGTGAACCATGGCCAGTACTTTCTTTTGCGCAATCAGCATTCAATACTAAAATTCTTCCATGCATACATGCCGCTCCGATAACAAATTCTTTCGCTATTTTGTCGTCACCCGTTATGATGGAACAAACCAGTGAACCTTTCCCCATTTTCGCTAATTCAATCGCATCAGCAATTGTTTTGTAGGGCATAATTGTACTTACTGGTCCAAATGCTTCTAAATTATGGCAATCCTGAAACTTGAACGGATCTTTATTTAAGAATAAAATGGGCGACATGAATGAACCTTTATTTTTATCCGCTCCTGTTACTTCAAATTTTTCCATATCACCAAAAACAATTTCTTGTGTTTTGGATAATAGCATTACTTTTTCTGCAACTTCTTTTAATTGAGATTTTCCAGCTAAAGCTCCCATTCGAACTCCTTCCACATTTGGATCACCAATAATTGTTGTTGCTAATCTTTTTCCTAAAGCTATTTGAACATCTTCAACTAATTTTTCTGGAACAATAATTCTTCTAATGGCTGTACATTTTTGTCCAGCTTTTGTTGTCATTTCTCGTTGAACTTCTTTAATAAAAATATCAAACTCTGCAGTTCCTGGAACAGCATCTGTTCCTAGCACACAACAGTTTAATGAATCGGCTTCCATGTTAAATGGCACGGCTTCTTGAATCAAACGTGGATGAGATTTCAACATCATTCCTGTGCTTGCAGAACCAGTAAATGTTACAATGTCTTGTGATTCTACATGATCTAAAATTCCGTTTGCGCTTCCACAGATAAGTTGTAATGCTCCTTCTGGTAAAATTTTAGATTTTGCAATTTCTTTTACAACTGCTTCAGTTAAAAATGAAGTAACTGTTGCAGGTTTTACAATTGCCGGAACACCAGCTAATAAATTCACTGCAATTTTTTCTAACATTCCCCAAACAGGAAAGTTGAATGCATTTATATGAATAGCAACGCCTTCTTTCGGAACGCAAATATGATGTCCGATAAAAGTTCCATTTTTACTAAGTTTTGCTGTGTCGCCATCCAAACAAAAAGTTTCATTTGGAAATTGTCTACGTAAACTAGCGTAAGTAAATAAATTTCCTATACCGCCTTCAATATCTACCCAACTATCTGTTCGAGTTGCGCCAGTTGCCCAACTCACTTTATAAAAAGATTCTTTTTTATCTTGAAGGTGCATGGCTAATGCTTTCAACATTAAGCCTCTTTCTTGAAAAGTCATTTTACGCAATGCGGGTCCGCCCACCTTTCGGGCATAATTCATCATTTCACCAAAATCCAATCCTTTGCTACTAGCAGTAGTTATTTGTTCACCAGTAATAGCATTGAATAATGCCTGGCCTTCGCCATCTCCTGAAATCCATTTTCCGGAAGCGTAATTTTCTAATTTCATAATCTATTAGTACTAAATATTTAACTCTTCTTTTTAACTTCCGAAATGCAAATTTATTTAACCACCGCTCCCTTTTTCTACTTCTTATATATTTTCACATTTTTTTCTCCTTCTTTCAATGGAATCATATTCCGATCTTTGAAAAAATGCTTTTTTAATGTGGAGTAAATTGTTTTATTTTCTATTGACTTAAAGCAGACATTTTTTTTGTCTTTACAGGATTGGAATACATAGTGATAAATAAATTGAAAAGTGATTGTTCATCACCTGTTAATTTTTTTGTTTTTTGCATGATGTAATTAATAAAATCCTCTTTCTCTTTTTCGGAATAATGTGAACTAAACTCAGTTGATTCGTTGGCAATGTCGCTAGCAATATAGTTTATAGGCCAAAGTTTGTAGTTGGAATACAATTGTTCGTCTATAATATTTACCAAAGATTTTATTTTTTCGTTTTCATTTCCAATTTTTTCAATTTCAGTCAATTCGTTTTCAATTGGCTTTCCAACTGACATGTGTATTCTGCCTTTTGGTTGCAATATTCCAGTAAGAATACTATTTAAGTCTTCCCCTGGCGCTTTCATGTATTTTGAATGAAGTGAAGATAAATATTGCTCTTGAACTTTTAAATCATCACAAGGTTCATATTCATAAGAGATGCTCAACGGAACAATTTTTAAATTCTTAATACTTTCCGAAAAGTTTTTTCCACCACTCATGTTTAACATTTTAATTAAACCTGTTTGTGTGATATCGTTTCCATCTTTTGTTCGCCCATTTCGTTGAGCAATCCATACAGAAACATTTTTTTTAGTGATAGTGTGACGAATGTAAGCAGACAATTTTTGAGAGATTTCGTACAATTCGCGACTATTCCCTTCACGCAAAACTGTAAACATGCGGTTCAATTTCCCGAAATCTGTAATGAATCCCCCTTGCATTAAGTTGTCCCCAAAAGTTATTTCACTTGTTTCAAAACCATGTTCCACCAATAAAATTTGAAGAATAGCTGAATCAAGAAGAATATCACGATGATTGGCAATATATAAATAGGCTTGCTTAGGATCTACATTTTCAAATCCGCTACAGGTCAATCCGGTGGAAGAACGGGAAACAATCACACGAATTGCTTGATGCATAAATTCGAGCTGAAAGGCCATATTACTAGTCACTTTATCAGCTTTAGCAAAGGCTTCTTCCTCTGTCATGGTTGGCCAAAGATGGTTCACCAACTTCATAAACAATGGGTCGTGCTGCAATCTGCGCATTACTCCGCGTGCTTCATTGTCACAATACGGACGAATATCCTCAAAATTAAAGTTGTCAGTCATAGAATAGTTTTCCTTTCAAAGAGGAGAACTAAAAATACTAAATTTTGACAACAAAATGCATAAATTGCTTAAAAAATCAATGCTCTGAAACTACTATAATTGTTATCTTTACTCTGATATTAATGATAATGAATATTCTCATACGACTTGCCCGCTGGTTATTCTACTCCTTTTTTGTGGTAATGGATGTGCTGCTCATTTTATTGGTTTGGTTCATAATTACGGTTACCATTCCTACACCTGTTCCTAATGATTTATCTGTTTTAAGTTTAAATCGGACTGACATTTCACCAGATTTTTATACTCTAAAGAATAATTGGATTAAAAAAAGCGAAACAGGTTTGTGGGAAATTTATTTGGAAGGTGATGGATTTGAGCGTGGGGTGATAGAAGGTAAACTAAATAAAGAACTTGCCGAAAAGCAAGAAATAGCTTTTGTCGACCAGATTAAAGAGATGATTCCTTCTCAGGGAATGTTGAATTACCTTAAATTTTTCATTGCTTTTTTCAATAGAAATTTGGATAAATACATTCCTGAAGAATATAAATTGGAAATTTATGGAGAATCACTTTCGGCTTCCGACCAGTTTGATTTTATTGGTCCGAAATATTACAGAATGTTGAATTACCATGCTGCACACGATATTGGTCATGCTTTGCAGGATAAAAACATGACGGTTGGTTGTACTGCTTTTGGCGCTTGGGCGGATAAAACAGATGATGGTGCGTTATTGATTGGAAGAAATTTTGATTTTTATGTGGGTGATGTTTTCGCAGAAGATAAACTTATCAATTTTGTAAAACCAAAAGATGGCTATAAACTAATGATGATTTCTTGGGCTGGAATGATAGGAACGGTTTCCGGAATGAATGAAAAAGGATTGACAGTAACAATTAATGCATCTAAATCAGAAATTCCAACTGCTGCAGCGACTCCAATTTCTATTTTAGCAAGAGAAATATTGCAATACGCAAAAAACATTGATGAAGCTTATGCGATTGCTCAAAAACGAAAAACATTTGTCTCTGAATCTATTTTAATTGGTTCATTGGAAGATAATAAAACTGTAACCATTGAAAAAACGCCTTCCAAAACAGAACTATATAATTCAGAAAATTCGGATTACATTATTTGTGCAAATCATTATCAAGGAAAAGCGTTTGCAACTGATTTAATAAATCAAAGTAATATCGAAAAAAGTTCATCCAATTATCGTTTGAAACATTTAACGGAACTTGTAAATGAAACGCCAAAAATTTCCGTAAAAGATGCTGCAGCGATTTTGAGAAACCAAAAAGGAATGGGTGGAAAAGATATTGGAATGGGGAACGAAAAAGCCCTAAATCAATTGATTGCGCATCACTCCGTAATATTCAAACCGGCTAAATTGCAAGTCTGGATTTCCACAAACCCCTTTCAACTCGGACAATATGTTTGCTACGATTTAAACAAAGTATTTGCCGAGGCATCTGGATTAAAAACAAAAAAAGAATTATATGATAAGGAATTGAATATTCCAGCGGATAATTTTTTGTATTCAAAGGAGTTTGCAAAGTTTAAAGCTTGGAAGTTAATGAAAGAGGCCTTTCAAATTGCACATAAGCATAAATTGAAATATGCCATAGATGAGAAAATAATTAGTAATTTCATAAAAAGTAATCCTGAATATTGGGAAACTTATTCCATTATTGGAGACTATTATAGTGTTGTAAAAAATGAACATGCATTTGGATA
>CAMCUO010000085.1 GCA_945879015.1 Chitinophaga pinensis | reverse complement strand
GTTAGCGACCAAGTCAACTAATTACTTCGTTAACCAGTCCCCTATTCCTGCTTATTCAAAAACTGTTCCAAAGATAACATATCTTTTATAAGTACTTCGCGGGCTTTTGAACCTTCAAACTGGCCAATGATTCCAGCAGACTCTAATTGATCAATTATTCGACCTGCTCGGTTGTAGCCCAACTTAAGTCTACGTTGCAATAAAGACGCGGAACCTTGTTGAGTAGAAACTACTATTTCGGCAGCTTGATTAAACAAGGCATCTCTTTCAGATGGATCATCCATTTTACCACTTCCTTCTCCTGTTTCATCCACATATTCTGGCAACATAAAGGCAGTTGGGTAACTGCGTTGACTTCCAATAAAGTCACAAATCTTATCTACTTCTGGAGTATCAACAAATGCACATTGCAAACGAATTAAATCGTTTCCGGTTGAAAGCAGCATATCACCTCTGCCAATTAGCTGGTCGGCTCCACCAGAATCTAAAATGGTACGTGAATCAATTTTGGATGTAACTCTAAAAGCAATCCGTGCTGGGAAGTTGGCTTTGATAGTTCCAGTGATAATATTTACTGACGGACGTTGAGTAGCAATAATTAAATGAATACCAATCGCTCTAGCAAGTTGCGCCAATCTGGCAATCGGTGTTTCCACTTCTTTTCCTGCTGTCATAATCAAATCAGCAAACTCATCCACCACCAAAACTATGTATGGCAAAAATTTATGTCCGTTATTCGGATTTAATTTACGAGCAATAAATTTTGTGTTGTATTCTTTTATGTTTCTTACTTCTGCTTCTTTCAATAAATCGTAACGCTGATCCATTTCAATACACAAAGAGTTAAGTGTATGAATTACTTTTTTTGTATCCGTAATAATTGCTTCGGCACTATCAGGAAGTTTCGCTAAAAAGTGACGTTCAATTTTATTGAATAAGGTTAACTCCACTTTTTTAGGATCGACCAATACAAATTTAATTTGTGAAGGATGTTTTTTGTAAAGCAATGAAACCAATACAGCATTTAATCCAACAGATTTACCTTGTCCGGTTGCACCCGCCATTAGCAAATGGGGCATTTTTCCTAAATCCGTTATGAATGTTTCATTACTAATAGTTTTACCTAATGCAATTGGTAAATCCATTGTTGTGTTCTGAAATTTTTCGGATGCAATGAGTGTTCTCATTGGAACCATTTCTGGATTTAAGTTTGGAACTTCAATACCTACTGTTCCTTTTCCTGGAATTGGTGCGATGATTCGAATTCCTAATGCGGAAAGAGACAATGCAATATCGTCTTCTAAGTTTTTAATTTTAGAAATACGAACTCCAGCTGCTGGAATAATTTCGTAAAGTGTTACAGTTGGACCAACGGTTGCTTTAATTTTATCTATTTCAATTCCGTAATCACTAAGCGTTTTAAGAATTCGGTCTTTGTTGGCATTTAACTCTTCCGTATTTATTACTATGTCTTTAGAACCGCCATAATTTTCTAATAAATCGATTGGAGGAAATTGGTAGGTTCCTAAATCCAAAGTTGGATCGTATTCACCCACTTGATCAACTAGTGCTGCAGCAATTTGTTCTGGCGTTAGTTCTTGTTCTTTCTCTTCTACTTTTTCAACTGTGAATTGTACTCCGTTATCTTCCGTGGAAAGAACAACTGGTTTTACTTCTTCTACTATTTCAACTAGTTCTAATGGTTTTACAACTTCTTCAACTATGTCGTGTTTTTCTTCATTGGTAATTTCCAGTTCTTGAGTTTTTGGTTTTTCTTCTTCCTCTTCTTCTTTGAACGTATTGACTGGAATCACTTTTTCTTCTTCCAACATTGCTTCTTCTCCATCAGTGATAGGATCTTTTTTACTCAAATCAAAAGAAATATTGAATGCTGCTACTAAGAACACCAATAAAACAAACACCAAAAGAACTCCTGTTCCTATAAAACCTAGTAAAGAATTTAACTGCTCGCTAATGGTATATCCAAACGCACCTCCTAGCCATATAATTTTTGTATTGTGAATAATATAACCTAAAGAAATCGATGTAAATATCAAAAAGCCAAAACTGTAGATGTACGTTTTTTTAATATTTACCAATTCCAGATTAAAAGTGATTCTTAATCCAGTAATAAGTGCTAAGAAAGAAAAAACATAAGATGCAACACCAAACCATTTCTGAATAAAAATATATGAAATCAATGCACCAAATTTACCTAGCCAATTTTCTACTACAACATCAGCTGCAAATAAATTTCCCAAAACTTTATCTTGATCTGCTTGCCAGGTAAATAAAAATGATGTAAAAGCTATAGCGGTGTATATAGAAATAAGCAAAAGTGATAATCCTACAATTTTTTGAAAACGGTCGTCACTTGCAAAGGCGAAAAAATTATTTATTTTTTCAGAGAAAGTAATTTTATCGGAATCGTTTGGCGCTTTTTCCTTTTTAGTTTTTTGCTCTTTAGGATTTTTGCTATCAACAACTTCTTCTTTTATAGTATTCTTAACTGTATTTTTTTTAGGCTCAGCCATTAGGAAATTAAAAATTATAAATGATGAATTATAAATGTGGTGTTTACACTTACTCTTTCAAAATTACTAAATGGCTAGGGGGATAGTCAAAAGAATTCAAAATCTTATGCACGTGAGATTGTGGATAACAAGCACTCATTTCGGTGGGAAAAGAAAAGGCAGGTGTTTATTGTAATTGTTCGAACAAGGTATTCATTTCTTCAGCGGAAACAGGCTTGTAGTCCGCAGGAAGTTCAAATGAAGAATCATCAATACTTTCCTTTTTCACTGTTTTAGCCGTGAATTTCATTTCTAATCCAAATTTCTTCATTTGATATTCCATCAAAACACCATCAATCATATGAAAAGGATTAGCAAAATTTGGATCTTTGATTTTTAATTCGTTGGTATAGAATATATCGAATTCGGTTTCAAAATCATCGTGCATTTTAACGTGTGCGCTTTGGCAATTATATCCTGCAATAACTTTTACGCCCTTAAGAGGAGTTAAATCAAACTTGTATGCGGCGTTTTCTTTTTCAATAGCGGCAGCGTTTAGGACAAGAGAAAGTTTTTTGTTTAAGAGTTTTACTAATTGAGTAAGTGTTTTTTTCTCTGGATCGGAAATAAAAGAAGTACTGAAAATTCCCATTCCAGCACTCATTTCGGCACAAGATTTATTGTTTTTGAATTTAATAATCATTTTGCTTGGAGCAAGACTAGCCATAGGATTTGCCTGATCAACAACAGTAGCGGTAAATTCAATTGCACCTTCGTCAGCAACCTTACCAGTATCTCCTCCGCAAGAGCCTATAATTAGAAACAATAAGAGACCGCAAGCACAATGAATTAATCTATTTTTCATCAAAATAATCTAGGAGTAGTTTATGCTTTACTATCTTAAACAAGCAACATTTGCCAATTAAGCTGATAAAGATAAGGATAAAATGATAATGGCAAAAAAAACGTTTTTTTTCTATAAAACCTAATAACCTAGAGTTTTTAGCATTGATTTAAAGCTCTGTTCTTTTGCAAATAAATGTGTATGCACTTCTCCATCATCATCCACATCAATAATAACATGCTTGGGAGCGGGAATTAAACAATGCTGAATTCCACCATACCCACCAAGCGATTCCTGATAAGCACCCGTATGGAAGAAACCTAAATACAAAGGCTCTTTTTCTTTTTCAACCACAATTGGCATATATACTTGATTCAGATGCGATTCTGCATTGTAATAATCTTCGCTATCACATGTTAATCCACCTAAGTTCACTCTTTGATAATCTTTATCCCAATGATTTACTGCAAGTAAAATGAACTTTTGTTTGATTCCCCAAGTATCTGGTAACGTAGTTATAAAAGAACTATCAATCATATACCATAACTCATTGTCGTTCTGCTTTTTAATATCGACTATCGAATACAAAGCTGCACCACTTTCTCCAACAGTAAAACTTCCAAATTCGGTAAAAATATGTGGCTCATCCACTTCGCGTTCTTCACAAATGTTTTTAATTTTCTGAATAATCTCGTCCGCCATATAAGCATAATCATAATTAAAGCTTAAAGATGTACGAATTGGGAAGCCTCCGCCAATATCCAACGAATCCAAAGAAGGACAAACTTTCTTCAAATCACAGTATACATTGATACATTTTGTTAACTCCGACCAGTAATAAGTTGTATCTTTAATACCAGTATTGATGAAGAAATGCAGCATTTTAAGTTCACATTTCGCGCTATTCTCAATGCTTTTATGGTAATAATCTATGATAGAAGCCTGGCGAATACCTAAACGGGAAGTATAAAATTCGAACTTCGGTTCTTCATCCGTTGCAACCCGAATACCTATTTTAAACTTATTTTTGCAGAGTTTTTCCAGCAAGGAAAGCTCATTGATATTATCTAAAATAGGAATTGAATTCACAAAACCATCATTCACCAACTCACTTATATACTTTAAATAGTTAGGTCGTTTATATCCATTATGGATGACATACGTATCTTTCGTAATTTTACCAGAATCGAATAAAGACCTTACAATTGGCACATCAAAGGCCGATGAGGTTTCTAAATGGATGTCGTTTTTTAGCACTTCTTCCAATACAAATTGAAAGTGAGAGCTCTTGGTACAATAACAATATGTATATTTGCCCTTGTAATCGGCTTTTGCCATTGCCACATTGAATATTTTTTTGGCTTTTTGGATCTGAGAGCTAATCTTTGGTAAATAAGAGATTTTAAGGGGTGTACCGTATTGTTTAATGATATCCATTAAAGGAATATCATTAAAATGAAGGCTATCGTCTTCTACATTAAAACCTTCCTGAGGAAAATCGAAAGTTTGTTGGATTAAATCGCGATAAGTGTTTTCCATGATTAATGTTTAATTTATATTTTATAAGGAAAGCAAATGTAAGTAACTTACATTGATAAATAATAACTAAAGTAAGTGATTTAAGTTAACATTTTATCAAGAATCGGCTAAAGAGTCTATAAAAGTTTACAAGTGCTATATTTAAAGTAAGTAAAATGAAAAATTTAAAGTTTATTGAAGTAAAATCTGAAATTGGGGCTGGAACCCGAGGTGCGAGCATGGGTGTTGATGCCATTAAGATTGCTGCATTGGATTATGGAAGCTATATGTTTAAGCAAATTGAATCCATTGAGGTTAAGGTGGAAAATCAATTATTGTTTGAACCGCCTAAGACACAGTATGCCAAGCGTATAGGTGGAATTTTGGCCATTTATGAGCGTGTTGCCGCTACAGTTTCCCAAACCTTAAAGAAGAATAACTTCCCAATTGTATTAGCCGGAGATCACAGTACTGCTGGCGGAACCATTGCCGGAATCAAAATGGCATATCCTAAAAGCAAATTAGGCGTTATCTGGATTGATGCTCATGCTGATCTTCATAGTCCTTACACTTCACCTTCTGGAAACATGCACGGAATGCCGATTGCCGTTTCTTTGAATGAAGACAATATGGCTAACAAGATGAACAAACCCGATAAAGATACTGTTGAATTATGGACAAGATTGAAGAGAATTGGTGGAATTGCTCCTAAAATTAACTATAGCGATTTAGTATATATTGGTGTAAGAGATGTTGAACCAGAAGAGACTTACTTACTTAAAAAACATAAGATTAAGACCTTTACTACAGCCGAAGTTAAGAGAAACGGAGTAGAAAAGATTGCAAGAGACGCCCTTGCACATCTATCTAGTTGCAACTTAATATACATTTCGTTTGATGTGGATAGTATGGATTCCTCCATTTCGAAAGGAACGGGTACGCCAGTTCGTAACGGTATTACCGAAAAGGAAGCTGGAAGTTTATGTGTCCGCCTCATTCAGAACCAAAAAGTTTGTTGTTTTGAGATTTGTGAAGTAAATCCAACTCTTGATAAAGAGAACTTAATGGCGGAAAATACTTTTGAGATTTTGCAGAAGGTGGTGAGTCAGCTAACATATTAGGTGATTGGGTAATTAAGTGATTAAGTGATAAGGTAATTAGGTAAAAAAGGCTTTTGCGAAGCGCTCTCACCTCATAAACCGTCATCCCGTGCCACGACACGGGATCTCCCTATTACGAAGGCGAAACACAATTTTGAGATTTCTTGTATCATGGAAAGAGATGATCAAAAAGGAGAATTGGAGTAAAATCTAATTCTCCTTTTATTTTGCGGGTGAACCAAATAAATTACTATATTTGACTATTGATAGTAAATAGTCAAAAATATGAGTGTAAAAACTAACATAATTACTTTATTTGAATCTCAGAAAGAACTGTGTGTAAAAGAGATAACCGATAAACTAAATGTTTCCAAACAGATGGTTCATTTGGTTATGAAACAGCTAGTTGAGGGAGGAATAGTAGAAAAATTTGGCCGTACTCCTAAAACAATTTATCGCTTTGTTTCTCTAAAAAAGGTTGAAGAAGCAGAAATTCCTTTGATTTCTGCTAATGAACAAACCTTTTTACACAAGCATTTTTTGGTTGTTTCTGAAACTGGCAAACTATTGGAAAGCATAGAAGGATTTGACTATTGGTGCAAAAAAAGAAACTTGCCCACCATAAAAACACTAAAAGAGTTTGTTCAAACCAAAGAAAAGTATGCTTCTTATTACGATAAACAGGGGAACATAAATGGTTTGGATAAACTAAAGAATACAAAAGGCTATGAAAAAATATGGCTGGACGATTTGTATTACCTCGATTTTTATGCAATAGAACGATTTGGAAAAACGCGTCTCGGAACAATTCTACACTATGCCAAACAAGGACAAAATAAATTTTTAATGAAACTAATGATGGATGAAATAAGAGAGCGAATTGTTTCATTTGTAAACCTTCAGAAAGCGGATGCCATTGGATTTGTGCCACCAACAATTAGAAGAGAAGTTCAGATTATGAAATTCATTCAAAATAATTTGCAACTCCCCTTCCCTATTATCGAAATAAAAAAATTGAGTGGAATCATTCCTGTCCCACAAAAATCATTGCAGAAACTGGATGAAAGAATTATAAATGCTGAAAACACTTTTGCAATAACAGAAAAACGAACATTCAAACATGTTGTTCTTATTGACGATGCAGTTGGTTCGGGTTCAACATTAAATCAAATTGCAGGTAAAATAAAAAACAAACAAGTAGCGCAAAAGGTAACTGGATTGGCGATTGTAGGAAGCTTTAAAGGATTTGATGTTGTTACGGACGTATAAAATAAGTCAAAAGAGGAAAATTCATAATTCAAAAGAAAGAAAAAAGAAAAAATCTCTGCGACCTCTGCACCTTCTTTGCGCACTCTGCGGTTTAATTATTACTTTTGCGCACCATGAACTTAGAACAAAAACTTACAGAGAAAACTGCTGAAGCGTTACAATCGCTTTATGGTGCTTCGTCTGATAAAATAGCTTTTGAAAAAACCAATCCTGATTTTACAGGTGACTTAACTCTAGTGGTTTTTAATTTTGCGAAAATTTCTAAAAAGAAACCAGAAGATACTGCCAACGATATTGGAACTTATTTAAAAGCCAACGTTCCCGAAATAGCTGATTTTAATGTTGTAAAAGGATTTTTAAATTTAGTAATTGCCGATTCTTTTTGGCTGAACTTTTTTAAAACGATAAATTCTAAATCACTTATTAAACCCGTTCCAGCAAATGCGCCTAGTGTAATGGTAGAATATGCTTCTCCGAATACCAACAAACCTTTACACCTAGGACATGTGCGTAATATTCTTTTGGGATATTCTGTTTCAAATATATTGACTGCAGCAGGAAACAAGGTTGTGAAAACAAGTATTGTGAACGACCGTGGAATTCATATTTGCAAAAGTATGATTGCCTGGAAAAAATTCGGTAAAGGAGAAACGCCAGCATCATCTGGATTAAAAGGCGATCACTTGGTTGGGAAATATTATGTGGAGTTTGATAAACATTATAAGTCAGAAGTTGAAAGTCAAAAGTCAAAGGGGATAAGTGAGGAGGAAGCGAAAAAGAATGCTCCACTCATGTTGGAAGCACAAGAGATGTTGTTGCAATGGGAAGCGAATGATAAAGAAGTGCGCGATTTGTGGACAATGATGAATGGCTGGGTTTACGAAGGATTTGCAGCATCGTACAAAATGATGGGCGTTGATTTCGATAGTACTTATTACGAAAGCAACACTTACCTTTTAGGAAAAGAAATTATTGATACAGGATTAGCAAAAGGTGTTTTGAAAACGCGTGCTGATAAATCTATATATATTGATTTGACAGCTGATGGTCTGGACGAAAAAACTTTGTTGCGTTCAGACGGAACATCTGTTTACATGACGCAGGATTTAGGAACAGCTCTTCAGCGTCAACACGAAGTTGGATTCAAAAAACTAATTTATACTGTTGGTAACGAACAGGATTATCATTTTAAAGTTTTGTTTCTGATCTTAAAAAAACTAGGATTTGCCTGGGCGGATGGATTGTATCACCTTTCTTATGGAATGGTGGAACTTCCGGAAGGTAAAATGAAATCGCGTGAAGGAACGGTTGTGGATGCTGATGACTTAATGCAAGTGATGATTGATACCGCTGCTGAAACAACTAAAGCTTTAGGAAAAGTAGAAGGATTAACGGAAGCAGAAGCAGATCACTTATATAAAACAATTGGTCTGGGGGCATTGAAATATTTTATGCTCAAGATCGATCCGAAAAAGAAGATGCTTTTCAATCCTGCTGAATCAATCGATTTTAACGGGAACACTGCTCCTTTCATACAATTTAATTATGTTCGGATACAAGCATTGTTACGCAAAGCCAAAGAAGGATTTAATTTCGAAGACTTAGATGTGTTCACACATAACATAACACTTTTACCTAAAGAGAAAGAGTTAATTATTAAACTCCATTCTTTTGATGCTGTATTGAAACAAGCGGCTAATGAATTGAGTCCGGCTTTAATAGCAAACTACACTTACGATTTAGCAAAAGAATTCAGTCAGTATTACCACGACACTCCTATCTTAAAAGAAGAACAAAAAGATTTGATCTTGTTCCGTTTGCATTTGGCTAAAACAATTGGGATAAATATTAAGAATTCTATGGGATTATTGGGAATTGAAGTTCCTGAGCGGATGTAATATCATTACTAAAAAGAGTATCCTGCACCAAAATAAAATGGAGTAAAAAAGTACAGTCTGTAAACTCTTCGAGGATCTCCTACACCCACTCTCTCTACTCTACTTTCACCAACAAGCCCTGGATTAAATCCGAATTTAAAGATCATTCCTTCCTGAGAAAAATTCTCATATCTATAACCTAGATTAAAAGAATACATATCGGCAGTTCTACCCGGCCTAAACAAAAACGTGTAAGCCAAACCTGTTTCTATATGATTCTTTTTATTGAAAAAATAACAATTAAACTCAAACGGAATTCCTTTCAACCCTCTTTGAAAATATACAAAACCGGTTCCGATGCTAGCATGATTTTTCAAACATCTTCTATCGTAATTAACAGAAACACCTATTGTACTTAATCTACTGGCAGGACGATTGTATATACAGGTTGCCGATATGGAATTCTTTAGCCGAAACTTAGTATCATCCTGAGCAGATACTTTGGAGATGATAAATAGAAAAAAAATATAACAGAAGTATTTCATATCTGTGCTAAAAGTAATCAAACATATTTACCAAAACGGATTCTTATCACTCCCTCTCTCCGAATTCAAGATCACCACTCTGAAACCAATAAATGATGAAGCGCCACTCTGCTTTGAATTATAAATTGTTTGGTATATCTGGTTTGCATTTTTTTGAACATTTTTTGCTTTTGTCATTTATTTTGAATACCTATGCCCTGTATTTAATAAATACAACTGAACAAAAATACATTCCGATCTGATTGACTACTCACCTTGGAGGTCGGAAACACTAAAAGGAAATACTTTTTTCTTTTAGTATCCCCATTGTCGTTTACGACATAAAATGAATATAATAAAAAAAGAGCAAAGAAATCTTCTTTGTGATTTTTTTTTAAATTATAGTTTTGTTTTCATTGTTGTCCGATAAAACTTTAAAAGAAGGAAGACTTTCATCTTCCTTCTTTTTTTTTAGTAGGTTTGGTTCGCTAAAACTACATTCTACTATGAACAAAACTATACATTTTTTCGGTAATTCTGTTTTCGGACAGCTGTCCGAAAACAGAATTACCGAAAAAATGTATAGTTTTGT
>CAMCUO010000084.1 GCA_945879015.1 Chitinophaga pinensis | reverse complement strand
CCTTCAAAAGGGAAAGGACCCATTCCTAAAAGTCCGTTTTCAGACTGAAGAACAACGTTCATTCCTTGGGGAATATAATTGGCTACCAGCGTAGGAATTCCGATTCCTAAGTTCACGTAATAGCCGTCTTTTATTTCTTTTGCGATTCTCTTCGCGATTCCTACTTTGTCTAACATACTAATTTGAAAATTTGGGAATGTGTCAATTTGAAAATGGGACTCTCGTTAACACATTATTTGTTCTTATTCGATATCGTTTTCTTTGCTTCGCTTCTTTCCTCCATGTTTAGCCTTCGTTTCCAAATTTTCAATTTAATTAATTTTAAATTTAATTTCTGTTGGCATTGATTCTGTTAATTTTCGAAGATGCAATTATTTTGGACAGAATTCTTACAATTTCCTTAACTTCCTTTTGAAGCAAATCACAATCAGGATAGTTTTCTGATTTTTGACACAACAACAACCAATATTCTGTTTCGTCTGCTTCTTTGGCTGCGATTTTCATTTTATGGATAAAATCCGCTTTGCTCTCTGCGTTTTGTGCCTCTCTAACATTTGCACCAACTGATGTCCCAGACTTTAATAGTTGATTTGCAACAACATATTTTCTAGTAGATTCCAACTTCTCCGCAAACTCAACAATCAATAAAGCAAACTCAAAAGTCTTATCAACAATAACATTCGGCCTCTCCTGCATAATTTTTTAATTCCCTTTTAATTTTTTTATTTTCTTTCTCTGAACAAGAATCAATCTCGTAAAAATGTTCTCATTTCCAAATTGACACATTCCCAAATTTCCAAATTATTTTTTTCGCACTGTCCGTTGTTCAATCCTCTTTTCATAATTCGCACCTTGGAATATTCGATGCACATAAATTCCTGGTGTGTGAATTTGGTCGGGCTCTAGTGTTCCTGCTGGAACTAACTCCTCCACCTCCGCAATGGTAATTTTTCCTGCCATCGCCATCATCGGATTAAAGTTTCTTGCCGTTTCTCTAAAAATTAAATTTCCGTGCGGGTCGCCTTTCCATGCTTTTACTATTGCGAAATCTGCATCAAAAGCCATCTCCATTAAAAATTCCTTTTCTTCTCCTTCTACTAAAAATTTGCGTGACTCTTTTCCAATTGCGACCTCTGTTCCAACACCTGCTGGGGTGAAAATAGCAGGCATTCCGTATCCAGCGGCCAAACATCTTGTTGCCAATGTTCCTTGTGGAATTAATTCTACTTCCAATTCTCCACTTAATAATTGTCTTTCAAATTCTGCATTTTCTCCGACATAAGATGAAATCATTTTTTTTACTTGACGCGTTTTTAACATCAAGCCAATTCCAAAATCATCTACACCCGCGTTGTTGGAAATACATGTTAATCCTTTCACGCCTTTTTTTACAAGTGCTGCAATACAATTTTCTGGAATCCCGCACAAGCCAAATCCACCAAGCATTAGCGTGGCATTGTCGAAAATGTCTTTGATTGCCTCATCGGCATTTTTTACTGTTTTATTCATCTAACTACGAATTACGAATTTTCACGAATTACGAATCTGTGTTTGCTAAAAATAATTTCCTATTTAATTATAATCCCGCCCTTACACTTCGACTACGCTCAGTGTCAGGCCTCAGTTAGTCCTTTCAAGAAACACAAACCAATGAACTAATGAACAAGTGAACCAATAAACTATTCGGCTTCCCCCGCATTAAATTGATCTTCCTCCGCTTCTAATTCTTTGTTGTATTTACTACAATCCATTTCAATATTAATTTTTTTCGATGGCTTTTCAAAATCACCTTTCGTTAATTTTAGCGATTTATCGGCATAAACTTTTTGCATGTATTTTGCCCAAATAGGCAAGGCCATTTCTGCTCCTTGCCCGTAAAGTGTATTATCAAAATGCACAGCACGATCTTCCGCGCCTGTCCAACATCCTGAAACTAAATCAGGAGTAATTCCCATGAACCAACCATCGGAATTGTTTTGCGTTGTTCCTGTTTTTCCCGCTATTGGCATGTTTAATTTAAAGCGGTATCGTAAGCGAGAGCCTGTTCCGATTTGTACAACACCGCGCATCAACTGAATCATTACATAAGCTTTTTCTTCGTTCATTACCTCTTCAGTACGCGGAACAAAGTCTGCTAATACTTTTCCGTTTTTATCTTCAATACGTGTCACAAATGTTGGTTCAATCCATGTGCCTTTGTTTGCAAATGTTGCATTTGCTCCTACCATTTCGAATACAGAAATTTCCGGCGTTCCCAAACAAATAGCAGGAACGGCTTCAATTGGCGCAACAACTCCCATTTTTCTGCAAAGCTGAACGGTTGCTTCTGGACCAAACTGTTTCATTAAATATGCTGTTATATAATTTACAGAATTTGCCAATGCTTGTTGAAGCGTCATCATTCTGCCATTCTTTTTTGTATCAGAATTGTGAGGCGTCCAATCTTTTCCATCGTAGGTAATTGTGGTTGGAACATTTGGTAATTGATAACAAGGAGAATATCCTTCTTGAATTGCTAGAGCATAAACAAACGGCTTGAATGTGGAGCCAACTTGGCGAGCGTGCCCGATTTGCACGTGATCGTATTGAAAAAATTTATGATTGATTCCGCCTACCCAAGCTTTGATATAGCCTGTTTGCGGTTCCATCGACATAAAGCCAGATTGTAAAAATGCTTTGTAATATCGAATAGAATCTTTTGGAGACAGCACTGTATCTTTCTGTCCTTTCCAAGTAAAAATGGTCATGTCAATTTTTTTCTCAAACACTTTTTCTATCTCCGTTTCTGACATTCCTCCTTTTTTCAAAACACGGTATCGCTCCGAACGTTTCATTCCTTGTTTTAAAATGCTTGCAATTTCTTGTTTGTTTACATTCCATGCGAAAGGAGCATTTTTCTTTTTTGCTAATTCTTTTTCGAATTGCGCTTGCAATACAGGCAAGTGTTCTTGCACGGCTTCTTCGGCATATCGTTGCATACGAGAATCAATGGTGGTATAAATTTTTAATCCATCACGATACACATCGTATTTTGTTCCATCGGGTTTGCGATTTTTTTCGCACCACTTTTTCAAAAACACATCACGCAAATATTCGCGGAAGTAAGGAGCCAAGCCTTCGTTATGATCTTCTGGATGAAAACTTAATTTCAAAGGAATTTTTTGTAGCGAGTCGGATTGCGCTTTTGTCAGAAAACCATATTTTTCCATTTGGCGAAGAACTGTGTTTCTTCTTCCTTCTGCTCTATCATGAAAGCGATTTGGATTAAAGTATGCTGGATTTTTAGCCATTCCTACAAGTGTTGCAGCTTGTATGATACTCAAAGAATCTGGAGTCGTGCCAAAATAAATTTGTGCTGCCGATTTAATTCCTACTGCATTGTTTACATAATCGAATTTATTTAAATACATCGCAATAATTTCTTGCTTTGTATATTCTCTTTCTAATTTAACTGCAATAATCCACTCTTTGAATTTTCGAAGAACCAATTCCATTTTACTTAAATCTTCTCTCGGAAAAAGCATTTTCGCTAATTGTTGCGATAAAGTACTTCCTCCTCCGCTTGCAGAACTTCCTGTAAGTCCACCATAAACTGCTCTTCCCAATGCACGCAAATCAACTCCTGAATGATCAAAGAAACGAGCATCTTCCGTTGCTATTAATGCGTTAATTACATTCGGTGAAATGTCTTTGAATTTTACATTCGTTCTGTTTTCAGCATAAAATTTTCCAAGCACTTTCATGTCGCTTGAATAAACTTCTGTTGCTAAAAATGTTTTTGGATTTTGTAGCTCTTCAGTATTCGGCAAATCGCCAAACACTCGAATGCATAAAACAAAAATAAACACCCCCACAATTGGTCCGCCAAAAATTAGCCAAAACCAAAGGATGAATTTTTTATTGTTGTTCTTTTTTGCTTTTTCTGCAGACATTAATTTCTGTTTTTTTCATTTTCAAATTTTCAATCCCGATAGCTATCGGGAAACAAATTGAATCACTCCGCTTTCTCAATTCGTAAACCTACATCTAAAATCAAAGGAACATTTTCCATTCGCATTCCTTGTTCAATCTCAAAGTGATATGTTCCCGCTTGTGGAAAACGCACATTTCGTTTAAATGGTATTTGATTGTCATATAAATCTCCTACTCCTGTTCCTAACCATTTTCCGTTTTCGTCAGCCAAAACGCATTCAAGTGTATCGCTAGAAAATTTTCCATTAGGAAAAACTGTTTTTATAAATAAAAAAACATTGCCATAAGGATATCCATCTGCATTACGAACGTTCACATAAAAATGAGCTGCTGTTGCTGGATCTTTTATGTCGACATCAAATTTTATTACATTCGTTTGTGCCCATCCGCTTTCTGGAATTTCCTGATTTTGTTCGAAAATACGAGCACTATCACAAGAAGCAAAAAGCAATACACTCAACAAAAAAAGTGTAGAGAAAATCGTTTTAATGGGGTTTAAATAAAGGCGATTCATAAACTCTAAGCAGGGTTCTGAGGTGGATTGTTATTATTGTTGTTGTTCGGACGAGGACGATTATTATTCGGGCGCGGTCGATTATTGTTTGGCTTATTTTGGTTGTTCGGATTTGGTTTGTTTTGGTTCGGGTTCGGCTTGTTTTGATTTGTTCCAGATGCCTGTTTGTTTTGATTTGGATTGCCTCCTGGTTTATTTTGATTTGGCGGACCGTTTCTTTTTTTGTTTTTGTTTTTCGATTTTTTGCTCTTATCGAAACGCGTTAAACTATCTTGCCCAACCACGTTTTCATAATCCGGTGTTTTTTCAACGTATTCTTTTGGCGCCATTTTAATTAATAAATCGGCAGGCTTCGTACTGTTTTTATTCATCTCCATAATTTCTTTCACACGATCAACAGGAAGCGGAATAAAATTATCAGGCTCATGTGTGTACGAGAAAAACATGGTGCGCCTGAAAATATCTGTCTTTTGATGAAAGGCTCTTCCTAAATCTGTTTCTAGTTTTACATTGTTTACTTCTGGAAAATCCTGAAGAGCATCCATGTAACTATCCAATTCGAAATTCAAACAGCATTTTAATTTTCCACATTGCCCAGCAAGTTTCAAAGGGTTTAAAGAAAGTTGCTGATAGCGCGCTGCACTTGTAGAAACAGAACGGAAATCTGTTAACCAAGTTGAACAACACAATTCTCTTCCGCAAGAACCAATTGCGCCCAATCTTCCTGCTTCTTGTCTTGCACCAATTTGTTTCATTTCAATACGAACTTTAAATTCGTCAGCCAACACTTTTATCAATTCACGAAAATCTACACGGTCTTCTGCTGTATAATAAAAAATTGCTTTTGTTCTGTCGCCTTGATATTCCACATCACTAATCTTCATTTGCAAGTTCAGCTTCACAGCACACGTTCTCGCACGATACATTGTTGCTTGTTCAAGGCCTTGAGCTTCTTGCCATTTTTCTATGTCGGCTTGTTTTGCTTTGCGATAAACTTTTTTGATCTCTTCGGAATCCGATTTCACATTGCGTTTTTTCATTTGCAAGCGAACCAGTTCTCCCGAAATAGAAATAACACCAATATCGTGACCGCCTGTTGCCTCTACTGCAACTACATCTCCAACATTCAGTTGTAAGGCGTTTACATTTTTATAAAATCCTTTTCTGCTGTTTTTAAAACGAATCTCTACAATATCGCAAGCGGCTTGACCACTTGGCAATTCCATATTTGCAAGCCAATCGAATACATTTAATTTATTGCATCCGCCCGTTCCACACGATCCATTATTTTTACAGCCACCAGGCAAAGCGTTGCTAGCTGTGCTGCATCCTCTACCTGTTGAACATCCACTACATCCCATATTTGGTTTATTAGTTCATTGGTTTATTAGTTCATTGGTAATGCTGGAGGGTTTTTTCTTCCATAATTTTACCCAATTACCTAATCACTTAATTACTTTATCACTTAATTAACTAGCTCCGGTTTCGGCACACTCAACAGTTCGTTGAATTTAAATGCCAAATCCATAAATAAAATTTTTGCACTCGCATTTCGTTCCATATGAAAATGCGCTTTGTTTAATTCTTCTATAAATCTTTCGATGTTTGCTCCGTGAATAAATGGAGAAAACTTTTTTACAAACTCTTGCTCATCTGCACTCAACTTCACTAAACTATCATCGCCATAATTCATCATTGCGCTTTCGCGAAGAATGTGTAAAGCATAATTTAAAAAATTCTTTTGTCGCTCTCTGCCTCCTGCATTTATTTCTTCTATCCAGGAGATAACAGCTTTGGGATCAAACTTTATACTCGCTCTCATCAACTTTTGAAAGCTTGCCAGATTTTGTCCTGCGTTTTCATTTTCACTTATCAGCAAAAGCGCTTCTGAATAATTTCCATCTGCTAAATGAGATATTTTTTCTGCTGCTTCTGTTGTTTGTCCGTGCAAAGAAACAAGAGCCTCCATTAAATCGACATCCTTTATTTTATTAATTTTAATCAACTGTGTTCTCGAAACAATTGTTCGCAATAATTGATCTTCGTTTTCACAAACCAACAAGAATAAAGTTTTATCTGGTGGTTCTTCTAAAATTTTCAGAAGCTTATTTGCTGCAGATGGATTCATTTTTTCTGCTTGCCAAATAATCATTATTTTATATTCTGCTTCGTAGGTTGTCAGACTAAGTTTTCTAAGTATTTCTCCGCTTTCTTCCGTTCCAATTACAGCTTGCTTGTTTTCTGCTGCCAACTGTTCAAACCAACTAAACAAAGTAATATATGGATTATCCAAAAACGCTTCTCTCCATTCAACTGCAACATCTGTACTGGTTTTAACATTTGCGGAAAGCGCCACAGGATAAACAAAATGTAAATCTGGGTGAACCAGTTTATTGTACTTAACACAAGAAGAACAAGCCCCGCAAGAATCGTCCTCCGACTTATTGGTACAAGAAATAAATTGTGCGTATGCCAAAGCCATTGGCAAGCTGCCAGACCCTTGTGGACCAAGAAACAATTGAGCATGACTAATCCGCCCTTCTTTGTAAGAGCGAACAAGCCTTTCTTTAACTGCTTGCTGACCTATGATTTCTTTGAATAGCATGTTTTTTAACGCTTTCAAAGATAATAAATCATTTCACGCAAAAGTTGGCTTTGGGATAAATTTTGAACACGGGATTGTGTTTAACCCTAGGCTGATAGCTTACCCTTTTCCAAGCTTTTTATACTCAACATAAGAATATGCAATTGGAATAATGGTAATTATACCAATGTAAATACTAAAAACAATTTCCGTATGAGGCAAAAAATGCAATCACAATCCTTGTAAGCAAGGTTAACGCAACCCAGTTATCAAAGCTGTTCATGTTTACAAAAAATTTAATCTGTGAATCTGTGGCTCTCTTTTTTCTTACTTTTGCAGCACAAAACATTCTTCATTTATGAAAACAGTCGACAATTATAATTTCTCAGGTCAAAAAGCATTGATTCGTGTAGATTTTAATGTTCCATTAGATGCTCAATATAATATCTCTGATGATACGCGCATTCGTGCTGCGCTGCCAACCATCAACAAGATTTTGAAAGATGGCGGAGCGGTTATTTTAATGTCGCATTTAGGAAGACCGAAAGAGGGTCCGACCGAAAAATATTCATTGAAACACACCGTAAATCATCTTTCTAAATTATTAAATGTTCCTGTTTCGTTTGCTTCTGATTGTATTGGCGATGTGGCAACAAGTGCGGCAAAAGCTTTAAAATCAGGCGAAGTTTTGCTTTTGGAAAATCTTCGTTTTCACAAACAAGAAGAAAAAGGAGATGTTGATTTTGCAAAACAACTTTCTGCGCTCGGAACATTTTATGTAAACGATGCATTCGGAACGGCACACAGAGCGCACGCTTCCACGGCTGTGATTGCACAGTTTTTTCCTGAGAACAAATGTTTCGGCTATGTGATGAGTGGAGAAATTGCAAGCGTTAATAAAGTATTAAACAGCGCTGAAAAACCATTCACCGCAATTATGGGCGGAGCAAAAGTTTCGGATAAGATTTTAATTTTAGAACAACTCATCAACAAAGCAGATAATATAATTATCGGAGGAGGAATGGCATTTACGTTTGTAAAAGCGCAAGGCGGTCAAGTTGGAAAATCATTGGTAGAAGAAGAGAAATTAGAAACGGCATTGAACATTTTAAAAACAGCAAAAGCAAAAGGTGTAAATATTTATATTCCTGTGGACGCCATTGTTGCTGATAATTTTTCGAACGAAGCAAACAAGCAAACTGTTGATATAAAAGCGATTCCCGATGGTTGGATGGGATTGGATATCGGACCAAAAACAGAAACAATTTATGCGGATGTGATAGCTAATTCAAAAACTATTTTGTGGAACGGACCTATGGGTGTGTTTGAAATGAGCTCGTTTGAGCACGGAACAAAATCGGTTGCTGAAGCAATTGTTGCTGCAACTAAAAAGGGGGCCTTCTCATTAATTGGTGGTGGCGATTCGGTTGCTGCAATCAACAAATATAAATTCGGAAACGATGTATCCTATGTTTCTACTGGTGGTGGAGCGTTGTTGGAATATATTGAAAGCGGAAGCTTGCCGGGCGTTGAGGCGGTGGAGAAGTAGATTCGGCTTCGTAACATTAAAGATTGCTTCACTTCGCTCGCAATGACGCTTCGGGAAAAGCAAACGACAAAAAAGAACGTCATTGCGAGCGAAGTGAAGCAACCTCTCACAATCGCAACGGGAAATCACTCTATCGGCTCATAAAGACCATAAATTCTCGGATTACTTTCCAGCACTTCTACCTTTAGATTTTTCACCAACACTTTCTTTTTGTCTCTGTTCCAAACATAAACTTTCAAATGAGCGTAAGGATGTTTTTTCATATCCAATCCTGAAAAAAGATGTGAAACATATACCATTGTCTTTTCGCCTTTTTGTTTTGAGTACCAATTATATTCCGAACCCCTCCAAGCAATTGGCTCCTTTCCATCATCAATCGAAAGAACAAGAGTTGGGTTTAATGCTGTGTCTTTTCCTGTATCAATTTCTGCGCTAACATTTAAAATGGAATGGCGTGAATTTAATATCTCGTATAAATAGGTTGAAAATCCTGCGCTATATTCCTGTCTGCTGTCAAGATACATACACGAGTCCTGCCTAATAAAATTTTTCTCCCAGAATCTTGTTTTATAAACATTTTGTGTTTCCGAAAAAACAATGTTTTCTTTGGCCTTACTCGTTGGTTTCATTTTTGAAAAACAATAAATCGAAAAAGTAAATCCTTCCTCTTTTGAAATGATATAAGGATATTTTTCTTTCACAACCTGGAAGAATTCTGGGTTTAAATTTCCTGCAACAAAATAGTCTGTATTTACTTTTTCAAGCTGCGAAATAAACGTATTAATGTCAGAGCCATCGACATTTAAATAATCGAATTTCCCATGTCTTTCGAAATAAAAATCGACAAAACGATTCATTGCCGAAAGTCCGACAAATACATTTTTGTCTCCGAATTTTTTAATCGCATCGTTACTTACAATCGCCATTTGCTCATACGGATGTTTGTAAAAAAGCGGAAAATGTTTGCGTTCCGCAAAAAGCGTATACGTGTTTACAATCATCACAATTGTTATAACCGCTGTATTTATTGGTGCTTTCAACTCAGCATAAAACGAGAAAATAAACATCAATAAAAATGGAAGCGAAAATGCAAACGTAGAAAATTGTAAAACAGGTGCTTTTGTTATTGAATAAAAATAAGCTAAACATGGAACTAAAATTGCCCATATCAACGCAATGATTCTCATCTTATCAAACACTTTTTTCTCGCTGTTTCTAAAATAAAAACTTGCAAGAAACAAAATTCCCACTACCATATAAACATAAATCGAATAATGAAATAAATATTTCAGGAACGTGATTAACCAGTCTGGCTGCGGCTTTCCTATCCACGTTTCTTCTCCTCCACTTCCGATTGATAGATGAAAAAGTAAAATAGAAATGTGCGGAATGAAAAGTAAAATAACCGAAACACACATTAAAATATATTTCTTAGCATTTTCTTTGTTCAGAAAAAATAAGCCCGTTGCACCAACAAGACCTGCAAATAACAGACTGAAATAATGATTGTAAGTACACAATGAAGCAAACAACGCAAAGCCTATTGCGTATTTATTTTTACTCTTTTCAGAAAAGAAAAACTGTGTCCAACACCAAACCATCAAAACCGAAAACAACATTCCTGTTGCGTATGGTCGCTCTAATTGTCCATACATTGTTGGGAATTGAAGTGTTGCTAAAAAGGCACAAGTCAAAATAGCAACGGTTGGATTAAACCATTTTTCTGCAATTTTATATGAGTAGTAAATGGATGTCAACCCAAAAATGATGAAAGGAAGTCTCACAATCATTTCATTTGTTCCGAACATTTTTGTCCAGTAATGCACAAAAATGGGAACACCAACAGGATGAACATCTGTGGTTTTTGTCTTGTAAATTAATTCCGAAAAGCTGTTTGCTTGTGAACG
>CAMCUO010000083.1 GCA_945879015.1 Chitinophaga pinensis | reverse complement strand
TTTATTAAACGAAAAGAAAACATTATTATCACAGGAAGTACGGGAATCGGAAAAAGCTTCTTAGCCTCCGCACTAGGACACCAGGCTTGCGCACAAGGCTACCGCGTTCTTTACCAGCACAGCACGAAACTTTTTGGTCGAATGAAAATTGCTAAAGCAGATGGTTCTTACTTAAAAGAACTTGCTAAAATGGAAAAGCAACATCTTCTTTTAATTGATGACTTTGGCATCCAATCTCTTGATGCACAAAGTCGTTCAGCACTAATGGAAATTATAGAAGATCGTCATGGAAAATCTTCTACCATCATCACATCGCAAGTTCCAGTTAGTATGTGGCATGAAATCATTGGAGAGCAAACAATCGCAGATGCAATTTTGGATAGAATTGTTCATGATGCACATCGAATTGAAATGAAAGGTGAGTCGTTAAGAAAAAAAAGACAGCCTAAAAATGAAGAAGAAATTGTATTAGAAAATTTAAAAAACTAACTTAGCCTAATAATGCAAAAAACAAATATTGATTTTACTAAAAATGGCAGTTCAAAATGAGGGGTCAGTTACATGTGAAAAAGAGGGGTCTATTTATGCGGAATTTACACTTTGTTAAAGAATTCACATTCTGTAATTGAATCTATTGCAAGGAAGCCATTATTAAAAGTAATTGAAACTATCGATAAGGTTGAAAGGGAACATTATTATTACGCAAATCAAATAGGTTTTGAAAAAAGACCATTGGAATTTCGTTTTTCCACTTCAGATATTATTGATGCTTGGGATTTGTTGGGGAATGATACAGCTGAACTAAATGATTGGTTAGTGAATCGACTAGAACAAGTGACAGACCTATTGCAAGATGAAAGCGGAAATTTAATCGCTGACCAAACAGTTGAAAAAAGTCTTTTAAATGAAATGGCGCGTCACTTTTATGGTCTTGTTAAATTGGAACAGTTTCTTTTTAATGATGAAGTACTGAAAAAGGCAAATTATCTTAAAATAGCTCACTTCAAAAATTTCAAATACTATTTGGTGTACGATAATATTGATACACTTTTTAGCTATTATAAAGAAATTCATAAATTAAAATCGGATGGAAAGATTTTAAGTGTGTATTACTGGCTGTTGTTAAATATCCTAAGTAATAATTTTTATGGCAATTCAAAAAACAAAAAGTTTTTAAAGCAAATAAACGTTGAGGGTATAGAAAAGGATTCAGATATTTTGAAGTCTTTGGATGAGGTTAAAATTGAAATTGATAATGAACTTGAAAAGTTAGATAAAATCTTAGATGTTGATAAGAAGAAGTTGAAGTGGGCACTCACCATGTTAAATGCGGAGCATGAGTTACATTAGCGATCTTGATATAAAGGATATCCTAAATTTGAAAAGCAGTGAATTAATTACGAATTCTATTGCTGATCGTCAATTGGAAGTAATTAGGAAAGGATTCAATTTTTTGAATCAACCTGAAAATAACGCTTTGTATATTGCAGATGAAGTAGGTTTAGGTAAAACCTACATTGCTCTTGGGATAGCTTCAATGTTGCGTCATTTTAGTAGTGCACCTGAGTCGTATCAAGATATTATTTTGGTGCCTAAAGAAAATTTGCAAAGTAAATGGGAGAAAGAAATCCTGCAGTTTACGCAGAAGAATTATTTGCCATTTGATAATATTGTGAAGTCGGTAATTGGTCATCCAATTGGAGGTATTCATATTCATGAAAAACTCGAACCAATTACATTAGACTTGCCGTGCTATCATCTATACAGGAACAGTTCTTTTTCATTTGGTTTTTCATACAATAGTCCGAAATTACTTAAGGATAATTTATATGCTCATTTAACAAATCCTGTTTCAATAGAACTTCTTAAAAAGGCAGAAAATAAAGGATATTTGTTAGCTAATAATGCCAATTCATTAATAAACAATAAGGATGTATTGAAGAAGTTTTATGCTTACTTGTTGTCAATTAACAATCCGGATATAGAACTTCTGATTGTGGATGAGGGGCACAACTTTAAATATGGTCTCGGGAATCACAATGATGATGTTGTTTCGGATAGAAACAATGTTGCTACTCGGTTCTTCGGAATTAAAAAGGATTCAGAATCTGATAAAATTATTTTTAGAGATTTTCCTGAACTAAATACGTTGGTTTACCCGAAGGTTAAAAAACTAATCATACTTTCTGCAACTCCCAAAACAGAAAGTCTACTCGAATTTAAAAAGCAATTAGATTGCTTTCTTCCTAAGCACATATTATCGAATGTTAAATCGGAATCTGAAATTAAATCAAAATTAAATTCCTTTTTGATCAGAGGGAAAATGGAGTATTCGATAAATGATACTTCGTATTCTCGCAATCAATGTCGATTTGAGCACCGGAAAGGAAATGTTGAGAAGTTATTAAATACAGAAGGCCTGAAGCTTCAGGATAACGAGCAATCTTTAGTAATGGGATTGTTGCAATACAATACGATTAAACATTTGAATGCAAAACACAATGCATCCTTTGAACTAGGTATGCTTGCTGGCTTTGAAACATTTAAAATTGACCAAGAAAAAAAATCAGAAGAACCAGAGTACGAAGAAACAAAGACTCAGAAAAATAACAAATCAAACGACTCTGAAGTTTTAGGGCATATTATAAATTCATATTCCGATCAATTTGGAACACTTCCTCCTCATCCAAAACAGGATGCAATTGTGGATGCGGTATTCAAAATGATGAAAAATGGGGAGAAGTCATTGATTTTCGTAAGAAGAGTCGCATCTGCCTATGAACTTGAGCGAAGACTTTTAGACAAATGGGAGAAAGAGGTTATTGCTCCAGAAGTAAAGAAACTATTATTAACCCAATATAAAAGTGATGCCTTAGAAACACTTTCGGATGCTTTTGATGAGTATGATAAACATAAGCTCAGAAATAAAAAGCTAAATGGATTATTTATTAGAGTAATTAATAAGCTTTTAGCAAATCCCAAGGAATACCCCTTTAATTTTCCAGAGAACATTGCTATAAACGAAGCGAATTTGAAAATTGCTTTATACTATGTTGATAGTAAATATAAAACGTTAAAAAGAGGTCTTTTGTTTAATGACGAAGTAACCAAGCACCTTTCTTTATCTATTATTAGAAACGAATTCGTAAGGTCTTGTTATGACTACATCATTGAAACTTTTTCAAGTTGGAAAAGGATTGTAGATATGGATGGAGAAGCAGTTGGACAAGACGAAGATGAGGATGAATCGTACTTTTTTCATAGTTATTTTAATCAACCACACATTAAGGTGTTCCGTAAATCCAGAATTCACAGCACTAACTGGTTTGATTTGAATTATTACTTGATTAATAAACATTTTCAAATAGCGGGCTTCAAGGTTGAACTATTAAAAAGTGGCTTAGATCAAGCGAAAGAAACAATTGATTTTAAAGAAATTCAAGAAACATTTTTAAAGTACATTGATACTAACGATTTTTCAGAAAATGAGATATATTCTAGTGATTTGCCGGAGAATTTGTCAAGTAAAAATACGCTCATTACTGATTTATTATTAAATGTTTTTGAGTTAGAATTCAAACATTTTATCGCTGAACTTAAAAGAAAAAATAAAAATAATTCAGACATATTTAGAGAAATAAAAGTACTTACCACAATAATTAAAAGTTCTATAAGAAATGGTATTGGCTTTTTACCTTTGTATATTGCTGATAACGCGGAAGGAGATATTATTGATAATTATGGTGGTTTAATTAAAAATGAATCGAGTACGTTTAATTCTGTTCAAAATGAAATTAGAACAATTATTAAGGATTATGACCTATTGAGAGCCGTTAATTTTCCAGAAAATAGTTCTTTTAAAGAAATCGAAAGTAAATTGATTTACCAAAGTCCAGTTAAAGGGATGTCTGGTATTAAAAAGAACAAATCTAAAGTAGCTACCCAATTTAGGATGCCGGGATACCCATTTGTTTTGATTACCACGGATATCTTTAGAGAAGGGGAAGATTTGCACACATATTGCCAAAATATTTATCATTATGGTATTGCTTGGAATTGCAGCGACATGGAACAAAGAACAGGAAGGATCGATCGAATTAATTCGCAGAGTAATCGCAAGATGAACGCTAATCAGCATTTAAGTTTTGAAGAAAAAATTCATGTATACTTCCCATACTTAGAGAAAACATTAGAAGTAAATCAAGTTAAACGACTTTTTACGAGTGTCAATAATTTCACAAAAGCTTTTGATATAGTAGATTCCATTGATGAAGATGGTATGGCTTCGGTGGCAGATGCTGTCGAAGAAATGCCAGTTCAATTGGATGTATTTATGCGTTCTCAGTTTGAACATGATCATTTTACTGGTTATGTTGCCCGGAGATTCAATAAAAATTGATATTAAGGAATCGTTTATTACGATTACGAATATGGATGAAACATTGAAAGGAAGTTTTAAAGTTAAAGTGACGAGTGAAGTTCCTGTTATTTCTTAGATTAAATTGATTGAGAATAAAAAAAGAGTTTCGTAGAAATGCGAAACTCTTTTTTGTTATCTAGTAGATAAGGCTATCTTTGTAAAATCGTCAATACAAATATTTGGTATAAACTACTCATAGGCAAGTCCCTAGCATTTAAATATGCGGGGGGGGTATTTCTTTTCAAAAGCCTATTAATTTCTTAAATTATGTTTTTGAAATATTAATGAATGAGTTGCAAAAATCCTTTATAAACTTCTTCTTCGGTAGTTATAATATAATAATATGTTCCATCAACACATTCTATTCCTCCTGTTGTTCTTCCATCCCAAAAAACATCTGATTTATTTGTTTCAAATACTTTTGTTCCCCAACGGTTAAAAATTTGTGTTGAAGTATTTGGAGGTAAATTTTTGATTTCAAAAAAATCGTTTACTCCATCATTGTTGGATGTAAAAATATTGGGAATAATTAATTCTTCACATTCAATTACACTAACATTGTCAATATAATAATAGCCCGCTAAATTGCTCCCTGTTTGAATAGTATCAGTTGACACTTCATCTTTATAATTTCCAATTGTAATAAATTTTTCTCCTCCAATAGCTATATATGTTCCCGATATTTTTATCCAAGGCAGTGTGTCATTTAAATAATATCCAACAGGCGAAATAATTTGCGGAGTGTATGGTAAAGGTAGTTCTGTGCCAGAAGACACCGCTGTTGTTGATATAAATGCACCTATTTGTGTTATAGCAATGTTTAAATAATTAGAACGATTAACATAAAAGCTGATGCAATAGGGTTTACCAGCCTTCATTGTATCTAACAGTTGGGTTTGAATATATTCACGTTGCGGTGCAGGTGTTGCTCCGAAAACATATACTCCTGCATAAGCATTACCTTGCTGAGCCACTTGAAATCCAGCACCATTGGAAGGAACCCCAAAACCAAAACTAATGGTTTGACAAGCATTGAAATAATCTGGTGTTCCCGCAGAAGCAGAATACCATCCTGTAGCATAGTTTATTTGGCTAAAATTATCGGGGCAGGTAGAATAAGTTTCAAATGACGGATTAGGCACAAGATTTACTTGTGCATTTATTTTTATGATAAATACTAAAATAAAACAATATAAAAAAAGTGTTTTCATATATATAAAACCCCTTACGCATTAATTGTGTAAAGGGTTCTAGTTTTTTATTAAACGGTCTTATTTAACGATAACTAACTTATCTTTTCTTACAATGCGGTCATTAATACTGTATTTGTAAAAATAAACACCTGAATTTAAATTTGACAAGGAGAATTTTTGCTCTCCTGCCGAAGTATTTAAAGTCTGTATTAAAACTATTTCGCCAACTACATTATAAATTTCAAATACCGCAACGTCCGACTCAGTAAGTTGATAATTTATTGTCAATTGGTCAGAAGCAGGGTTTGGATAAACCATTAAAACGTTGTTTTCTTCTTCAACAGATTCTGAATTGAAAATACCTGAACGATTTTCGTCCGTTTCACATGAATTTAAATATTCCGTTCCGATGCTATCAATAGGCGATAACAATACACGAGCCTGATAAACACCAATACCATCAGTAAATGGACATTTGTTAGCCAGTATTCTTAGGTCATTCAATTGTGTCGCAGAATAATTAGTAATACTAGATAAAAAATTATTGACAACAATATCAGCAACTAATTTTTGATTTGTTTCAATATCGTTATTTGGAATAATACTGCTACTTAACGATTGTGCAACAAGCATATCGGTAGCATTGTATTTTGAATCATCCACTAAGGTTTTATTTAATTCCCTCAGCTTTCCGACATTTTCAATAGCGGATTGATTAACGAATGTTTGCAAAATTGCATCACTGCTAACATCTATGCTATCGGACATAATGTTATGAAATAAACCTTGTTTACTCAACCACTTTGTATTTGCATCATTGCCAGGAAAACTAATCATTTCCATTGCAATATCCTGCGCTCGTCTTAATAAAGCAGGTGGCGGTACGCTTGGACAAATAGCAAGTGCTGCTGGTCCAGTTGTTGTTGGTGAATTTGCTATCACAAATGATGAACCATCGGCTGTTGAAGGTAATGGGATAAATTGAGGCGATACTCCCGAACGGTAAACAAATGGTGAACTTGTTCCAACCGTGCTATTAGTAGCACGACATCTTGCACCCGGAAATGGATTAATCCATTTATTGTAACTGCCCTGCCCTGCAAAACCCGGACGATCTTGTGTCCCAACAAATCCGTTATTATCTAACCAAAATCCATAAAAATCATTCTGCATGATATTTTTAAAAATATCACTTGCCATAGAGCCTGCGCATTTAATACCGTAGCCCATATCTTTTACTGTATTACAGTAAATGTAACTCAACGGACTCATACTTGCATAAATACCTCCTCTGTTTGTAGCCATTGTTGCAGGAATACTTTGAACCTCATTTGTTGTAATTTGAGTTCCATAATTCGCTAGAACCTCAATTCCAGTTGCAGAAGGCACAGAACGTATTTCAATTTTATTGTTGTCTATTATTGCATTGTTTAAACCAGTTGCTCTAATACCATATTTTACGTTTTGTATTTTATTATTGAAAACGGTATAATCAGCAAATGTTGCAGAAGAACTAAGTTCTTGCAATTGAATTCCAGTAGAGGTAAATCCACCTGCAAGAATTTTTATTTTATTTTCTGCTATCTGTATATTACAAAAAGTGTTGAAACGACAAAGGATTCCAACATTAGCATTTTTAATATCATTTTTTTTGATATTAATTCCATTGGCAAATTGGCTATTCTCACATCTAACTGCATAATTAGTAATTTGAGTGAAATTATTTTTATAAACATTTGCGTTCATATTAGTAATAGTAAACACACCAGTTAAGCAATTAGAAAAGTTGTTTGGTTCTCCTGCGCTAAAACCACCAACCGTTAAATTATAGTTTATGAATCCAGTTGATTTTCCAACAGCATAAATAGCTGCGGTAGATATTCCCGATGCTCCAAAAGTCTGAATGTTTTTAAAATTATTATTCAAAACCTTTAAATTACTTTGGTAACTGAAAACTCCAATATTTAAAAAATCAAACATATTTCCGTATAAGTTATAGGTATTCGGAACATTTGTAATGTTATTAATTTCACATCCGATATTTGATTTTAAGCCAAGATAAGGAGCACGTATTGTTGTAAAAGGATATGCAGCGTATGTAGTAATATATGGCAACAAAGTAAGAAATGGTACACCTGTGAAACTTCTACAAGTAAACACGTTAGCACTTGTAGTAACAAGCGGATAAGCACCTGAATAATTTCTAACTAGCACCGATTTATAATTTTTGTTGAACAAATTACCTGCTATTCTGTGTTGTGCACCATTTTCAATAACAACAGCATTTTTAGCATCTTCAATCATACATTCATTAATATCAACCGATGTGCTGGAACTACTTGCATAAATTCCATCCCACATCAAATCACAGGCAGAAAAATGGCTTTGAAGCGGATTAAAATAAACACCTGAATTAACAATAATTTTAGCATCCTGTCCCAAAGTAATATCACATTGAACAAATCGTAAATTTTGATTCACAGTAAATGTTCCGTTAATATTAAATGTTTTACCTGTGACAATTGTTAGCGATCCAATTGATGTTGTGTATAAAGGAATCGAAGTCATTGATGTAACGTCACCATTTATAAAATTTTGGTTTCCTAGAGCAGGAACACAACAAGCTAAAACAGTAACGATAGAATAATTTGTACATTTTCCATCGGTAACAGTAATTAGTGCTTGTCCGCCAGTTGTGGAAGTCCAATTTATTGTAAACTGTCCACTTGCATTTACAGCACTCGCAGTTCCAGTTCCACCAGTAATTGTGACTGTGTAGAAAGATGCAGGAGGTGTAAAATTTGTTATCGTGTAAGTTATTGTTGTTCCTACAACGCAAATCACATTTGAATCAGTAGTTGTAATGATTGGTGCAGGAGGTAAAGGAGCAACCGTAATGTTCACGTTAACTGTAAAAACATTTCCTAATAAATCCTGAACAGTAAGAACTGCTGTATAAGAACCCGAAGAAGGATAGGTGTGTGTTGTCGGAATAGTGCCACCTAATCCAGAGCTTGAAGTTCCGTCACCCCAATTCCAACTCCAATTGTCTATATCACTATAATCAAGGCAATAAAGAGTAATAATAAAATTTGTATTTGCGCCTTGACAAACAACAGTTGGCAATACCTTGATACCAAGAGCATTCACATCTACCGTTTGTGTTGCTGTACCCGGACAACCGCCAGTCATTGTAAGCGTAACAGTATAAGTTCCAGCAGTTGCGTATGTATTGCAATCACAGGTAGCTAAAAGACAAGGAGGGCTTTGTGTGTTCCCATCGCCAAAATTCCAATATTCAAAATTGTCATCATTGAAAGGTGGCGCAGTAGTATTTGTAAAACAAATTTGTTCCCCTTCGCAAACAGGATTTGGGCTTGCTGTAAAGCTAACTGGTACAGCATCTACAACATTAATAGTCCCATAAGCAAAATCAGTTGGAGCCGTTCCGATTGCAACACCAACAGTATAAGTTCCTGCTGAAGAAAAAGTAACTACGTTTCCTGATATTGACCCTCCGCTTGAAACAAAAATGTAAGCAGAGCCACCATCATAATATGAACCATTACTAGCAAAAAGTTCAACAGGAGTTCCAACACAAATGGTAAATAAAACGCATGGACCAGTGTAAGGCAAAGAACAACAACTATAGCTTGAACTTCCTGGTAATAAACCACAAATCGTAAATAAAGGAACAGGAGATTCTAATAAACATAAATTGTAGTTTGCTCCGGTATTTGTGCATTTCACACAACCATCCGCGCCTCTTATTAATTTTATATAATAAGTTGTTCCAATTGTTAAGCCTGTTTCGGTCATTTCTAGCAAAGTATCATTTGTAGGTATAACTTCAACAGAATCCGAAAGAACTAGATTGTTTCCCGCACAAGTTCCTGTATAGAACTCCATTCTATGAATGTGTGCAAAGGCTGTATTCAAATTTTGTAATTGAATGTTTTCAGTTGTTTCTCCTGCAACAAAACTATACCACTCTTCGGCAAGTGTCATAGTTTGATTATTAAAACAACTGTTTGAATTTGGAAAAACAGTAGCACCTTCGCAAAAGGCACCTACTTGAGAATAAATGGAAATACTCATGAGCATTCCCATAATATAGAGCAACATTTTCTTCATGTTTTTTGTTTTTAAAATTTGTTAATAAAATGAGGGAGTAGCTCAGTGCTAATGTATAACATTTAAACTATTTCCTCAAGGATTTACTGCAAAAACTAATTCTTCCAGTATCAATTTGTCTTTTTTTTCTGTTTTCCTGTTTTTGTTTCCTTTCTTTTTTAAATTAAAATGTGTTTTCCGTTTTTTGGAAATGTTTAATACGATAGAATCTGGGATGTATATTGAATCCAGTCGTATTTTTCTGTGCTTCAAAGGGAGTAGACAATTAGCACAGAATGTATGTTGCTGTTTAGTTTCTTTTTATTTTTTCTGATTTAATTTTGCTAATGTAATTTATAATTTCAATAAATCAAATATTATTATCAATCATATTATTTGTGTGTGAGCAGATTTAGCTTTTTACTTGCTTTTGGTTTTGCGATGGCTCGTGCGAGCAAGTAATGTGCTAAATGCGCGCTTGCCATTTTCTTCTTTTTTAAGAGCGTGGGCAAAAAACAAAATTTTCTTTTGGATGGACAAATGTGTCGGCACTTGATAGCAATTTCATTCTTTCGGCACAAATATAGTAAATTTCTAATACGTCCAACCGCCTTGTGTATAACGTTTTGCGCACTGGCGCAGTTGTGCATTTATGGAACACAAATTTGTCTGCTAATACTAATGATAAATATAAAGAAAAGTTTGAAGAGAACTAAAATGCGCACAATTGCTCCAGTGCGCTGTGTGTGCCCTGAATGATAAATATAGTTCTTTTTATTTTAATGAAAGAAAGCCAGAGAGTGAAAATCTCTTATGCGCGAATTAACACCTCGAAGCATTAGTAAGTCGCAAGGGTGGTAAGAGTGATTTTACATCTGAAGTAAGCG
>CAMCUO010000082.1 GCA_945879015.1 Chitinophaga pinensis | reverse complement strand
TAAAGAAATCAGCTGTCCGAAAACAGAATTACCGAAAAAATGTATAGTTTTGTTCATAGTAGAATGTAGTTTTAGCGAACCAAACCTACTAAAAAAAAAGAAGGAAGATGAAAGTCTTCCTTCTTTTAAAGTTTTATCGGACAACAATGCTTTAAAATGATAAAGAAAGAATTGAAAATAGCTTTTACTGAGTATGATTCAGATCAGGAATTGAATTCTGAGGAGCAAGAATTACTCAAAAAGGCTCGTGAAGCAAGCAAATTTGCCTATGCGCCTTATTCTAATTTTTATGTTGGAGCTGCCTTATTGTTGGAAAATGGAGTAATTGTTACTGGAAATAACCAGGAAAATGTGGCTTATCCGAGCGGACTTTGTGCTGAAAGGGTAGCCATTTATGCAGCAGGAGCTCAATATCCGAATATTGCTATTAAAACCATTGCAATAACCTGTAATTCAAAAAGCTTTAAAGTGGATCAACCGCTTTCTCCATGCGGAGCTTGTAGACAGGCGATGTCGGAATATGAAGTTCGGCACAATCAAAATATCCGTACAATTTTAGCAGGTGAAACAGGTAAAATTCAAGTAATGGATAGCATAGCAGATTTATTACCCTTTATGTTTAAGGCAGAAGAGCTTAAAAAGGGTTAAATCTAGCGTCTCGCTCATACCACATTCGACTACGCTCAGTGTGACGGTTCGGGATTGTCGATTATAGATTAAGGTTTTAGATTTGAGTTATTATTATTAAATTTGTAGTTCTACACAAATCAATCAAATGGAAAAAGTAGTAAGTAAAACAAAAAAAGCAAGTCCTGTGGCAGAAACAAAATCAACTACCAAGTTTAGCAAAGAAACATATATTAAATGGTATGAATCGATGTTGCTCATGCGCAAGTTTGAAGAAAAAACAGGACAATTATATATCCAACAAAAAATTCGTGGTTTTTGTCATTTATACATCGGACAAGAAGCATTAGTTGCGGGTTCTGAATCCGTTTTACGTAGAGAAGATAGAGTTATAACGGCATACCGCGACCACGCACATCCAATCGGAAGAGGTTTGCATCCAAAATATATTATGGCAGAAATGATGGCAAAAGCTACAGGTTGCTCAAAAGGTAAAGGTGGTTCTATGCATATTTTTTCTAAAGAATTTAATTTTTTTGGTGGTCATGGTATTGTAGGCGGACAAATTCCTTTAGGAGCTGGTATCGCTTTCGCGGATAAATATAACGGAAATGATTTGGTAACGCTTTGTTATATGGGCGATGGAGCTGTTCGTCAAGGTGCTTTGCACGAAGCATTCAACATGGCTATGCTTTGGAAGTTGCCAGTAATTTTTATTATCGAAAATAATAATTATGCAATGGGAACTTCTGTTGAAAGAACTTCCAATGTGCATGATTTGTGGAAATTAGGTTTGTCGTACGAAATGCCTGCATATCCAGTTGATGGAATGACATGTGAAGCAGTTCACGAAGCAATTGAAGAAGCAGTTGCCCGTGCAAGAAAAGGCGATGGTCCAACTTTATTGGAAATGAAAACCTATCGTTATAAAGGCCACTCAATGAGCGATGCACAAAGTTACCGAACAAAAGATGAAGTAAAAGAATATCAAGCACAAGATCCAATTGAAAAAGTTTTAGCAACTATTCGTAAAAATAATTGGATGAGTGAAACAGATATTGAAGCAGCAGAACAAAAAGTAGAAGACATTGTTGCGGAGTCGGTTAAATTCGGAGAAGATTCTCCGTACCCAACTCCTGATGAACTTTACAAAGACGTATATACTCAGTCGGACTATCCTTACATTAACGATGATAATCCTATTTCGTAACAAGCAAACAGGAATTATAAATTATAGATTATAAATTATAAATGAAAGATATGTATGGGGAGAGATAATCCGATTTTAACAAAGTCATTTGAATTTTCATTGACTACAATAAAATTGTACAAGCATTTAACAGAGAACAAAGAATATATTTTATCAAAACAATTGCTGCGATCAGGAACAAGTATAGGAGCGAATATTGAAGAGGCAATTGGATCAATATCTAAAAGAGAATTTACCGCTAAAATGGGAATCTCTTTAAAAGAAGCAAGGGAATCAAAATATTGGTTGAGGCTTTTAGATAAAAGTCAAATAGTAAACTATAACTACAACAAAGAATTAAAAGAAATAGATGAGATTGTAAATATTTTAACTGCAATTGTGAAAACATCACAAAACAACAATTAAAAATTTATAATTTATAATTCATAATTTATAATTTCAAAAGGAGTATGGCTGAAGTAGTACGAATGCCCAAATTAAGTGATACCATGACAGATGGTGTTGTAGCGAAGTGGCATAAAAAAGTAGGCGACAAAGTAAAATCAGGTGAATTGCTTGCTGATATAGAAACAGATAAAGCAACAATGGAATTTGAATCTTTTCAAACGGGTGTTTTATTACACATTGGAGTTCAAGAGGGAAAAGGAGCGCCAGTAGAATCGATACTTGCAATTTTAGGAAAAGAAGGCGAAGATATAACCGCTTTATTAGCACTTGAGGCAGGTAATGGAGTGGAGAATAAAGCGGTAGTTCAAAGTTCAGCGTTGGAAAGTTCAAAAGTTGATGTTGCAGCTACTGAGAAAAAAGTAGAAGTTAAAATTCCAGATACGGTTCAGATTGTTCGTATGCCGCAATTAAGTGATACAATGACAGAAGGTGTTGTAGCGAAATGGCATAAAAAAGTTGGAGATTCTGTGAAGTCGGGTGAATTGCTTGCTGATATCGAAACCGATAAAGCAACAATGGAATTTGAATCTTTCCAAAGTGGAGTAATTTTATACATTGGTGTTCAGCAAGGTGGTCGTGCTCCTGTTGAATCAATACTTGCAATTTTAGGAAAGGGTGGAGAAGATGTTGCAGCGATTGTTGAAGCGGAAAAAAATAAAACAGTTCAAAGTTCAAAGACTGAAGTTAAAAAGGAAGAAAGTAAACAGTCGACAGTAGACAATAAACAAGTTGTAGTTGCTGCGACAAAACAAACTTCAACAAGTAACAATGGAGAAAGAACGAAGATATCTCCTTTAGCAAAAAAATTAGCAGAGGATAAAGGCATAAGCGTTTCTGCTTTAAAAGGCAGTGGCGATAATGGTCGTATTATCAAACGCGACATAGATAATTTCCAATCAAATGGTGCGATGTCAACTTTTGTTGGCGTTGAAAGTTTTACAGAAGAACCTGTTTCGCAAATGCGTAAAGTAATTGCAAAACGATTGGGTGAAAGTAAATTCTCTGCACCACATTTCTATTTAACAATGGAAATTGATATGGACGAAGCAATAAAAGCGCGTGAAGCAATCAATACGGTTGCTGGACTAAAAATTTCATTTAACGATATTGTAATAAAAGCGGTTGCTGCAAGTTTACGTAAACATCCAAAAGTAAATTCATCTTGGTTAGGAGATAAAATTCGTTACAATCACCACATTCATATCGGTGTTGCAATTGCGGTTGATGAAGGCTTGTTAGTTCCTGTTGTTCGTTTTGCTGATGGTAAAACATTGACACAAATTGGAGCCGAAGTTCGAAATTACGCTGTGAAAGCACGCGAGAAAAAATTACAGCCAAGCGATTGGGAAGGAAATACATTTACTATTTCTAATTTAGGAATGTTCGGAATAGATGAGTTTACCGCAATTATTAATACTCCTGATTCTTGTATTTTGGCAGTAGGTGGAATCAAACAAACACCTGTTGTGAAAAACGGACAAATCGTTCCAGGTAATATTATGAAAGTAACTTTATCATGCGATCATCGCACGGTGGATGGTGCGGTTGGTTCTGCATTCTTGCAAACATTGAAACACAATTTGGAAAATCCTGTGTTGATGTTGGGTGCAAGTGCGATATAGGTTTTTACCACTAAGACACTAAGAACACTAAGTAATATTTTAAAACGTCTCGTAATTGCGAGACGTTTTTTGTTTGGAATGTTTTGTATATTAGTAAAAAATCTATTAATCAATTTATTTTGAACGCGAAGAAAGAAACTCAATTTTCTATCGGTTATTTTGGAGGCATGGATGTGCTTCGTTTTATTTGTGCCTCAGGTGTTATCTTCCATCATGCAACTCTTACTCTCAAAGACAAAGGCGTTACTACTCATGCTGAAGCGTTTCATCGCTATTCGGGTTCATTTTTCTTGGATGTGTTTTTTATCATCAGTGGTTTTCTGATTTCTCTTATTTTAATGAAAGAGTATGAAGCAGGAACTTTTTCCCTGAAGAATTTTTTCATGAGAAGAATTATCCGCATTTGGCCATTGTATTTTCTGGCTGTGGTCCTAAAAATTTGGTTGATCCCATCAATGAATGGAATGTCAATCACAGCAATTAAAACTAATCTATTATATGCTTGTACTTTTAGTATTAACTTTCAATTGCTATTTAACGAAATTGTAAAAACGTATACCATCTTATGGTCTATTTGCATAGAAGAGCATATCTATTTGCTTTTACCATTTTTGCTTTTACTCTTTAAACAAAAATTTAAAATTGTCTCTTATTTTTTAATTGTAACTGGAATTATTTCATGGCTTTATTTTATAGATGTCCCCTCTAAAGGAAATTATTCGAGTGCGTACTTTGTTAGTTCTAGTTACTTCTACTATTTCGGAGTAGGAATGTTAATTGCCTGTATCCGTAATGGGTCTATTCCAGGAAAACTATTGGAGAAGACAATCTTCATACCTATAGTTCAAGTAATTGTTTGTCTTGTGTTTTTTGGATTTGTTTTTAACAGCTGGGGAAATCATGGTTCCTTAATAACTGTCCTATTAATAACTGGACTTTTTGGAGGATATCTCGTTTGGGCATCCACACAAGAAAACTTCATTTTAAAATTGAAACCAAAGCTTTCAAAATACTTAGGAAATATTTCTTATGCCATGTATGTAACTCATATAATTACTATAGGACTGGCAATTGCGTTTTTCAGAAAAAAAGAGATTCATTTTAGTGAAGGAGCATTTGGTTGGGGACTTCCAATTTTAGCAACTGTTTTATGTATGGCATTCTCTTCTTTGCTTTATTATTGTTTTGAAAGACCAATTCTGAAATTGAAAAGAAGATTTACAACTGTAGTTAATAAGGAATAAATGTCAGTCACCAACTCCATACGCAAAGTAATAACAGCATCCTCAGTTGGGACAATGATTGAGTGGTACGATTTTTATATTTTTGGAAGTCTTGCTCCCATCATTGCTACTCAATTTTTTCCAAAAGAAAATCCGACTGCTGCTTTTTTGGCAACGCTTGCTGCTTTCGGAGTTGGATTTGTAATTCGTCCTTTCGGTGCAATTATATTTGGAAGATTAGGAGATATTGTCGGAAGGAAATATACTTTTTTGGTGACGCTACTTATTATGGGTGGTGCAACATTTGCCATTGGGTTAATTCCAAGTTATGAAACGATAGGAATTCTTGCCCCTATTTTGGTTTTTGTTTTGCGGGCTTTACAGGGACTTGCATTGGGTGGTGAATATGGAGGAGCAGCTATTTATGTTGCGGAGCATGCACCAGAAGGTAAGAAGGGCTATTATACAAGCTTCATTCAAACTACTGCAACATTTGGTTTGTTTATTTCTCTTGCTGTAATTCTTACTTGTAAATCATTTATGAGTGCAGATGATTTCAGCGCGTGGGGTTGGCGAATTCCATTTTTAGTTTCGATAATTCTGGTGATGGTCTCTTATTACATTCGGACAAAAATGGAAGAGTCTCCTGTTTTTAAAGAATTGAAAGCAGCAGGCAAAACATCTAAAAATCCATTGAAAGAAAGTTTCGGTAAATGGAAAAATTTTAAAGTGGTTTTGATAGCATTGTTTGGTGCAACTGCCGGACAAGGAGTTGTTTGGTATACAGGACAGTTTTATGCAATGAATTTTTGTATTAAAAATTTAAACATTGATGCAGCACAAATTCAATGGATGTTGATTCCTGTTTTATTAATTGGAACACCATTGTTTATTGTCTTCGCAAGATTATCGGATAGATATGGAAGAAAATGGATTATGTTAACAGGAATGGCATTGGCTGCTTTATGTTATATGTCACTTTACAAAGGAATGGCAGCTCAGGCGGATTGGAAAAGCTGGACGCAGGAATCAGTTAAAATTTCGGAATCAAAGTTTGATTTGAAAACACAAATGTCGTGGTGGTCGAATACATACACTTATACCAACGGAGCAACAAGAGTTGAGAGGTATGATATTTCACAAAAGTTAGAGGATAGTCATAAACCGCCTAAAGCAACAATGACAATTCATCTTCCACAAAAAAATATTTTCATGATCGGTCTTTTCATTTTCATACAATTGCTATTTGTATGTATGGCTTACGGACCAATTGCCGCATTCTTAGTAGAATTATTTCCACCAGAAATTAGATATACATCCTTATCTCTTCCTTATCATATTGGAAATGGAGTATTCGGAGGATTGACTCCGCTTATTGCAGAATCCTTGGTAGTGACTACTGGAAATATTTTCTCAGGATTGTGGTATCCGATTGTTATTGCAGGAACGACAGTTGTATTAGGTGCTTTTCTAATAAAAGAGAAGAGGTCTTCAAACTAACAGCCCTTCGACTCCGCTCAGGTCCTGAGCGGAGTCGAAGGGGGAGAATCTAATTCTTAATAAATTTCTCAGTCAAAATTTCTTTTGTTCCAGAAGTTGCTTTCAAAAAATAAATTCCATTTGATAAAGGAGTAGTGGAAAAACTAAAATTATTTTTTCCTGCTTTCACTTTATCAACCAATAAAATTTTCACCAATTTTCCTGTAATATCTACAACTTGAAATTCTACTATTTCAGATTTTTCAAGTGTGATTGTAACATTCATTAATTCACTTGTTGGATTAGGGAACAATGACATTTCGTTTATCGAATTGTTTGTTTGTTCGTTCAAACCAGCTAAAGAGCTTAATGATAGTTCTCCAATCCAAGTGGTGTTTTTCTTTGAAGCGTTTGCCCACATTCCGTTTACCCAAACTCTTCCAGGTTGATTGTATTTTCTTTGAGAACCTGAATAATCACCCCAACGTTCGTTGCCAGTTAAGATGTTATAATAACTTGCTCCAGCTTTTACAGTTGTCATAGGGGAGTAATTTCCTAAACCATCAGAAGTTAATGCGGATACTCCAGGGAAAACTGTGAGAGCTGTGTGGTCAAAACTAATAATGGATGTATGATCGGTAGTTCCACTTCCAGCATACGAAAGATTTGGATAACCAATTTCTAACAAGGTATCAGAAATAATATTTGAAGTAATATATGGCGAGCTACTAACATCATGAATTATTCCGTGATATACTGCACAATTTCCTGTTGCTGTATCTAAACAATTATGGACATATTGAATTTTATCATTTTCTATAAATGCTCCTAAAACTCGAGAATCATTTGTTTCCAAAAGCTGAACTCCTGTTCCAGGTTGAGCTGCTTGGGGTGCCATGTAATAAGTTATCGGAGCAATGAGTGGGGTGACCGTAATAGTTTGTCCCGGTGCTCCAATTGTATCATTTAAGTTTACTAAAAAGATAGTATCATTTTGTGGATCAAGATTTCTGTTTGAAAGAAAATTCATATCTGGACCGTAAGTATCAATTCCTCCTTTGACTGGACAAAGATTTCGAACAGGTTTTCCAACGCAAGTAATATTATTATGCACCATTGCTTGAATAGTACTTCCAGTATAACCACTATTTTTATTTACTTGCCAAATAATAGTTTCATTAAAACCAGTTTGCCAACTTGAGTCTGGATAAAGTAAATTCCCAGTAATAAAAACTTCTTGGTCTGTCATTGCCATCATTGGATAGTCGGTCCACAAGCCATTGCTGAATGGATTTCCAGGTAATTCATACAAATTCCAAGCACCAGCAGGATCATTTGTTGCAGAAAATGCAACAGTAATACTGCTTGTTAAATCGGTAAATCCGTTTAGGAAAACAAGGATAAATTTATCTTGAATAGGATCGTAAATTACTTTTGGATCAAATTTAATTTGAGTATTTCCGAGAACAGTTGCAAATGCTCCTAATGAAACATAACCTAAGGATGTCCAAGTATCCATATCGTATTTAAAAACAGTTGAATTTTGAACTGAAACAATTTTATTTCCATCTGAAATTGCAATATCGTTATCGTTAGGAGTGCTGCTATTGTATAAATTACCTTGCAAATTTTGTCCGAGAAAAGGAGCAGGAGGTGCTGACATTTTACTTTTCAATGTTGATGCAGTATGTTTTTTAGGATATACAAGTGACATGCTATCTTTAATAGCTTTCAATTTGTTTTTTTCTACTTTACCATCAGGTGCGGGCATTTCAATGTTTTGCACAACTGGATTCCAGTCTTCCTTCATATCTGCAGCATTTACTGTAGCAGCTTTATGAATGGTGAACAAAGTTGATTTTACTTGAGCGTTTACATTTAATGTTAGATTAACAATAAAACAAACGACAAGTATTTTGAAATTTCTCATGATTGATATTTTGTGAATATCAAATTTAATGAAAAAAGAGGAAATATGAAAGTTTTAGCTTTTGTTTAAATGTTGAGCCAAATTATAACCCATACTAAAGCATCCTTGCAGTAAATAGCCCCCTGTTGGGGCATCCCAATCCAGCATTTCGCCCATGCAGTAGTTGTTTTTCATTTTCTTTAGTTGGAAGTCTGGGTCTATTTCAGACAATGCAATTCCACCAACAGTAGAAATGGCTTCATCAATTGGTGCCATTGCTGTAATCGTAATTGGAAGGTGCTTGATTTTTTTTGCCAAATCTTCTAAATAGGTAAATTCATCTTTTGTTAAAAGTGTTTTTAATAGTTGAATTTGAGTGTCATCAAAATTCAATCTGTCTGTGAGCAATTTTTTTATAGAACGATTTCCTCTGGCTGAAAATTTATCTTTTATTTGTTCAAGCGTTAATGAGGGTTTTAAATCAAGATAAATAGTTGCCGTTCCATCTTCGGTTAGTTGTTTTCTTATTTGTGGACTCAAGGCATAAATGGCTCCGCCTTCTAACCCGAATTTTGTAATCACCAATTCACCTTTGCGTTCTTTCGCATCGCATTTAATGGCAATATTTTTTAATGTTTTTCCTTCTGCAATACTTTTAAATTCTTCTTTCCATTTTACCTCATAAGCACAATTAGAAGCTTGAAATGGAAGGACTTCAATTCCTTTTTCTGAAAAATACTTTGTCCAGGAACCATCAGAACCGGTTACTTTCCAGCTGGAGCCACCGAGTGCAAATATGGTGATCCCTAATGCTTTTCCTTCGACTCCGCTCAGGATGACATTTGAGTTAGACGTTTCAAATAAAACTTCATTGTTCTCCCAACCTTTCCAAAGATGATTCGTTTTTATTTGAACATTCTTTCTTTTAAGTTCATTTAGGATAGCATTCAAAACATCAATTGGTTTTATTCCTTCAATAGGGAATATTCTTTTACTACTTCCTACAAAAGTTTTAATGCCAATGCTTTTTAACCAATCGCGAAGATTTTCGTTTGTAAAGGAGGAAATGCTATTCTTAAAAAAATCACTTGGAGTATAACGAGTAATGAATTTTTCTAATTCTTCGGAGTGTGTTAAATTGAATCCACCATCACCTGCTACTAAAAACTTTCTGCCAACTGCAGCATTTCGCTCATATATAGTAACGTCAAATTTGTTTTCGTCCAATTGAGCCGCAAGCATTAATGCAGCAGAACCTCCTCCGATAATAGCAATCGATTTTTTCATCGTCTCAAAAGTAGTGTTTTAAAAGTCCTTCTCCTATTTCAAGGAGAAGGATTTAGGATGAGGTATTAAACCTTTTAAACTTCCTTTTGTCATACCGCAAAACATAAAAACTATGAACAGAATCATTCTAATTTTATTTACTGTTGCGATAGCTTCGGTAAATGCACTAGCACAAGAACCAACCAAACAAAGAGCTCCAAAAAAAACACCTGAAGAGCGTGCAGAGAATATGACAAAACGTTTGACAAAAGAGTTGAATTTAAGTGCTGATCAACAAGTAAAGGCAAAGTCAGTTATTTTGAAAAGAGAGCTTGAAAGAGAAATAACAAAAGATGTAAAAGAGGCGCATGTAAAAGCAAAAGAAGAATTTAAATCTTTTCTAACTGCTGAGCAATTTCAGAAGCTTGAGCAGAAAGATGCCGAAATGAAAAAGAAACGTGAAGAGAGAAGACAGAAATCTCCTCCACCAAGTAAAGAATCTCCACAACCACTTGCTCCAGAAGGAAAGTAAACTTAGCAAATATCTAGATTTCTCGACTCCGCTCGAAATGACAGTTCTAATTGTCATTTCGAGCGGAGTCAAGAAATTCCTTAAATTCGCATAGAAATATGTCGAATAATTTTTTAAATACTCCTGTTGAATATCTGAAGAGCGTTGGCCCGCAAAGAGCCGACGTGCTAAAAAAAGAATTACGCATTTTCAATTATTCCAATCTCCTTACATATTATCCTTTCCGTTATGTTGATCGCACCAAATTTTATAAAGTAAAAGAAATAAATGCAGATTTGCCTTTTGTGCAGCTCCGTGGAAAAATTACGCATACCGAAATGGTTGGTGTGAAAAGAGCGCAACGTTTTGTCGCAACATTCACCGATGGTACTGGAAAATTAGAATTGGTTTGGTTTCAAGGAGCAAAATGGATTGGAGAAAAAAT
>CAMCUO010000081.1 GCA_945879015.1 Chitinophaga pinensis | reverse complement strand
TAAAAAGGAAATCTGGATTTTAAAATTTCCTGAGAGCACTTTAATTTTCCAGCAACATCGGGTTGTAAATAACAATTATTAAAATCGCCATACATATCTAAACCTAAAAAGTTATTGTTTGTAGAATACCTTAAATCTACCACAATGCTTGTGTCGATTGTCTTGATATCAATAAGACCAGCTTCCAACATCGATTTTTCAATTTCGCAAATAAATAAAGGTGTGTGAATGAAAACAGCTTTTTCAACAGTATCCTTGGCAATAATAATTGGTTCAATACCTTCGGGGATAATAACAAGCTCTTTCGCTTTATTGTTTGCATGAGCAAAGTAATCGCAGGCCTCAAAAGAGCATACAACCAAAACAGATACAATAGAAAGGACTAAAATCTTCTTCATTTATATCAACAAAGTTAATGAATAAAAATTTCTTGCTTACTTTTGCATCAATGCTCAACAAAGCTTCCAAAATATTAATGATTCGTCCGATTAAATTCGGATTCAATACTCAAACGGCAGAGAGTAATTCCTTTCAGCAAAAAGCAGAAATTGATAACGCCGAAACGATTCAATCAAAGGCATTGCAAGAGTTTGATGCTTTTTCTAATAAATTGATTGCTACTGGAATTGATGTTGTAATTTATGACGATACGGCCTCACCACATACTCCCGACTCTATTTTTCCGAACAACTGGATTTCTTTTCATGAGAATAATGAGTTGGTACTATACCCAATGTTGGCCGAAAACAGAAGATTAGAGAGAAGGACTGATATTCTATCTGAATTAAAAAAAAGCAATACCATCTTTATTGATTTAACGAAATTCGAAAACAAAAAAATGTATTTGGAAGGAACAGGAAGTATTGTTTTTGATTATACAAACAAAGTTGCTTATGCAAATAGTTCACCTCGTACCGACAAAATGCTATTTGAACAACTTTGCAAACAATTAAATTTCGATTGTATATTTTTTAAAGGAGTAGATAAAAACGGAAACGATATTTATCATACAAATGTGTTTATGTGTCTAGGCAAAGGTTTTGCGGTATTGTGTAAAGATTGCATAACAGATAAAAATGATTTAGAAAAAGTAATCGACTCATTGACTTTTACAAAACATGAAATTATTCCTATTTCATACGAGCAAATGAATTCCTTTGCTGGAAACATGTATCACCTATATAATTACAAAAGAGAAAGTTTTATAGTGATGAGCGAACAAGCATTTAAATCATTAAATCCAGCACAAATAAAACAACTAGAGCAATATGGAACATTGTTACATTCTCCCCTTTATACCATTGAGCAACATGGTGGTGGAAGTGCACGATGTATGATGGCCGATGTGAGATGTGAGATTTGAGAAAAGCACCATTCCAGTATTTGTATGTTTATTATTAAAATAGTTAAAGTCTAATATCTCATATCTAAAATCTCATATCTAAACATGGCTTCATTTGATATAGTAAACAAAGTAGATGCTCAATTGCTAGACAATGCAATTAATGTAGCACGTAAAGAAATTGTAAATCGTTTTGATTTCCATGGTTCCAAGAGTGAAATTACTTTGGATAAAAAGGGCATGGCAATAAATATCACTACTGAAAACGATATGCGTTTAGAATCCATTATCGATATTATTCGTCAACGCATGATAAAACAACATTTGAATCCACTTTGTCTGGATTTTAATAAAGAGCACTATGCTTCGGGAATGATGATTAAGAAGGATATTAAAGTGAAAGAAGGTGTTGATAAAGATGTTGCTCGGAAAATTATGAAGGATATCAAAGATTCCAAATTAAAAGTTCAAGCACAAATGCAAGATGATCAAGTGCGTGTTTCTGGTAAAAAACTGGACGATTTACAAGCAGTTATTTCGCTCATGCGACAAGGTAGTTATGATTTGCCCTTGCAGTTTATAAATATGAAATCTTAATTCAATCTAAAAAAGAAAAAGAAAACTGCTGCTGCTGCATCAGTGTGATTCTTTACATCTTTAGCATATCCTATAGTTGAATAATTACTATTCTGCATTGTTCCATCCGATTTAATATACCCAATAGTAGAATAATTTTCGTTTTGAATAGTTCCATCGGTTTTAATATATCCTATTGTAGAATAATTTGAGTTCTGTATAGTTCCATCATCTTTGATATAACCCACAGTTGAGTAATTGCTGTTTTGAACTGTTCCATCGGTTTTAATATATCCTATAGTTGAATAATTTTCATTCTGAACAGTTCCATCGTCTTTAAGATAACCAACAGTTGAGTAATTCCTATTTTGAATGGTTTGAGAGATTGCTTGATTTGAAACCAAGGTAAGACAAACAAATGCTAAAGAGAAGAGGAGTTTTTTCATGTGAAATTGTTTAATCAAATATAGGAAACAATTGGGTGGATTGCAAGATGGTGATTTGTCTTTCTAATAAGCCTTTCTGAGCTGTGTGGGATAGGAACGCAGATTATTTATGATTTTCATGATAAAAAATGATTTTTATTTGCTGGGTTATGTGTTGCGTTTTATGATTTAAAAGGATGAATGAATTGACACTTCGGTCAATTCGTTTACATTATTTTGGGGATGAATATTATTAGTCCAATTGCTACAGCTCCTATTGCTGCAATCAAAACTGCTCCGGCAGCTACATCTTTTACTTTTTTGGCTAAAGGATGAAATTGTGGTGATACTAAATCGGTTAAAAATTCTATGGATGTGTTGAACATCTCTGCCATAAAGACTAAGACTATTGAAACAATTAACCAACACCATTCGTTGTGATTTACTTTTAGGATAAATCCAGCAGTTATTACTACAATTGTCGCTAACAAATGAATCCAGGCGTTGTGTTGCGTTTTGAAAAACGTAATCAATCCTTGAATGGCGAATCCAAAACTTAGGATTCTGTCGCCAATACTAAATGTTTTCTTTTCCTTCATGTTGTTTATGATTTATCATTGTGTTCAATGTCCAGTAACTTACCATCAAAAATACGGAAAAGAAAAAGGTTACTCCAACCATTCGGGTATTGTTCATGGGATCTATAATCATATTAAAAATATCGGAGAACAATGTAATTGGATTAGCAAGGATGTCCCAGCTGTTATATCTTGGATAACGACCTAAATAAATTCCAAAACTGCAAAGCACTAATAAGCCAGCTATGAAAAAATTGACAATGCCTGCCGACAAAAGAGTACGTAATACTTTTTGAATTTCCATTAAGGAAGAATAACCTAATAACAATCCATTCCAAGCGAATGAAAGAATTAATACTAAATCAAACCAAATTGGAATTTCGGAGCGTAAACGCAAATGAAATAAATCGGTTAAAATGTAAGGTGAATTTGGAAAAAACAATAACCAACAAGAAAACACAACTAATTTTTTAATTCTAGAAGTTCCATTGTTATTCATTTCTGTTAGAGCAAAGGCTAACAGAAAAGGAATCCATGCTAGAAATAAATTCCATGTTAGAAAAACAAACATCAAGCTTCCACTCCACTGAATTCTAAAGTATAATAAGATTATACTTAAAGCAGATGATACTGCCATTACTTTAATTAATCGTTTATTCATTTTGTTTATTACTTTAAATTATGATTGTGCTTTTGATGTGATTTTTTTCCTTAAATAGCATTATCAGAATCCCCCTAACCCCCTTTTTAAAAGGGGGAATAGATCCTCCTGACATTCTGATTAGCTTCTCCGAGTTCGTTTGTATATCATCCATATTACCAAACATATTATTACTTGCCCTATCCAAAACAACCACCAGTTAAAATGATGTGGAACATAATTCTTTACTTCATCAAACAAGTTTTTATTACTGGATAATGTCCAAACGCCTTTATCTGCTTCGTAACTAGAAACATAGATGATATAATCCCACATGAAAGAAAGAACAGCAGTGATGCTACCGAAAATAAAAAGTATCCATTCCATAAATGTTATATGAATATATTTTCCTTTTTCTTGAAAATAAACAACAAAAAACGTGAGTACAATCATCGACAAAGAAATAATACAAGGCGCAATGACTGGTCCAACCCAAGGAACTGGAATTAAGAATAAAATATCCCAAGTGAATAGGGATTCAGGCCAGTTCAATAATACTTTCAAAAACACGTAATAAAAGATATCCCATATAGCGAAACTGTAAAGGAAAAATACAAATCGCTGTAGGCCGTTTTTCCCTGCCATCACTCCTGCTCCAATCAACATAATGATTGTTGCGATTTCTCGGAAGAATTCTATTGTTGCAATATCTCTCGGTACAGCTACAAGTGGAAATTTAAATCCTTCGGGATAATAAATTTCTCGAAGATACACCACTACCGATGTTTCTAAAAAACCCATAGCTATACTAAAAATAGTTAGCCAAATGATTGTTTTAACTATTAGTCTATTCATCTATCGTTATTTATTGATATAACATTTGCTTGGATTATAACATTCGGAAACGTTTTTTGTAACGAATCAAGTCCCTCTAGAGTAATTCTTCCAATGGTTAACTTTTTTAATTTTTTTAAAGCTAATAGTGGTGAGTAGGCTTTCGGACGATTATACTCCCCAGAAATATCTAAGACTTCAATATTTCTTAATCTGGAAATTGGATATAAATCAACAATGTTATTACCACTCAAATCCAATTCTCTAAGAGATACGAATGCAGGCATTTTATCCAATGCACCTATCTGAGCATTTCTTAGCGTTAAAGCTTCCAATTTTGGAAACTGTTTAAGTTCAGATAAATCAGTCAAATTGTTGTTCAGAATTTTTAATGAACGTATATTATCAAATGCACTTAAATATTTTAACGACTCAAAATAGTTGTATTGAAACTCTAAAGAATCTACTTCATCCTTAATTGCAAGAAGGTCGTTATAAGTTCTAGTTTTTTCCATACAATTAGATTGCCATTCCATTTGTTGATATTCCTTCATGAAATCCAACAACTTATTTGATAAACCGGATTTGAAATCGTGATAATAAGTTCCTCTGGAAAAATTGTAATAATCTCTAGCTTCATAATCATCGCTATTAGCAGCAGAATCGGGTAATGTTAAAAGCTGAGGGAGGTTCTTGTAACTCAGGTCGAGCAACAGATATTTTTCCAGATTTTTATGTTCATCTTTATACTTTTTGATATTAAAGTTGGTGATGATGATGTCCCAATTAAAAAAACAAGTGAATACTATAAAATAGTAATATAGTGCAGCATTTACTCTGACTAAATACCAGTTAGTTTTAAGTTTCACTACTTTGATAAATGTTGCAACCAAACCAATGAATGCCAGAATCAAATAAACGTAAACACCAATTTTTTTATACGAAATTCCAGATTCTTCAATGTATAAATTGTTACGATAAGCAGTTGAAAATATCATGAAGGCATTTTGTAAAATCCAAAGCAATGTCATTATTTTTAACCACTTATTTTGTTTATGGAAATTTAATTCACCTCTGAAATAAAACAGAATGATACAGATTGCTAAAATGATAGATGTTATAAGAGTTCCTATTCCATCATGAACAAATCCCTTGTGATTAGCACCTTCAGGTAGTTTTCCATTAAATAAAAAATAGTTGATATCGAGCACATTTAAAATAAGCAACAAAGTATTCAACATGACAAACAAAATGATTCCTGACAAGTTCTCATTATCAATTCGCATCATGTCATTCAGAAAGTTTTTTCGAGATGCTATTTCAGGAGTAAGATTAAGTGCAACCTTTTCGTCCAACTCATAAACACCTGGCATAATCTTATTGTGGAAAAATCCGTATAACAACAACAATCCGCCTAAAGTACAAAACAGCCAACCTATGGAGATAAAATCAAGATTAATATCTTTAGTAAAATCGTAAAATAAAGGATTAGAAGATTGATAAAAGAAGAAGAATAAAATAGCAATCAAAAAAGGGATTACAAATAAAAATAGTTTTACATAAAAAGGGCGTTGATAAACTCCTGTTATTTGATTTTTCTTACGTTTCATCCAATCGATGAACATATAAACGCATGAAGTACTCGTGGCGCAAAGAGTAAGGAACACACTTGTAAGAAAGGATGTTTTGGGATTAATACTTAATGCCGAAATAATAAACAACGAAAATAAGTTAGCCCAAATAGCCAGCGCGCTTCCATACATGTAAATGCAAAAAGATGATGCAAGAGTTCCTATCGCAACCGATAACCATACTTTATTTTTAATTAAATCGAATTGCCTAAAGGCAAGAAGTCCGACTATCAAAATATTAAAAAGTAAAAAGTTTATTCCTGCATTTTGGTCGTAAAATAATCCGCCATATACAAATACAGAGATTAGAATTGCCCAGTCGTTTTTTTTCATGATTAGTGATTTTAGAGTTTATTTTTAAGCCAGTTAGAAACGTTTATTAAGCATATTTATTTTGTTGTTCAAGCAGACGAATATTTTTATAAGTGATGTATAATGGAATAAAACCAAACACACCAAAAGAACAATCAATCATCTGCCAGAAAAATGGAATATGCCGAATTGAACCAGCAATCAAGGCTAACGGAAAAACCATGATACAAGCAATCATTCCAAATTGAATCACCCAACTATTTTTCACAGGATCCATGAGCGGACCAATAAAAACTGTAGCGATAACGATATGCGCAAATGCCAACCAATCTGTTCCATAAGAAAGATGCGGATAGTTTTCATTTACGGTCTTCACTTCAGTATAAATGGTTGTAATCCAAGTCTGAATAAATTCAGGAAAGCTAGAGATATGGTTTACCAAAAACGCGAGTTCCGTTTCTATTGGAAATGCAGTAACACCACTTAAAATCAAAAGCGTTATGAATAGCACTATCGAGGTTTTGATTTTTCTTTTTAATTGAAAGTTTGTTAACATGGCTGATAGATTTTTCTTAAATCGTTTGTTTTTAAATACACCAAAGCATTGTAATCAATATCTTCAAAAGGTTTTCCTTTTTTTCCTTGCTGATAATCTACTTTAAATTGTTTCCAATATTCAGGCATAAGAAAAAAAGTAATGAGACAAGTAGATATAACGGGAATTGTATAATGTTTGTTTCCTAAAAAGTAGAATTGCATACAGGCTTCACCAGCTTCATCCATTTCGTATTGAAGAATAATGTGTTTGCAATCGTGTTGCTCGTAGTTAGGAAGAAGTTTAAAATTCATTTTATTCAAGTAAAGCGCTAAATCCTTTCCCAATGTGCCTTCCTCAAAAGCCGACAATTCCGTCATGGAGTAAATGAATTTTGGCTTTTTACGAAAATTCGCAATTAATGGCAATGCAATTTTGTGAGTTAAAAACTCTAACAATTTAGATCGGAGAAACTTTATTTTCTTTATCATTATATCTGCTTTTAATTTGAAAAAACAAAACCTTGAGAATGTGTAAATGCTTTTATAATAGCATCTGGATCTTGTCCACAACCATAAGCAAATAACATTTGAATAATCACCAAGACAATTAACATTCCACCATAAATAACCATACGAGGGATGAAAGGTGCTTGAATAATCTTTACGGGAATTGGAATAAATCCAAGTTCGTGGCGATAAGGCATCGCGTCATCGTAATTGAATACTGTTTTATTATAAAAATAAAACTCTCTACCCAAAATAAATAAAGCAAAAACTGGGGAAAGCAATTCAAAACCCAAAATGGGGTTAACAATACCAAGCGGAATGAATGGCAAAAAATGAATACTTGTGATGACACACAATACTATTCCTTGAAGTAATCCAATCGAAACAATAATTCTTAAAATTGGATTGGTTGTTTTAGTGGTAAATCTTGCTATCCAAAAAGAAAGAGAAGAAACCATTACAAACAAAATAACTGTAAGAACATGTTGCTTTGCAAAAGGAGTTTCTGCCCCATAGGAGTCGAATCTAATAAAGCCTATAATTGGACTAATTATGGTGTAAACGACTTCTGTGAATGTCATCATTATTTCGGAGAAGGAATTTTGCGGTCCTCTATCTCCTCTTTTGATACTGCGAAACAATGAGATTAGGAAAAATATCCCGTAGGCGATGTAAAGAATTCCGAATATTAAAAAGATAGCCATGTTTATAATTTGTTAATAAATTAAAAGTACTTTGCATTTCAAAGTATCAGCATAAAAAAATATCAGTCTCTATTCTTTAAAAGTTTTTCCAGTGCGTCCAAATGCTCATTAAAAGCTTTCTTCCCTGCTTTTGTAACTGTATAGGTAGTATTGGGTTTCTTTCCAATAAATTGTTTGGTCACATTCACATATTCTATTTTTTCCAAAGCAGCAATATGCGAAGCTAAGTTGCCATCCGTAATATCAAGCATCTCTTTAAGTGTACTAAATTCCACACTATCGTTCACCATTAGGATAGACATAATTCCTAATCGAATACGATTTTCAAATGCTTTATTTAAATCTTGAATGTAATTTTTCAAAATTATTTTTTTTCGTATTTAAAATACATTACTGCACCATAAACAATGTGTAGCATTCCAAAGCCAACAGCCCAAAACAATAATCCATAGCCAATAAAAACAGATGCTAATAAACCCAATACAATTTCACACAAACCCAAATAGCGAATATCATTAAAAGTATATTTGCTTGCGTTGATCAATGCCAATCCATAAAAAATTAATGTTGCTGGAGCAACAAGTCCAATTATCCCATGATACAAAAGCACAAAGCAAAATAATCCGCCAGCTACTAAAGGAATTGCTAAATTGATTAATAACCGTTTTGCCGACTTGTCCCAAACAGAAATTCCTTTTCGTTTTGAATTACGAATTGTAAGGAGAGTTCCTACTAATAAAGAAGAAATTAAAACTGTCCCAGCAATTTCAAAAAAGTAAATGGTTAATTCAACAATATCTCTGTCACCTATCGTTCTATAATTAAAATCGTAAGAGCCTAGTTTTATGTAAGCCAGATATGCCCCAATTAAAGCAAAAACACCCGAGAAAACTCCAGATAAACCACTTAGGGAAATACAGCGAGATGAACGTTCCATCATGGAACGAATGTCGGTTAGTGCTTGCAAATGCTCTTTTTGTTCTGTCATTTTGGAATAGATTAAAAGTACTTTGTAGCGCAAAGTTAAACTAAATATTGTAACGACCAAGCATTTTTTTGAAAAAATATGTTAATTGTGTTAAACACGTACACCGATAATTAGAATATCGTCCACTTGTTCGTGGTTTCCTTGCCAAGTGTAGATTGTATTTTCGAGAATATTTACTTGATTCTGCATCGGTTTAGTAGAATTATAAATAAGCAACTCTTTCATTGGCTTGTACATAAATTTTTTGCCCTTCGCTCCACCAAATTGATCAGCAAATCCATCGGTAAAGACAAAAACACAATCGCCTTTTTGAAGTTGTAAAGTTGTTGTAACAAAGATACCTGCTTCACCTTCTTCATTTTCTCCTATTGGTTTTTTCGTCCCTTTCACTTCAACTAATTCATGAGTAATATGCTTAACAATCCAAAGCGGATTATATGCTCCAGCAAATTTCAACTCTAATGTTTTTGTATTTAATGAACAAAGCGATAAGTCCATTCCATCTTTCATGGCATTTTCTTCTGTCTTTTGACGAAGTGTTTGATTAATCCCAATATCTAAGTGTTTTAAAATATCGGAAGGACTTGTCAAGCCTTTTTCTTTTACAGCTTGAGAAAGCAAGCTAAATCCCAACACACTCATCATAGCACCAGGAACACCGTGCCCCGTGCAATCAACAGCTGCAAACAAAACAACATCTCCTTTTTCTTCTACCCAAAAGAAATCACCACTTACAATGTCTTTAGGTTTATATAAAATGAAACTATCGGGCAAAAGTTTTTTTACCAATGTAAAAGAAGGTAAAATAGCATTTTGAATTTTCTTAGCATAATTAATACTATCTGTAATCTCTTTCTTTTGAAGTGTTATTTCAGCATTTTGATGTTCCAATAAAACATTGTCCTTTTTTTTCATTTGATAACGATTGAAAAGAAAAAAGGCTGTGATTGCAACCAACCCAATACCTAAAAATAAAATAATAATCCATGTTTTGCTTTTACTCATCTGCAAATTTTTGATTTCTGATTCTTGCTTTAACAGATTGTTCTCTGTCTCTTTTTTCTCCGAATCGTATTTTGTTTGCATCTCCGCAATGCTTTGGGCTGATTCATCTGAGAAAATAGAATCTTTTATATTAGCATACAACTCATGAAATGCTAAAGCTTTAGTGCAATTATTAGTCAGTTTGTAAGATTCAGCTAAAACATAATAAGCCTGTTTTAATTGAGGTTTAAAATCGCTTTTCTCAGCTATTTTTATACATTCTTCGGAATATTTAATTGCATTTTTATAATCTTTTAATTGACAATAAACTTCTCCAATATTACTTTCAATTAAAGCAACACTTCTTAAATCGCCCAATGCTTTAGCAATCGTTAAACTTTTTAAATAATAGGGTAAAGCCTTATCAGATTGTTGCAATCCTAAATAAATAATTCCGATATTCATTAAACTAGAAGATATTCCTGAGGAATCGTTTAACTCTTCTCGCATTTTGAGAGCCTTGGTTTGATATTCCAAAGCAAAAGGAAATTTATGCTGACTAGAATAAATTGTAGCTATGTTATTTAGTGCATTTGCAATATTTCTTTTACTTCCGCCATTTTCCTCCAGAATTTTTAATGCGTTTTTATAATAAGTAAGGGACAAATCAAGTTTTCCTTGGTCGGCATATAAAACTCCTAGATTTAAATTAGTGGAAGCAATTCCCTTGAAAGCCTTTTTTGATTCAAATGCTTTTAATGCTTGTAAATAACAACTGAGAGCAATTTCATAATTTCCTTGTACATGGTTTGCAATTCCAATGCAATTAAACGAATTACCAACTTCTATGCTGTCGCCAGCCAAACGCGCAACTATCAATGCATCCTGAGCATATTTCAAAGCTTTTTCGGGCTCAGTAACTCTAAATTCTATAGAAATGTCTTCTAATAAAGAAGCTTTTTTTGCTCCAACCGTTTTATCTATCAAAGCAATTAAACTATCAGCTACAGGGTTTTGTCCTATTAAACGATAAA
>CAMCUO010000080.1 GCA_945879015.1 Chitinophaga pinensis | reverse complement strand
TATTTACAAGACCACTTCTATTCTTCGTAGCAAATCATATTGCTAATTGGTTGCTCTCCAGCAGAGCCAATGTCCTCGTTTGATTTACGGGACTATAATAAGAGTTATTTTTTACAAAAACACCAACTATTTTTTGCACCATTACCTTTAAAATAAAATACCGCTCAAAAAAATAAAATAATGAAATCAAATTTTAAATTTCAGCAGCGATAAAATATTACTTCTTTTTTAGATGTTTTCAACAAAAAAAGCCCACACTTTCGTATGAGCTTTATGTTGTCCGACTAGGGCTCGAACCTAGACTCTTCTGTACCAAAAACAGACGTGTTGCCAGTTACACCATCGGACAATTTTCTAATGCTTTTCATAGATTAGGGATGCAAAAGTAATAAATTTATTCAACCATCAAAAATTTATTTGAATTTCGGCTTTTTGCTAGGCTTTAAGTAGGCTGCTTTAATCCCGAAGGCTCGGGATTAAGCTAACTAATTCAAACAGTTCGGCTGAATCCAGCTTGCTGTTGAATAAGTTATCTTAACATTTTTTAGGGCTTAAATGGCAACCCAGTTCATTTTATTAATTATCTTCGCAAGCGTTATATAAAGCAAAAAATATGAATAATATCACTAATTATCAGCGTCTTAATAATATAATCGGTTGGTTTGTATTTCTAATCGCATCCTTCACTTATTTGAGCACAATGGAATCTACTGCTTCCTTTTGGGATTGTGGGGAATATATTGCCTGTGCTTATAAATTGGAAGTTGGTCACCCTCCAGGAGCTCCTTTATTTGTTTTAATTGGTCGTTTCTTCAGTTTATTTGCTTTTGGTGATACAAGCAAAGTGGGCATGATGATTAATGCTATGTCGGCTTTGTGTAGTTCTTTCACTATCTTATTTTTATTCTGGTCTATTACAGCGTTAGCTCGTAAAATTGTTGCTAAAGGTGGAGAAGCATTTACAACTGCTAATATGTATGCTGTTTTCGGAGCAGGTGCTGTTGGAGCTTTGGCTTATACTTTCAGCGATTCATTTTGGTTTTCTGCTGTTGAAGGGGAAGTTTATGCGATGTCGAGTTTCTTTACTGCAATTGTATTTTGGTGTATCTTAAAATGGGAACGTGAAGTAGATGATAATCCGCATGCGGATCGTTGGATTATTCTTATTGCTTATCTAATGGGTTTATCTATTGGAGTCCATTTATTGAATTTGGTGGCTATTCCTGCTATCGTATTTATTTATTATTTCAAAAAGAATCAAAAAATTACTCGCAACAGTTTAATTCTAACAGGAATCATTTCTATAGTTATTCTTGGAGGAATTCAAGCTGGAGTTATTCCTATGATTGTAAAACTTGCGGCTAAATTTGAGTTGTTTGCTGTAAACACTTTAGGAATGCCTTTTAATAGTGGAACTGTTCTTTATGGAATTATTTTAATTGGTGGTATTGTTTTGGGTCTGCGCTACACAGCTAAAAAAATAAAACCAATTATGAATACGGTGATACTTTGTTTTACTGTATTGTTAATTGGCTATTCTTCTTTCCTAGTTCTTGTTATTCGTTCTCAAGCAAATCCTCCAATGGATGAAAATAATCCTGAGAATGCCGTTAACTTATTGTCGTATTTAAATCGTGAACAATATGGAACGTGGCCTATTATGTATGGTCAATATTATTCAGCACCTGCTGTGGATGATAAAGACGGAACTCCTTTATATGTTCAAGATACGGTAAAAGGAGAATATGTAATTTGGGATGCACGTAAAGGCGCTATTAGAGTTTATGATAAAGATTTTTGTACCATTTTCCCACGTATGTGGAGCGATCAATCGCAGCACATTGCTGGTTATCGTAGATGGACCAACCCGAAAAATTATAAACACAAAACAATTAAGGATCCACAAACAGGAGAAAATGTTTCCAAAGAAATTCCAACGTTTGGAGAAAATTTAAAGTTCTTTTTTAAATATCAAATCGGACAAATGTATTCACGTTATTTCTTGTGGAATTTTGTTGGTCGACAAAACGATATTCAAGGACATGGAAATGCTACGGATGGAAATTGGATGAGTGGATTGCCAATTTTAGAAAATCCAAACATTGGTGAACAAAAGGGTTTACCTGATGGTGCAGACAATAACAAAGCAAAAAATGTTTTGTATGGTTTGCCATTTATTCTTGGATTAATTGGTTTGTATTTTCATATCAAAAGAGACAAACGCAATGCAGCTGTTGTAGGATTATTATTTTTCTTCACCAGTGTTGCAATCATAATTTATTTGAATCAAAAACCAATGGAGCCACGTGAGCGTGATTATGCTTATGCTGCATCCTTTTATGCATTTGCATTTTGGATTGGTATTGGAGTGCTAGCGATATTCGATTTCTTAGGAAAATGGATGAATAAAACAACAAGTGCGGTTGCAGCTACAGCAGTTTGTTTATTGGCTGTTCCTGCATTGATGGCAAAAGAAGAATGGGATGATCACGATCGTTCGGGACGATATATTGCTAGAGATTTTGCGGCCAACTATTTAAATTCTTGTGCTCCCAATGCTATTTTATTTACCAATGGTGATAACGATACGTTTCCACTTTGGTATGCACAAGAGGTAGAAGGAATTCGTACGGATGTGAGAGTTGTTTGTTTAGAACTCTTAAATACCGATTGGTATATAGATCAAATGGTTCATAAAGCTTACGATTCAGACCCAGTTCCTTTTTCTTTTACAAAATATCAGTATCGTCAAGGAACTCGCGAAGCTGTTTTGTTTAGCAATTATCAGGGAAAACAAATTCAAGGTTTTATCAACGTTAAAGATTTGATTGAGTTTATTAAACTTGAAGATGTGGATCATACTGTTCAAGTTTCAAAAGATACTTGGTACAATTATTTCCCAACAAAAAACATGAGCATTCCTGTTGATAGTGCAACAGTTGTAAATAATGGAACAGTTCCAAAAGAATTGGCAAATCGTATTGTGAAAAGCATCGATTGGTCTCCATCTGTTCCTAATACATCTTCAGCAAGCTATTTGCAAAAGAATGATGTGATGATTTTAGATTTGCTAGCTCACAATAATTGGAAACGTCCAGTTTATTTTGCTGCAACTGCACCCGCTAGTTCTTATTTAAACTTAGCTCCGTATTTACAATTGGAAGGATTAGCATATCGTTTGGTTCCAATCAAACAAAACGAGCAAGAATCACAACAAGAAACTCGTGTCGCAACAGATATCATGTATGACAATTTCATGAATAAATTTGTTTGGGGTGGAATGGAAAATAAAGAAACATTCTTAGACAATGTATTTTTAAGTTCTTGTGTGTTAAACATTCGTCAACGTGCTGGAACACTTGCTGCCGTTCTTGCTGAAGAAGGTAAAAAAGACAAAGCGATTAAAGTATTGGATAAGTGTATGGAAGTTACAAAGTTTGAAAATTGTCCGATTGACGGAACATTGTACTCTATAGTGTTTGGTTATTATCAAGCAGGGGCAAACGATAAAGCAAATGCTTTGGCTGTAAAATTATTTGATAATTATGAAAATAATATCAAATACATTTATAGTCTTGACAGAGATCAAATTGCTAATTATGGAAGTGAATTAAAACAAGCTCAAGGTATAATGGAACAATTAGTTTCATTCGCAAATTTTTTTAAACAAGAAAAAGTAGGAAAAGAGTTTGAAGACCGCTATGTAAAAGCTATTCAAGATTATAGTTTGCCAACTCCACAAAGAGGCAGACCGCGATAAGTTATTTTTAAAACGCCCAGACGATACAAGTCTGGGCGTTTTTTATTTATAAATACATTTTTCAAATGTACATTGTTCGTCCAACATATCTCCTCCGAAAAATTTATCCAAAAGCAATTTGGAGAGTTCCTACTAAAGAAAAAAAAATCTATTTAACTTTTGATGACGGTCCTGTGCCATCAATTACAACTTGGGTGTTAGATGTTTTGAAAAAGGAAAATATCAAAGCTACTTTTTTTTGTGTGGGAGAAAATGTTTCTAAAAATTCAGAGATCTATCAACGTATTTTGGATGAAAAACATGCTGTAGGAAATCATACATACAATCATTTAAAAGGCTGGAATACTCACGGAAATCAATACGTTCGAAATGTTATTAAATGTGCTGAGGTGGTAGATTCTAAATTATTTCGTCCGCCATACGGAAGAATAAAAAACTCACAACTTGCTTTAATTACCAAACAGTATTCTGTAATTATGTGGGATGTATTGAGTGGAGATTATGATAAAAATACTAGTCCGGAGCAATGTTTGAAAAATGTAACAGATAATGTTCGAAATGGTTCCATCATTGTTTTTCATGATAGCTACAAAGCTCAAAAAAATATGGAATTTGCTTTACCAAAGTTTATTGAATTTGCGAAAGAAAAGGGATTTGTTTTTCAAATTTTGACTTAGACTGGAATACAGATTTTTCCGATAAAGAATATTTTTTTGTATTACCAAAATTATAACTGTCATCCCATGCCACGACACTGGATCTCATTATTTCGGAGAGTTGAGAGGTGTTAGTGGTGAAGTTTAGTTTCTACGAAGCGGAATATATGTTTTTCCATTTTCGATTACAATATGGCCTTGTTCCTCCAAACTTTTTATTATTTCATGAAATAATTATTTCACAATATTGCTATCGCTTTTCCAAAAATGCCCAGCAGATGCTTTGATGGAATTCCAGGGTCAATTTCACGTCAGGAAAGCTGGGTTCAGTTTACGTGGATTTTCCATAATATTAAATTAACATTCATAAATGACAGTATTTAGGGGAAAATTTACTTCTTCAAACACATTGCAACATAGGTTTCAGGAACTATTAATTCCTGAGTACAATAGTTCAGCTTTTCCTGAATAGCAGAAGGATAATTTTTAACTTGTTGGAACTTAAATGGACTAAAAAATTCGGGGATAATACAAACCAAATGGATGGAGGATTTGCTTTTTCTTGTAAGCTCTTTCACAATAGCCTTTCCGATACCTTGTCTGCGATGCTGAGTAATAACTCCTAAAGAACAAAGTTCAACGCAATCGGAATGTTCTCTTAGTCTACCAAAACCAACCAATTCATTTTCACGAAAAGCAGCAATGAATTCTTCTTGTTTTAGATTGCGATCATCCAGCGCGAACTGTTGAATGTAGTTTCGAATTTGTAAAAACTCGTGCTCGATGGGAGTTCTGAACGTCAACATTTAAATTGATTTACCATAGCATACTTCGACTCCGCTCAGTATGACGTTTGAGATACACACGATGGTTAACCTCTCCGTCACCCTGAGCGCAGTCGAATGGGTGCTAATGATGGTGACCATGTTCGCCATGAACGTGTCCATGCGCCAATTCATCTTCTGTTGCCGCGCGAATTTCTAATACTTCACCTTTGAAGTGTAAATCCGTTCCTGCCAAAGGATGGTTAAAATCCATTTTTACATGTTCAGCAGTTGTTTCCATTACTTTACCATATAAACGGTTTCCTTCGTTATCAACCATTGGAAGAGTGATTCCAACTTTTACATTTTCTTCATCAAATTTTCCATCGTCACCTAAAAATGCTTCGATAGGGATCATTACAACATGTTGTTCATCACGAACACCATATCCACGTGAGTGTTCAATAAAAAAGTCGAATGTATCGCCCGCTTTTTTTCCACGTAAATTGTTTTCAAAATCTTCTAACAAACCGCCTGTTCCGAATATAAATACGAATGGATGTTCTTTACTTGTTTGTTCTACTTGTTCGCCTGTTTCTTTTGCAGAAAGTGTATAGTTTACTGAAACTACAGAGTTGTTTTCAATCGTCATTTTATGATTTTTTAAAATTAAGTGCGCAAAGATAAACTTTTTATAGAAATAGTATATTTTCGATTTTATATAAACGAAATTAACGCTTACTTTAGCTCTATGAATTATCCCAATTTAATCAATAGTAAACTTCCCAATGTAGGCACAACTATCTTCACTGTTATGAGTAAGTTGGCGACAGAAAACAATGCTATCAACCTTTCTCAAGGGTTCCCTGATTTTTCTTGTAGCGAAGAAATGATTTCTTTGGTAAATAAATACATGAAAGCTGGAAACAATCAATATGCTCCTATGCCTGGTTTAATTGGCTTACGAGAGATATTGGCTCAGAAGACAGAAGCACTTTACGGAGCAAAATATGATCCCGAATCAGAAATTACAATTACAGCAGGCGCTACACAAGCTATTTACACTGCTATTTCAGCTGTTGTTCGTGAAGATGATGAAGTCATCATATTTGAACCCGCTTACGATTGTTATCAGCCTGCTATTGAATTAAATGGAGGAAAAACTATCTACATGCAGCTTCAAGCCCCCGATTATACTATTGATTGGGAAAAAGTGAAGAAGATGATTAATCATCGAACAAAAATGATAATCATCAATACTCCACACAATCCTACGGGTAGTGTAATAAGTCTGGCAGATATGATTATGCTCGAAAAAATTACAAAAGGAACCGATATCATTATTTTAAGTGATGAGGTGTATGAACACATCATCTTTGATAAACAACAACATCAAAGTGTTGCACGTTTTCCAATTTTAGCCGAACGTAGTTTTATTATTTCTTCTTTCGGAAAAACATTTCATACTACAGGATGGAAACTGGGCTATTGTGTTGCTCCAAAAAATTTAATGACCGAATTTAGAAAAGTGCATCAGTTTCTGGTGTTCTCTTGTAACACGCCAATTCAGTATGCGTTGACAGAATATCTAAAACAAAAAGAAAATTATTTATCGCTTGGAAATTTCTATCAACAAAAACGTGATTATTTTATCAATGCAATTAAAAATTCAAAGTTTGAATTTACGCCAGCAGCTGGAACGTACTTCCAACTCTTGAGATATAAAAACTTGAGCAAGGAAAAGGATACGGATTATGCAATTCGTTTAACCAAAGAATTTGGAATAGCATCTATTCCTATTTCCGTTTTTTATCATGAGCAAGAAGATAATCATGTATTGCGCTTTTGTTTTGCCAAGAAAGAAGAGACATTGGAAAAGACAGCTGAAATTTTGAATAGAATTTAAATTGAGTACGTCAATGCAAATTAGAACGTTCATTGCGAGTCACGGCCCGAGCATCGGGACGAGATTTGGCAAGCTCTTTCATAATGTTAGCTCTAGTTATCATCGAGAGCGATTGCCACATCCCTCGAAAATGCGGGACTCGCAATGAACGCTCCGTGTTAAATAGATTACTTGAAACACATTGGCGCTTCGCAAAACTAATTACCATGAACGACCTAAAAATAAGCATTATCCAATCTAATTTGCATTGGGAAAATAAAGAGAAGAATCTCGAAATGTTTTCTCAAAAAATTGCGTCCATCTCTGAAGCATCAGATTTAATCATCCTTCCAGAAATGTTTACTACTGGCTTTAGTATGCGTCCAGAGTTGTTTGCAGAAACAATGACTGGAAATACAATCACGTGGATGAAAGCAAAAGCAAAAGAAAGAAACTGTGTAATCACAGGAAGTTTTATTTGTGAAGAAGAAGGAAAATATTTTAATAGATTGGTGTGGATGAATGCTGGTGGCACTTACAGCGTATACGACAAACGCCATCTTTTCAGAATGGGTGATGAAGACAAACATTACGGACATGGAGAAAAAAAGATAATAGTAGAATTAAAGGGTTGGAGAATTTGTCCGCTTATTTGTTATGACTTACGTTTCCCTGTTTGGGCTCGTAATACAAAAGAGAATTTATACGATGTATTAATTTATACTGCTAATTGGCCAGAAAGAAGAGCACAGCCTTGGAAGTCTTTATTGATAGCAAGAGCTATCGAAAATCAAAGTTATACGATTGGAGTCAATAGGGTTGGGACTGATGGCAACGATATTTATCATTCAGGTGATTCTATTGTATTAAATTTCAAAGGTGAGGCAATTAGTAAAATTGAAGCAGGAAAAGAAAGTATTGAAACCTTTACTTTAAATTATAAAGACGTAGAAGAATTCAGAAAACAATTTCCAGTGATGTTGGATGCGGATGATTTTGAAATTCAGTAAGTAATTTTGACGACTAGCTATATTCCTCGCAATGACGCTCCGCTACACACAGATTCGTAAAATTCGTAATTATTCGTTATCCGTAACCTTCCATTCCAACTCAGCATCCCAATTCGAACGAATATTAATTAACTCAGAGTTATAAATTACTCTCTCAGGTTGTATTTTTTGCAAGTAATTTCCACTTGTCCATTTATGATCGTAGTTCAAATCTTTGATCAGTTTCAACTTGTATTTTTTGGGAGCTAGAAAATGGTAATCAATTTCTTGAAATGCTTCACGGACATGAACTTCTTTAATCGTATTTCCTGATTCATCTTGTAATTGAAGGATATAATTATAATCACGGCCTTCGGGTAGCGAGAGTTTTAACTTTACACTTCCATAATACTTTTCTTCACGTGTTTTAAATTTGATATTAATGGAATCGTTTGTTAATCCAAAAATATCCGTAATTGTTCCAGGAGGAATGAAAAGATGATAATTTGTATTCTCTTTCCACTCTTTCATTGGGATATAGTTAGCAATATTTTTATCGCCAATTCCATATGGTTTCTTATCATCGTACAACTCTACAAATACGGAATCACCCAGTTTGGCAACAGAAATTGATGAATTGTAAACAATAAGTGGAATTTGTTTTGTTAACGTATCTTCTTTAAGTGTGGCGCCAGAAATAGTTGTATACACATACTGCCAAAATTCACTTTTATCATCTAGTTTATTGGAAAAATTTAATCTGAGCTCAGTTCCCAAATCAAAACTCTGATTCCCATTTGGACTAATTACTACTTTCAACTTCAAAGGATTCTTTTTCGATTTCTCAGCATCTTCTCTAGAAATAAATTTCAAAGAAACAGTATCCAATACTTTATTCCCATTACTCACTTGTAGAATTAATGAATCTTTTATAAAATTTTTAATCCAATAAGTTAAAGTATCATTGTTTTTAGAAAACTGAAGATATTCCTGAACTCCCTTCTGGTCGTTGTTCATAGGTTGCACCCTTAAACTATCAGAGCCTTGATTAAAAAACAAGCTCACCTTTCCGTGCGAATCATGAATATATTTTTTAAGGAAAACTTTTTTTGCAGGTTCTTGAAATAGGTCGATTAAAATATTTTGTTTTTCACTTACATCTATTGCTGCATCCGCAAAACCAATGCTTTCCGTTTCTCCATCATATTTGTAATTGTTATTTACATCTTTAATAGCAACCAATTTATATTTTCCAACTTTAATATTATTGATTTGAAAAGCTCCATCTTTATCCGTTTTTGCAAAATAATCAGGTTGACTTTTATAAACAACACTGTCACTTAAATCGCTGTAAAGCATTACTAATATTCCTTTTTCTGTTGATTGATTAAAGGCATTTTGCACTTTGCCTTTTAATTTTAACGAATCAATAAATGTTCCTGTAGAAAAAATGTATTGAAAGTTTTCGATGGGATTATTTTCATTCAAATCTTGAACGGCATTTCCGAAGCTGATACAATAAGTGGTGTTTGGTTTTAGTGTTTCGTTTTTATCCAGTTCAATTGTAAGTGATTTATTTTTTATAGTTACGTCAGGAGTTTTCGATAAAGGAGGAGAAATAAGTAATTGATTGTTTAAATCCTTCAGCGCAATAAATTCATCAAACTCAATGTAAATACTTTTTGAATTGAAGTTTAATTGAGCGCTATCTGGAATAAATTTCAAAACTTTTGGAGGAGTAGCGTCTTTTGTTCCACCACCTGGGGCAACGATCTGAGCGCAGGAACTAAGCACTACAGCAAGCACAAGCATTTTTATGAATGTGCTGATGTGCTGATGTGCCGATGTGTTAATTGTAAAGGAATTATATTTAAACAAGTACATTATTGTATTAAAATTTTCAATCAGCAAGCCTGCCTGCCGGTAGGCGGGTTAGCACATTATTAACTAGCACATTTGCTAATGATTGTTATTACCTGCTCAAGATAAAACTTATCCGTTTCATCAAATGTTGCAAGATGTTCGCTGTCGATATCTAGAATCAATGTTACATTATTGCTTTTATCAAATGCAGGCAAAACAATTTCTGATTTTGATAAACTACTGCAAGCAATATGTCCGGGAAATTGATCTACATCCTCAACAATAATTGTTCTCTTTTCTTTCCATGCAGTTCCACAAACTCCTTTTCCAAATCCAATTCGCGTACAAGCTACTGGTCCTTGAAATGGTCCTAATACTAATTGCTGGTCTTTTACAAAATAAACACCAGCCCAAAAAAAGTCCATTCCAAATTTCAATGCCGACATAATATTGGAAAGGTTGGCAATAAAATCAGTTTCTCCTTCAATCAATGCTTTGATTTGAGGAAGAAGTGATTCGTACTTCTCTTTTTTAGTTGTTCCCGAAACAGAAAGTGATTCAGCCATTGTTGATTTTACTTGTGGTTGTAAAGATAGGAAAATGATTTTGAGTAAAATCCCCATTTCGGAGCCACTCCCTTCTCCTTGACCAAGGAGAAGGGCTGGGGATGAGGTCTAATTACTTGCATACGCAATAGTCGCCACACTAATCTTTATCCCAGGAATTTGCATCAATGTCTGCGCACAAGCCTCCAAAGTCGCTCCTGTTGTAACAACATCATCAACTAATAACACATGTTTCCCTTCTAATGATTTCAACTCTTTCAATTGAAATATTGTTTCCACATTTTGCCAACGATTAAAACGTGATTTTTTGGTTTGTGTTTCCGATTCATGTGCACGAAAAAGTGTTTTGAAATCAGATTCCACTTCCATACTTGCTGCTAATCCTTCTGCAAATGATTCACTTTGGTTGTAGCCTCGTTTTTTAACTTTTTTTGGATGCAATGGAACAGGAATAATTGTGTCAACCGTATTAAAATCATCTGATTTTTTTAACTCAAAACCATATAACTTACCAACTGCAAAACCTACTTCTTTTCTGCCTTTGTATTTGAGTTGATGAATGATTCTCTGCACTCTGCCACCTTTATTAAAACCATAGAATGCTCCTGCCGAATGAATATTTATCCTTCCCCAGAAAATTTTGGCGATTGGATTGTCTTTATCTAGGTGATAATTGGTTTTTGGTAGGTGGTAAACACAATAAGTACATAGGGTTAGTTCGTTCTTATACAAACTGTTCCC
>CAMCUO010000079.1 GCA_945879015.1 Chitinophaga pinensis | reverse complement strand
AAAGCAAAAAATAGCAACATCTATCATTTTTGTTACGAATTCGGTTTCCGGGACTTAGATGACAATGGCAAATACATGCTTATTATGTGGCAGGATTATATGAAATAGATTAACTGAAGATTTAGTATCTTCGTACAAGAACATTATAATACTCTAATACAAATATGTTTTAACTATGTTTCAACCAATAAATTATTTTATTTATAATGTGTTGAATACTAATATATTAAATAATGTTTCTCGACTCCGCTCGAAATGACTTTAGAACTGCCATTTCGAGCGGAGTTGATCAAATTTGTCCCAATTAGTGTATTCCCCTTCGCAGGAAATTCAAAATATTTCTCCCAAAATGCCCCATTTATTATAAATTTGCTCTCCTTAAATAAATGTCCTTTTAATGAAGATCTTAAAATTTGGTGGAACATCGGTAGGTTCCGCAGAACGTATGCAGGCATTGGCAAAGTTGATAAACGACAATGTGCCAAAAATTGTTGTTTTATCTGCCATGAGTGGCACTACTAACAATTTAGTAGAAATCGCTAATACGCTTTATGCAAAGGAAAACGACAAAGCAAAAAATTTGATTGATGCCTTGGATAATAAATATCAAGAAATAATCAAACAATTATATACAACAGAACTAGCTCATCAAAAAGGGAGAGAATTAATTGAATCGCATTTCGATTACTTACGTTCTTTCACGATGGACATGTTTACTATCAATGAAGAGCGAACTATTTTAGCTCAAGGCGAATTACTTTCTACGGCTTTATTTCATTATTATTTAGAAGAAATTAAAATTGATTCAGTTTTACTTCCTGCGCTCAACTTCATGCGGATTGATGAAAACGAAGAGCCTGATATGAAGTATATCGAAGCCAATATCAAACCTGAATTACAAAAACATCCGAAAGCAAATTTATTTATTACTCAAGGTTATATCTGTAGAAATGCATTTGGAGAAATTGATAACTTAAAGCGCGGAGGAAGTGATTATACAGCTACAATTGTTGGTGCAGCAATCCAATCGGAAGAAATTCAAATTTGGACGGATATAGACGGAATGCATAATAATGATCCGAGAGTGGTTGACAAAACGCATCCTATTGCGGAGCTATCATTTGATGAAGCAGCCGAGTTGGCTTATTTCGGAGCGAAGATTTTGCATCCAACTTGTATTCTTCCTGCACAAACAAAAAATATTCCAGTAAGATTATTAAATACTATGCAGCCTGAAGCAAGAGGAACTGTAATAAGTTCGAAAACTACAGGTGATAGCATTAAAGCTGTTGCAGCAAAAGATGGAATAACAGCGATAAATATTAAATCGGGGCGAATGTTATTGGCTTACGGATTTTTACGTGCTGTGTTTGAAATATTCGAGCGTTATAAAACTCCGATTGATATGATTACGACTTCGGAGGTAGCTCTTTCATTGACTATAGACAATACTAAGAATCTAGAAGCAATCAAAAAAGAATTAGAAGAATTTTGTACAATTAAAATTGATGCTGATTTAACAATTGTTTGTATAGTAGGAAGTTTTGCTGCAGAAAAACAAGGTTATGCATTGCGCATATTTGATGCATTAAAAAATATTCCAATCCGAATGATTTCTTACGGAGGAAGTGAAAACAACGTTTCTATTTTGGTGGATTCGAAATTAAAGAAAGATACATTGATTGCTCTGAATAAGGGATTATTCTAACAAAGAGGATTTCGTGGCGAGGGAAAACCTCACCCTGCCCTCTCCTGCAAGGAGAGGGTTTTAGTACTAAATAAAATTTTCAAAATGTTCAAACCAGCTATAATAAATAAATTCAAAAGCATTCCAACTCCCTTCTACTATTACGATGTAGAAGTTTTGAAACAAACACTCAACTTGTTAAAAAAGGAAAGTGATAAATATGGTTTTATTGTTCATTATGCAACAAAAGCAAATGCAAATAATAAAATTTTAGATATTATTCGTTCGTACGGATTGGGTGCAGATTGTGTAAGCGGGAACGAAATTAAAAAAGCGATTGAATGTAAATTTAACCCAAATCACATTGTCTTTGCTGGTGTTGGAAAAAGTGATGCAGAAATAAATATTGCTTTAGACCATTCAATTTTTTGTTTCAACTGCGAAAGTTTGCAAGAAATGGAAGTCATTAATGAATTGGCAAAAGCAAAAGGAACAACCGCTAGCATTGCATTACGAATAAATCCGAATGTTAACGCAAACACTCACAAATACATTACAACTGGATTAGAAGAAAATAAATTCGGAATAAATTTATGGGAATTGGATAATGTGATTGCGGCATTAAAAGAATTAAAAAACTTAAAATTAATCGGATTGCATTTTCACATTGGTTCACAAATTACTGATATCGGTTCATTCAAAACTTTATGTATTAGAGTAAATGAAATTCAATCTTGGTTTGTGAGTCATAAAATCACCATCGAAAACATCAACGTTGGCGGTGGCTGGGGAGTGGATTATCACGAGCCCGACAAAAATCGCTATTTGGATTTTGCTGCATACTTTAAATTGTACAACGATTTTTTAGAATTGCGTCCGGGACAAAAAGTCCATTTCGAATTAGGAAGAGCAGTTGTTGCGCAATGCGGAACATTAATTTCCAGAGTGCTTTATATTAAAAAAGGAGTGAATACTAATTTCGCGATTTTAGATGCGGGAATGACTGAGTTGATGCGACCAGCACTTTATCAGGCTTATCATAAAATTGAAAATATATCCCTAAACGAACAGCCAAATGGTAACGTCACCCTGAGCGTAGTCGAAGGGCAACAATTAAAGTACGATGTGGTTGGTCCTATTTGCGAAAGCTCCGATTGTTTTGGAAAAGCTGTGAATCTACCAGAAACTTTCAGAGGCGACATCATTGCTTTGCGTACAGCTGGTGCTTACGGAGAGGTAATGAGTTCGGCTTATAATTTACGAGATCGAGTGAAGAGTTTTTATTCGGATGAGATATAAAAAAAGGCTTCACAAAAATGTGAAGCCTTTTTTATTTATGAGAAAATTTCTATTTAAAACAATCCGTTTATTTCCGCATTAATCTTATTTACAATAATTCCTAAGTCTTCAGCGCTTTCGTGAAAATTATTATTGTCTACATCAATAATCAACAACTTAGCTCCGGGATGTTCTTGTTCGTAGGAAGTAATAAATGCTTCGTAACGCTCATTCAACCTTTTCAAATAATCCAAACGAATAGCATTTTCGTAATCACGACCACGCTTTTGAATTTGGTTTACCAATGTTGGAACGGATGCACGTAAATAAATCAATAAATCGGGTGGAGAAATGAATGACTCCATCAATTTAAACAAAGCGAAATAATTTTCGAAATCTCTTGTAGTCATCAAGCCCATTGCATGAAGGTTTGGGGCAAAAATATATGCATCTTCATAAATGGTTCTATCCTGAATAACTGTTTTTCCGCTATTACGAATTTGTTGTACTTGTCCGAAACGAGAGTTCAGGAAATACACTTGCAAGTTGAACGACCAACGTTGCATGTCTTCGTAGAAATCGTTTAAGTATGGGTTATCATCCGCATCCTCAAAATGAGGTTGCCATTTGAATTGTTTTGCTAAAAGAGTTGTAAGAGTAGTTTTACCAGCACCAATATTTCCTGCGATTGCTATATGCATATGAGTAGAATAATTTAAATAATTTTAAAAACCGAAAACGAAAATACGAAATCTAAAATGCTAAGCAAGGAAAAAAATGAAAATTGTGGATAAGTTTTTTGGGGTAAAGAATTTCCTCTTTCACTATCAAACTTACAACCTCTTCCAACGTTTCTCGACTCCGCTCTGAGCGGAGTCGAGAAACGTGTGAGGGAAAAGAAAGCCAAATTATTTATCCGAATATAGAACAATACTTTTATCGATTTGAAGCATCAAAATGCCCATTTCCAGTCGGAAATTTCTAAAATCAGGCAGTGGCATTTCAAACTCTTTTTCTTCGGTAGTTTTAATATTATAGGCTTTCACTTTTTTATCTACGAGATAATACACCCAATCACCAATGGGTTGAAATTGAGTGGCATTTTTTACAGGAATAGTTTTATAATAAGTTCCATAAATATCAAAAATCAAAATTCCTGTTTTGGGATTGTTTAAATAAACGCGATTGTCGTACTCCAAAATCGAATTCGGCTGTAAAGTATCATTTTGTAAAGCATTCAGATTATTGGTCTGCTGAATTGTTTCTAGATTTCTATCCAATCTTACTAACGAAAAATTTTGTTGGTCATAAATCCACATAGAGTTATTGTAAGATGAACAAACAAGTTGAGTTTGCTGAAATCCAATTTTATCTAAACTAACTGTCTCGCCATTCGCACTTAAAGTATTATCCAAGTATACAACTTGCAGAAAATTTTTATAGAAAATTAAAATGCGTAACATATTGGAAGCATCTACAAAAGATATATTCCCGTAATTTTTGTTGCTGTATTTATACAGTAATTTCCCGTCTTTATTATATTTAGTAAGCTCGTTAGCTTTTACAGCGTAGACATTACTTTGATTATCCGTTGTAAAAAAATCAGATTCAGTTTCAATGGTTATAATAAGGGAATAGTTGCCCTGAGAGAAGGCTGTAGTTGAAATGAAGAGTAGTGTAAAAAGGATGATTCTCATTTATGTACTAAGGTACAATTATTATTCCAGTTCTCGATTTAGCTTATTGCTTTTAATTAGCATTGTCATAATTCCCCCAGCCCCCTTTTCCAAAGGGGGAATAGATTACTCTGCCATTTTCAATATTTCTTCTACATATTTCCTATCGTTACTCAATCTTGGGATTTTATGCTGTCCTCCTAATTTATTTTTTGATTCCAACCATTTATAAAATATACCTTTTGGCAAAGATCTTATAACAGGCTGTTTCAATGCTAAATTCTGATAACGTTTTGCTTCGTAATCCGAATTAATAGATTTCAATGAATTGTCAAGTACTTCTGTAAAATATTCTATACTACTTGGCAGCACATCAAATTCAACCAACCATTCGTGCGCCCCCGTTTCGTTTCCTTCCATATAAACAGGTGCTGCACTATATTCCACAATTTGTGCTCCGGTTTTTTCACAGGCTATTGCTAATGCTTTATCTGCATTGTCAACTATTATTTCTTCTCCAAAAGCATTCATAAAATGTTTTGTTCTCCCAGTAATTTTAAAACGGAAAGGGTATAAGGAAGTAAATTTTATGGTATCACCCAAGCGGTAACGCCATAGTCCTGCAGTAGTAGAGATTACAATCTCATAATTCACATCCAGCTTAACCTCATGCAATGAAAGGGTTTTGTCTGACGACTGCATATCCGTTGGAATACCCGCCTGCCGATCGGGCAGGAACTCGTAATAAATTCCATAATCCAACATCAATAAAAGTTCCTCTGAATTACGTTGATCCTGAATTCCGAAAAAACCTTCAGTTGCATTATACAATTCCAAATAATTCAAATCAGGTTTATTAAATATCGCTTTGAATTGCTCGCGGTAAGGACTGAAATTTACTCCGCCATGAAAATATACTTCCAAATTAGGCCAGACTTCTGCAATCGATTTTTTTCCTGATTCTTCCAATACTCTTTTCATGATAAGTAGCATCCAGGAAGGAACACCAGCCAAACTTACTACATTATCGTTTGCAGTAGCTTTGGCAATTCTATCCAGCTTCTCATCCCATTTATCCATCAAAGCAATGTCCATATCAGGAGCACGAAAAAATTCCCACCAACGTGGTAAATTATTAATTACTATGGCCGACAAATCTCCATTCTGTGATTCGTAATCTCCGAAATGATCGGTGACCAAACTTCCTGCAAGTGCTAAATTTTTTCCTGTGAATAATTGTGTTTCGGGATGCAATGCACAATGAATCGCAATCATATCACGACCACCATTGTAATGACAATCATCTAATGACTCTTCACTCACTGGAATAAATTTACTTTTATCGTTGGTAGTGCCCGATGATTTTGCAAACCATTTTATATCTGAATGCCATAAAACATTTTGATCTCCTCTGCGGATTTTGTCAATAAAGGGTTTCAAAGATTCATAATCCTGAAGAGGGACATTATTTTTAAATTGCTCGATATTCAGAATACTTTTATAATCATGTGTTTTGCCCCACTCAGTATCTCTTGCCGATTGCATTAATTTTAACAACCATTCATTTTGAACGTCATCAGGATATTTCATGAATAGCTCAATCTGATGCATTCTTTTTTTCATCCACCAGGAAGCTATTGAGTTAAGGATTGGCATTTCTGAAATGATAAATTATAAATGATAAATTACAAATTGGTTTGTTTGTTTAAAAACGTCATTGCGAGCGAAGCGTGGCAATCTCTCACGATGACGTAATCAACGAGCACTTCTTTTATTAAAATACGATTCAATCTCACTCAACGACAAACTATTAAAGCACATCTCCTTCGTCAACATTCCTTTTCTTGCAACATTGGTTCCGTAATACATATCATGATAACCTGATTTTTCGTGCGCATCGGGATTGATGGAAATTTTCACTCCTTTTTCTAAACAATAGGGAATCCATCTCCAATCAATATCCAAACGGTACGGATGTGCGTTTAATTCTATCACTACTCCATTTGCTGCACAAGCATCAATAATTTTTTTATGATTGATCGGATAACCTGGGCGTGATAATAATAATCGCCCTGTTGGATGCCCGAGTATAGTTGTATATGGATTTTCAATTGCTTTTAACAAACGGGATGTTGCTTTTTCTTCGTTCATCTTTAAATTGGAATGTACGGAAGCAACAATAAAATCAAATAATTTCAGTACTTCATCCGGATAATCCAAATTACCATCATATAAAATATCACTTTCTATTCCTTTGAAAATTTTGAAAGGCGCTAATTTTTTATTCAGTGTTTCAATTTCTGCATGTTGCGTTAAAACTCGATCGGGCTTTAATCCTTCAGCATAAAATGCAGATTGCGAGTGATCACAAATTCCTAAATATTCGTAACCTAATTCTTTGCAATACTCTGCCATCTCTTTCAAAGTATTCATTCCATCACTATAAGTACTGTGATTGTGAAGTATTCCTTTCAAATCAGCCAACTCAATTAATTTCGGGATTTTATTTTGTTTTGCAAGCTCAACCTCATTTAATCCTTCGCGCAATTCCGGCTCTATGTATTGTAAATTAAAGGACTTATAAATTTCTTCTTCAGACTTCCGATGATGCCCTTCGACTAAGCTCAGGGTGACGTCCGATTTATGATTGTTCAATTGCATCAAATGCTCAACAGTGGCAGTTGTTTCAAAAAGTTTATTGTAAAACGTTTCTTCTGTAGACGAAATAATTTTCACCTTCACTTCTAATTTGTTCTCCGATTCATCAAAAATAATCTCACCAGAGTGAGCTATTAAAATTTCCACCTCTTCGATTATATCAAACTTTCTGCGCATGGCTCCTGTAAGAGAAACAAATTCCGTTTTATACTTTTTCTTCAGTACATCTACCAAATCCATTGCAAATTTTTCTACCGATGCATAATGAAACTTTCCGATGTTCGATTTAAAAAATTCGATTTGTGTTTTTACTGCCGCTTGTGTTTTTGCTCCGAATCCTTTTAGTGTAATCAATCTATTTTCATTGCAGGCATATAAAAGTTCACCTATACTTTCAATCTCTAACTCCCTCCATAATTGTCCAACTTTTTTAGGACCGATTCCTTTTATGCGTAACATATCTATCACACCCAATGGTGTTTTTGTTACCATCTCCGTTAGCTCATTCAAATGACCGGTTGATTGCAATTCATTGATCTTTGCAGCAATCCCTTTTCCTATTCCTTCTATCTTTTCTAATTCTTCCAAAGACTTTCCCTGCAGATCAATATCGGTCTTATCCAATTTATAAGCAGCATTAGCAATGGATTTTATCTTGAAAGGATTTTCCTCATGCAGTTCCATCAACTGAGCTGTCAATTTTAGTGCGTGTGCTATTTCTTCGGTTGTCATTTTGTAAAATTAATCATTACAAATTAAAGAAAAATACCACTTCAAGGGAAATTATTGCTACTCTGGCTATTATTTTAAACATTATGACTATCTTTAAATAAAAATTTCAAATGCGTTCAGTTAAATTAAATCTTTTAAGCTTTTTAGTACTCCTTCTTTTCTGTCAAACTAGCGAAGCACAATTTGCTATAATGCCGCCATTCACAGTTCAGATAGAACCTGTGATTACAACACCCTTGCCTGCTTTGCACTCGTTCGCATTTGCACAATCGGGAGACAAATGGTTAATTATTGGAGGAAGAACAAATGGTTTGCATGGCTTGAACAGCAGCGGTGGCTTTCCTCCTGAATACAAGAATGATCATGTAACTGTAATTGACACTTCAACATGGGCATTTTATACAGCTGATTTAAATCAATTACCGAAAGCGATTGCCGATCCAATGCGTTCTGCCAACATGCAATACATTCAGGAAGGAAATTATTTATATATGATTGGCGGTTATGGATACGACAGCGTTGCAAGTATATTTGTAAGTTTTCCAAAGCTCACAGCAATACATGTAGATGACATGATTGATGCAGTAATAAATGCTCAACCAATTTCTCCGACTATCCGACAAGTTACCGATACAAATTTTTCTATCTGTGGTGGTGACTTAGGAAAAATCGGAAGCGATTATTATTTAATGTTCGGACATAATTTCGGAGGACGATATACTGATCCACCGACACCTTTGTTCACACAAACTTATAGCGACAGGATAAAAAAATTCAATCTGACAGATGATGGAACAACAATTAATTTATCCGGATTTACTTACCAGCTCGACACGAGTAATTTTCACCGAAGAGATTTAAACACTGGTCCAATTGTAAATCCTGATGGCTCATTCGGAATCGGTGCTTACGGCGGTGCTTTTCGTAAAGACTCCAACTTACCCTTTCGTGAACCGATAAAAATAACTGCAGCTGCAACCACCGTTAATTTTACTTACCAACAAGTCATGAATCAGTATACGTGTGCGTTGATGCCGATTTATGATTCTGCCTCACAAAAAATGTATACTGTTTTTTTTGGCGGAATAAGTTTATATAACTACAACGATACCACAAGTATACTTAGCCGCGATGCAGATGTTCCTTTCATTGATGACATTACGACTATGACCGTATACTCTGATGGAACTACAGAAGAAACTATTTTACCTGTTAAACTGCCCAGTTTACTGGGTTCCAATGCAAAATTTGTCCCTACTAAAAATATTTCAACTTATGCAAATGAAGTTATTCGCATTCGTGATTTACCGAACACAAAAATTTTGGCAGGATATATTTTTGGAGGAATACGTGCACAACAAGGGAATTTCGGAACAAGCACTGCAAATGACACTGTTTATAGGATTTTCATTACACCAAATAATAACACAGGAATAAATGAAGAAGTGAATTCAATTCAAAATATTCAATTATTTCCGAATCCTTCTTATCAATCAAGCACACTTTTATTTAATTTAAAAAATGCTGAACAAATAAAAATTTCATTGTTTGATATAACAGGAAAAGAAATTTTGAAAATCGCAGATGAAGAAATGCAAAAAGGAAATCAAAAAATAAACATCAACACTTCAAAACTAAGTGCGGGAATTTACATTTGTAAAATTCAATCTGAAAGCGCAGATCGATTGATGAAATTGGTTGTGGGGAGATAAATAAAATGAAACGTACTTTATTCTTACTATTTTTTCTGACTCTTGCATTGTGCCTAAATGCCGCAAAAGTTGATACGCTGAATGTTTACAGCAATTGTATGAAAAAGAATACCAAAACCTGCGTAGTTACTCCAAACAATTATAAAAAAACAGGGAAAGCTTATCCCGTTCTTTATTTAGTGCACGGTTACAGCGGAAATTATGCGTCCTGGATAAATGCTTTTCCACAGATTAAAAAATTTGCCGATGAATACAATATAATTATTGCAGGAGTTGACGGAGGTTTTTCCAGCTGGTATTTTGATAGTCCTGTTGATTCCACCATAAAATATGAAACCTATGTTACAAAAGAGATTATCGGTTTTATGGATAAGACTTTCAATACATTAAAAAGTCCGGAAGGCCGCGCTATTTGTGGCTTAAGTATGGGCGGACACGGAGCCTTGTATTTAGCTATCCGTCACCAGGATCTTTTCGGAGCAGCGGGAAGTATGAGCGGAGGAGTTGATTTCCGTGCCTTTCCGCAAAGCTGGGATCTTCCTAAACGTTTGGGTGACATAAACACACATTATACAAACTGGGAAAAAAATACGGTGATTGGTCAATTAAATATATTTAAATCCAACGAACTTGCAATGATTATTGATTGCGGCATCGGGGATATATTTATTACTGCGAACCGTCAGCTTCATGATAAGATGCTCAGCATGAATATAAAGCATGATTATATTGAAAGACCCGGTGAACATAAAAGGGAATATTGGGATAATGCTTTACAGTATCAGGTTCTTTATTTCGACAATTACTTCAGGAAAGATCAAAAGAAGTAATGCCTATTTCTATTCTAGCTAGTGCAAAACTAGAGAAAAAGAAGGACAATGCCTTTTTTAAAACTCATTATCAGTTTTTAAAATCTGAATTCGTTTCCTTAAATTTGTGACATGACAAATACTTCATTAAAATTAGAAATAAATTCTTTGTCGCTTTAATTACGAGCAGAAGTTGCTGACTTTGTAGAATTTTTGAAAAAAAAATCTAAAGCAAAATCTAAACTCAAGACGCGTAAATTTGGTTTTGCTAAAGGTAAAATCAAACTTTCCGTGTACTTTGACGAGCCTTTAGACGAATTCAAAATTTGAGCGCTGCAGGGACTCAAAAAATTCCCATAAAACCTCTAATGCAAATACCAACACAACCCCGAAGGGGTTGAACTTCGCAACGGTTAACAAATGTTCAACCCCTTCGGGGTTGTGGCTTACCATTGTCGTCATCGCCCAATTTCATTGTGCTAATAGAATTCAACCCCTTCGGGGTTGTTATAAATGTCAATGAATAAAATCGAAGCAGAGCTTCGGGGTATCGTGTTACCCGAACAAACTTAATTGATTCTTATGCAACTTTTTATATGTATTTTTCTCTTCACCTTGTTCTTGGATATATCTTTGAATTACATCTTCGTTAGCGTATTGACCAACAGTATTAACATAATAGCCCTCGGT
>CAMCUO010000078.1 GCA_945879015.1 Chitinophaga pinensis | reverse complement strand
TTTTAAACATTTTTGGCATTAATTATGAAACAAAAATTACTAAATCTTCTTATCTTTATACAACTAAAATTAAAGTCATGATTAAAAAAATACTTTTCGCTTTAGGAATTGCAACCATAGTGGTTATCGCACAAAGTTTCGTGGATAATAACATCTCTTCTATTAAAGACGATTCAAAAGGACTTGTTAAATGGTATACTTTTGAAGAAGCAGTTAACCTGCAAAAGAAAAATCCCAAGCCAATTATGGTGGATGTTTATACAAGCTGGTGCGGACCATGTAAAATGATGTCGAAAAACACCTTTGGAAATGCAATTATCGCTAAATACCTTAACGAACACTATTATCCTGTAAAATTTGATGCCGAAACGCGCGACAGTGTTAAGTTTAATGGATTTGTATTTGCTAATAAAAATCCAGCAGGAACCCAACGACCGGTTCACGATTTTGCTGTTTCTATTTTAGAAGGCAAACTTTCTTATCCTTCCGTAGTCTTTTTAAATGAGGACATTAAGAAGATCCATACTTTAGTTGGATACCATCAAGCAGAGCAATTTGAACCTATAATGAAATTCTTAGGAAGCGGAATTTATAAGAACTCCACTTGGGAAGAGTTCCAGAAGACCTTTGTAGCCGAAATTAAAGCACCCGAACCTGCTTCTTTTCCGGGCAAATAGGCAAATTCAACCCCTGAATTCATAACATTTATAGACTAAAACGCGTATAACAGGTAAATTTTGTAATTTAGCCTAATATTATGAAAACAATAACCGATATCATGAACTTGAAAGAGAAAATACTTCAAGTATTGGAAATGAAGAAATTTACGTATGCTGATTTAGCATCGTATTTAAGCATTTCTGAAACCGAATTGGATTATGCCCTTGAAAACAACACGCTAGAAATACGTACACTTGAATTAATTTCAAAAGAATTACGTATTCCTTTATACAGTTTCTTCCGTGAAAACTTTGAAGGTTTTGATTTTGAAAAAGAACCTTATTACAATGTTAATATCTGGAGCAAAGAAGAAGCTAAGTTTACACTTGAATTAAAAGCGCTTCGACAAGAAATTGAAGAATTAAGAGGCGAGGTCCGTCAAAAAGATTTATTGATAGATGCCTTAGAAGCGCAGATTATAAAGAAATAAATATATTACTTTTTCTTATTAATGCTTATTTTTCCTTAAGGACAACCTAGATTATTTGACCGACCTATATTACCTATGCAACACAGCAGAAATTGAAGATAAACACGGTTATTTAAAGTCAATATTTCCGACGTATTTAACTGGTAAAAATGAGGGCTATCGGACACCTACCATCAATAAACTTGTTTCTGTAAACATGCCATCTCTAGGGCATTGCTGCATATTGAAAGTGAAACGGAACTTCCCTTTTCAATTCTGAGGGAGATTTTTGTAAAAACAGCAAAAGCCCCTGAAGTCAGAAGCTTTCGTCTTTAAGGGTAGCCAATGGGGACGAAATTGAACACTTTTTAAGGATAATTGAAAAAATAATGAATCACAAATCTACTTAAGTGTATTAACAAAATCAATAGTATCAACTTTTATTAGTTCCCAATGCTTTTCTCTTAAACATACTGGATCAAAATCACCATCAGCATTTTCAAATTGGACAAAATTCTTTTTCAATTCACCTTTGTCATGACTATAAGGATATCTTTTTTCGTGTAAGGAAAACATTTTATCTATACCATACTCATCCATTAATTCATGTATATCCCAAAAATCTTTTTTGCGACCGCCTCTTTGAATTACATCTAACTTCAATGCAATAATTTCTTCAACACTTGCAAGACGAATATCATCAATCACAATAACTCCATCAATAAATTCATCCGTATAGAAAAGGTCTAGCTTAATGCTGTTACTCTCGCTTTCCCCTACAAAATAAGATTTGCCAAAGCCTATTATATCATCGTTACTAGTATCAACGTAAGGATAGTGCGAACGTAAAAAAGAATCTATCTTACTAAAATCAATTGAACCGTAAGCTGCGTCAGTAAATAAATCAATATCAACCGACTCTCTATGTCCTCTGTATAAACTTAATCCTGTTCCACCAACCAATCTGAATTCGTCAAACTCTTTGGCTGCCATCAGAGTTTTCAAGACGCTTAATAATAAAGGAGTTACTGTTTTATAAAATAAACTATTTGTCATACAATTTTAAAATTCCATTTACTGTTTCTTTTCCATAAAAACGGATAATTTCTTTTTTTTCGATTTCATTACCACGCTCAAACACTCTTTTTATGACTGCTTTTTTTTGTTTTTCCCAAGCAATCTTCTCCATTTTTGTGTCCCAAAATAAGATTGATCTCAATTTAGTAAAATCTGGATGTTCAGTATTTTGTCTTCTTTTTTCTTCTTCAATATCATAATAAACCTGCAGTATCATAAAATAGCCCTCTTCCATGCCAAGAGCTTGCTCTATCTTTAAGGCTAAAGGAGTATTCATTTTTCGCTTTCCTTTAGTTATCGAAACAAGAGTCTGTGGAAACTCCTGCAAAGAAATAGCAAAACGACCTTTACCCAAATTACGTTGTTTCAGCTCTCGCTCTAATATAATGCCTGGATGAATACCTTTTATAATTTGAATATTCGATTTCATAATACAAATATAAACAATTTTGTTTACACAAATACTATTACAATGAATAAAACTAATTCCTTTTAGAAATTGGTGCTAATAGATTTTGTTCTTCAACTTGCTTAACAACAGACAGCACATATATTTTAGCCAATAAACGAAGAAAATTTATTTCATCTTCTGATAAATCTTTTAGCGGATTTTTGTTCTGAGACATTTTTATTAAGTTTAAAATTTATTTCTCAAACTTAATAAAAACCTATTACCCCCAATGGGGCTCGAACACGGTAAATATTCTCGAAACTATTGATTTTATAAGGAAATGAGATTATTTGTAAAAGAAGATAATTATCTAAAATGACAAAAGCCCCTAAAATTAGGGGCTTTCGAATTAAGGGTGGCCAATGGGGCATCCTTCGACTCCGCTCTGGACAAGCTTCTCGCGAATGATTTCGTTAAATAAAAAATCCTGCCTAAGCAGGATTTTTTATTAAGGGTGGCCAATGGGGCTCGAACCCACGACCCTCGGTACCACAAACCGATATTCTAACCAACTGAACTATGGCCACCATAGTATTTTGAGGGTGCAAAGATAGAATTTTTTGTAATTGAAAGAAACATTAAACCAAATATTTGCCCGTTTTTACTAATATCCCCTGCATTTTATACCAATTGTTATTATAAAATAGTCTAAAGGACACTTTATAATTTACAATGGTTAATGCCGATGCAATAGATGTTTAGTCCAATTTATTGGACTATTGCATATATGCTTTCGGTATTATTAGTAATTTCGTGAACAATGGAGCAACAATCTCAAAACACTATACTGCATATTGAAGGCATGGACTGCGCCAATTGCGCTATGGGGATTACCAAAAGCCTACAAAAGAGTGGCATGGACAATGTTCATGTGGATTTTGCTACTGGAGAAGCTACTTTCCATCTTCAAAATAAGAATAAGCTGGCTTCTGCTATCAAAGAGATTCAAAGTCTGGGCTACAAGATAATCGACAGTAAAGTAAAGGAAGCGAACGAAGGCAAATTATCCAGTATAGAAAAACGCTTTTACATTACATTACCTTTTACTATAGTCCTATTTTTTAGCCACATGATCTTCAGTCATGACTTTGTTTTAAATCAACCGCTTGTTCAGCTCATCATTTGTTTGCCTGTATTTATAATTGGTATTCTTCAATTCGGAAAAAGTGCTTTCGGCTCCGTAAGAATCGGAGTACCTAATATGGATGTACTTATTTTTATTGGTTCTACTTCTGCATTTATTTATAGTATTATAGGAATGTATACTTATAATTCAAACGAAGCACACAATTATCTTTTTTTTGAAACTACTGCGACTATCATCACGCTTGTTCTCTTGGGAAATGTTTTAGAACATCGTTCGGTTAAACAAACTACTTCTGCAATTAAAGATTTATCCGCTTTAAGCGTAAGCACTGCTAAAATAGTTGGCTTACAATTTGGTAAAGAAGTAATCACTGAAATTAATTATAAGGATATTCCAGTTGGTGCTATTTTGCAAGTGAATTCGGGAGATAAAATCCCAGTTGATGGCGAAATTATTTCAGGTGAGGCAAGTGTGGATGAAGCCATGTTAACTGGAGAAAGTATTCCCGTTGAAAAAACAATTAATGATAAAGTCATTGGTGGAACAATATTATTAAGCGGTAATTTCAGAATGCGTGCCGAAAGTGTTGGAAAAGATACTACCCTTTCTAAAATAATTGAGCTTGTAAAAAAAGCACAACAAGCAAAACCCAATATTCAAAAATTAGGAGATAAAATATCTGCCATATTTGTTCCTGTTGTTTTAGGCATTTCTATTCTCACTTTTTGTCTGTCCTATTTTGCATTTGATATTACATTAAAAGATGCAATGATGAGAAGCATTGCTGTACTAGTTATATCTTGCCCGTGCGCCATGGGATTAGCCACTCCAACAGCAGTGATGGTTGGTATCGGACGAGCTGCTAAACGTGGAATTTTAATTAAAGGCGGAAATACGCTGGAAGAATTCGCGAAAATTAAAAATATTGTTTTTGATAAAACGGGAACATTAACTACCGGAGAATTTCACATAAAAAATATTGTTTGTATTAATAGTTCCGAACAAGAAGTAAAAGAAATTTTATTTCAACTCGAGCAACATTCCTCCCACCCTATCGCTAAGTCGATTGTTAAAGCATTGAAAGAAACTACTTCAACAATTCAATTTTCAAACATAACAGAAGAAAAAGGATTAGGAATTACTTCTAGTGATGCTGATAAAAACGAATACATAGTTGGCTCCTATAAAATTGCAAGACATTTAACTAGCGACAATACACATAATGTTTATGTAATAAAAAACAATCTTCTAATTGCAACAATAGATTTAGAAGATGAACTAAAATCAAACATTAAAGAAGCAATTTCTTCTTTAAACGCTGCAGGAATAAACAGTGTTTTATTGAGTGGCGACCTAGCATCAAAATGCGAGCCCTTTTCGAAAAAAATTGGAATTAGCTCTGTTTACAGCGAACAATCACCAGCACAAAAATTAGTGCTAATAGAAAAATTAAATTCAGAAGCTTCAACAGCAATGGTTGGTGATGGAATTAATGATGCACCTGCATTAGCAAAAGCAAGTGTAGGTGTTTCTTTAAGTAATGCTACCCAAGTGGCAATTCAATCGGCACAAATTATTTTGTTAAAGCATGGTGATTTATCCTCTTTAGTTGAAGCCCATTTAATAAGTAAGCATACTTTAATAACTATAAAACAAAATTTATTCTGGGCATTTTTTTATAATATTGTAGCTATTCCAATTGCAGCATTAGGTTTTTTAAATCCAATGTTTGGTGCATTGGCAATGGCCTTTTCGGATGTGATTGTGATTGGGAATTCGATACGATTAAAGACTAAGAAGCTCCGATAGAATGATGGGAAGCTGTGTGTGATTGGAACGCAGATTTTTTATGATTATCATGATAAAAAATGATTTTTTATTTTTTGTGTATTGGGTTTGGTTTATATAAATTATGATTTTTTCGCTAAAGCGAAATGATAAAAAAGCATGAGTAAAATAAAAAATCAGTGCAAATCCGTTTTATCCGTGTTATCCGCGTTCCAATAAATGAAGAACAAACTAAATATACTTTTTTTATCTAGCTGGTATCCTAATCGTTTGATACATACACTTGGTAATTTTGTTCAGAAACATGCTGAAGCAGTTGCAGTTCATGCCAATGTGGTGGCTTTGTTTGTTTGCTCCGATTCAAATAACAAGCAGAAATACGAAGTGGTTGAATCTACTCTGAATGGTGTTTTTACCATAAATGTTTATTATAAAAAAGTTACGCATTCTATTCCTCTATTCTCACAACTTCAAAAAGCAAACCGTTATTTTAAAGCTCACCTGATCGGATTTAAAATTGCAAAACAAAAATTATCTGAAATTGATTTAGTTCACCACAACATTTTATACCCTGCTGGGGTAATTGCTTGGTATCTGAAAAAATTCAAAGGCATTTCCTATATCATTACCGAAAATTGGACAGGCTACTTGCCTTCTAAAAACACTCATCGTGGTTGGTTGGAGACAATGCTGTCTAAAAAAATTGCTTGTAATGCTAGTTATATTACTCCTGTTTCTAAAGACTTACAAGATGCGATGAAGGGTCACGGCTTTGACACCAAGTATGAAATTATTTATAATGTAACGGATACTAACCTTTTTACTCCTTCAAAAGAAAATAAAATTCCAGAGAAGATTAAAATCATTCACATCTCAACACTAGATGATTCGCATAAAAATATTTCGGGGATGTTACGCGTTTGCGAAAAACTTTCGAAACAACGTAACGATTTTGAAATTTGGTTTATTGGTGATGGTGATACTAGTCCGCACATTACAACTGCGAAGGAATTAAACATTCATAATACCTTTGCATTTTTTGATGGAACAAAAACTACTTCTGAAGTCGCAGAAATTATGCGCAACTCACATTGCTTTTTATTGTTTTCAAATTATGAAAACTTACCATGTGTTATGGTGGAAGCATTAGCAAGTGGGATTCCAATAGTATCCTCCACAGCTGGTGGAATCCCTGAACACATTACAGATAATTTAGGACTTTTAGTAAAACCACTAGACGAGCCCGCTTTATTAAATGCATTAAACAAAGCCATCAATAATATTAAAGCAGGAAAGTATAGTTCAGCAGAATTGAATAATTATGCAATTAATAATTTCAGTTATGAAAAGGTGGGAGAAAAATTTGTTGCTTTGTATGAAAGAATTTTAGCTGACAAATAAGATTCGCGAAAAAATTTCACGCAGATTTTTGCAGATAAAAATTTGTAAAAATATTATTACGAAATGAACATAATTATTTAAGAGGAACATATACAACACAAAATATAATTAAAAAAAATCTGCGAGAATCCGAGAAATCTGCGACCAAAATATGAGTAAACTATCTAAATTATTTAAAGCACTTTCATTAATTATCACACAACCATCTTTACTTAATAAAGTATTGGATGATGACAACGTGAATAGAAATGAAGTAATAAAAAAATATACTTTAGATAAAGGATTAAAAACAGTTGACCTCACCGAACTGCTTCCAAATTTTGATATTACTATTGAACCTTATGCTGCTTTGGATGGTGGTTCTACTCCAATCGATTTAGCTTTATTAAAAGGATTAGCAGCTGCAAAACAAAATTGCGACTATTTTGAAATCGGTACTTGGCGTGGCGAAAGTGTTGCCAATGTTGCTAGTGTTGCAAAAAATTGTATCACTCTTAATTTACCCGATGAAACACTTTTAAAAATGGGTTTCGATAAAAAGTATGTCGACCTGCATCGTTTCTATTCTAAAAATTTAAAAAACGTAATACACTTACAAGGCGATTCGCTCACTTATGATTATAAATCTTTAAATCAAAAATTCGATTTAATATTTATTGATGGCGATCATCATTACGAAAGTGTAAAAAGTGATACCGAAAATGCATTCTCATTATTAAAAGATGAAAACTCGATTATAGTTTGGCACGACTATGGAAATAATCCAAGCGATATCCGTTGGGATGTTTTACGAGGAATCCTGGATGGAACACCATCTGATAAAATCAAGAATCTTTATAGAGTTTCTAATACATTATGTGCGATTTATTCCAAAGGAGTAAAAAATGCAGAATACATTCCTAATAACAGTATTCCAAAAAAACATTTCAGCATAACCGTCAAGGCAAAATCATAATAATCATAGCCTTTTTCACAACAAAAAAAATTAAACACCCTGCGACTACGCTCAGGGTAAACTCCGAGACATAGTTTTTAAGTACTATGTATTTTCATAGAGAAGCAAGCTTCTTTCATTTAAGAGATTTCTCTCTTCATCATAATTTATTTTTCTAAAACCTAACAAAAAATCCTTTTTTATCATAAAAATCTTAATAAATCTGCGTTCCTATTCTTTTTCGTCATTTCGTAGGCTACATCTCCTAATTTATTAACAATCCCCCACAAGTTCTCATAAAAAATTTGCATTTTACCCCTATTACAATTATATTTGTTACAAGTTTTAACCCTCAATTAATTAATCTAAAATTTAAATGCTATGAAAAAATCCTTACTAATTGGGTTGGCTTTTGGACTTGGAAGTACGGCTGTTGCGCAAGGCACGTATACCGGCCCTACGCCATTCACCCTGCAAAAAATCAATCCAGTTGCTGCAAAACAAGCTGCTGCAATTAGAAAAGACATTGGAGCAATTGACTCTTTTGAATCTGTTGTAAACAACTTAGGTGCTAAAAAACCTGCTGTTCCGCCTCCTACAACTAAAGCGTTTACTTCTGCTACTATTGGTACTACTGAATATCAGTTACAAAGTAATGCAGCTATCTGTAATCGTTTGGTAAAAAATGCTGACGGAACAATTTCTGCTACTTGGACATTTGCTGCTGACCCAGGTTGGGCTGACAGAGGAACGGGATATAACTATTTTGATGGAACATCCTGGATGGCAGCTCCTACTGTACGTTTAGAGTCTGTTAGAACTGGTTTCACCAATATTGGTGTAACAGGTACTAATGGCGAAGTTGTAGTTGCTCACACAACTGCTACTTCTGATTTAGCTTTCCTTAAGCGCGCTACAAAAGGCACTGGCGCTTGGACACAAACTACCTTAGGTGTTCCTGATGTTTGGGCTCGCATTTCTGTAGGTGGTCCGGCTGGACAATCATTACACGTTATTTCTCAAACTACTGGTGTTAGTGGACCTATTTTCGCTGGACAAGATGGAGCACTTGCTTACACTCGTTCATTAGATGGTGGTACTACTTGGGATAAAATCAGAACAATTATTCCTCAAATTGATTCTTCTTCTTACTTAGGTTTTGGTGGAGATTCTTATTCTATTGATGCTAGAGGTAGCGTTATTGCTATTGTTGCTGGTGGATTTGATGTAGATGTTGTTTTAATTAAATCTACTGATGATGGAAATACTTGGACTAAAACAATTGTGGAAGCTTTTGCTGTTCCACTATTTGATGCAACTTTAATGACAACAGGAGATACAAATCCTGCTGACGGATCTCCTGATACAGTTGATGCTTCTGATGCTTGTATGAATGTGGTATTAGATGCTTCAAACAATGCTCACGTATTTTACGGAAGAATGAGAGTTGTTGGTGATGGTGCTGCATTATCTTATTTCCCTTATACTGATGGTTTAATGTACTGGAACGAAACAATGACAACAAATCCTCCAGTTATGATTGCTGGTGTGAAAGATTACAATGGTAACGGACAAATGGATATTTATACCGACCCAGCCGGAGTTGTTTTAGGTATGGGTACTTACCAACGCTCTATGACTTCTTTCCCAAGTGCTGGTATTGATGCAACTGGTAAATTATTTGTTACTTACAGTTCAGTATTTGAAGGAATTAACGAAGTAGGTGAAGGATATGATATTGGAGCTGGAACTTTAACTCCTCCAACAACAGCTGGAAAAAGTTTCCGTCACCAATACTTAATGCGTTCTGATGATAATGGTGCAACATGGTGTGATCCAATTGACTTAACTCAACCGGATTATTTGAACAATGGCTTCGATTATCACGAAGGTGTTTATGGAGCAATTGCAAAAAACAATGATACATTTGTTCACGTAATTGCTGAAGATGATCAATCACCGGGACATGGTGTTACTGTTACTGAGGACCCACAAGTTGGTCCAGCAAACATTATTTACTACAAAGTTCCTGTAGCTGATTTGGCTTGTGGTTCATCTATTTCTGAAAATGAAGTGCTTTCTGAAATTACTTTGTTTCCAAACCCTGCGAATGGTTCTGTTAGTTTAGTTTTAAATTCTACTAAAGCTACAAAAGCAAACATTACTGTTTATAATATGGTGGGACAAGCTATTACTACTATGGATAAAAACATTGTTAGCGGAAACAATACTATGAAATTTGATATCTCTACTTTTAATGCTGGTATTTATTTTGTTAGCACAGTTGTGGATGGCAAAGTTTATAGCCAAAAATTAATTGTAAAATAATTTTTTCTAATTAAAATTTGAAAAGTCCTGAGGTTTAACACTCAGGACTTTTTTTATATCTTTGAATTAAAATTCTCCCCAATGAAAATTAGAAATTTGATCGCTGTGCTTATAGGAATAATTGTAAGTGTTATTATTATTATTATAGGAGAAGCGCTCACCCATATTATTAATCCTCTTCCGTCTGGATTTGACATGAACGACAGAGAAGCTTTAAAAACTTATATTACAACTGCACCTGTATCATTGCACCTAATTATACTATGTAATTATGCATTGGCCTGTTTTGCGGGTGGATTAATTGCCTCCTCTATTGCTATTGATAAAAAAATGAGCAAGGCCATGTCATTAGGAGGAATTTTTATGGGGGTTGGCATGTTTAGCCTTATTAACTTACATCCATTATGGGTGGTAATTTGTTCTATTTTTATTTTTCTACCATTTGCTTATTTGGGTGGAATGATGAGTGTGAAAATATCAGAAAAGAAAAAATAAAAAAATATTTTGATTTAATTAATTATTACTACTTTCGCAGCGAATAAAAAGTTACTCCCCATTTATTCAGAAGAACAATGTGCTACAAACTACTCCGTGCACATATTAATATCATTGTAAAAAATTAAAATTCGACATTCGCTCCAAATGTTATAAATTAAACTGTTTATGAGATTTTATGAGTATCAAGAAAAGCTAATTCGCATTCAAGAATTAGCAAAAAGAAATGCAACAGGCTCACCAAAAGAATTAGCTGGAAAAATAAGTGTATCAGAAAGAACACTTTTTCGACTTGTTCAAAATATTAAGGAGCAAGGTATTCAAATCGAATATTGTAGAAAAATAAATACTTATTTTATTAATAATTAAAAATATTTTTCTCACTGACATTTTTTGGCAGTGGTATGACATACGTTTGCATAAATTTCATTTATACTAATTTAAAAAGCAAACATTATGTCCGTATTCAAAAAAATATTTTTAATTCTATTATGTATATGCATTAGTGAATTAAGCGTTGCACAGTTTTCAACAAGTTCTGGAAATATAATACAACAAAGTTCAGGCTCTGTTGCAATTGGATTTCCTGCCTATTCAACTACAACATCTACATTATTGCAAGTTAAAAATGGAAGTGTTTTATTTGATGGAACAACAGGAACAACTCCAATGAGTGGCGCCGGAGCCAGGATGATGTGGATACCTACTAAAAAAGCATTCAGAGCAGGATATACCACTGCAACACAATGGGATGATGTTAATATTGGAAATTATTCAGCAGCTTTTGGAATCAATTCAAAAGCTGCTGGTTCGTCTTCATTTGCTGCTGGCTCAACAGCGTATGCAACTGGCGTCTCTTCTTTTGCAATATCAACGGGAACAACCGCAGCTGGACTAAATTCTTTTGCTGGAGGAGGAGGGACTAATGCAACAGGAGACTATTCTTTTGTATGTGGACAAGGTTCAATTGCACAGTCAAGCCATTCTTTTGTATTAGGCAGATATAATTTAAGTCCTGGCACTTATTCATCTACAACTTGGGTTTCAACAGATCCACTATTTGTAATCGGAAATGGAATTAGTACAACAGCAAGAAACAATGCACTTACCGTATTAAAAAACGGAAATGTATTAATTGATAAAGTTACTCAAGTAAACTCTACTTATAAGTTAGATGTAAACGGAAAAATGAGAGCATTAGAAATTGTAGTAAATACAACGGGAGCAGATTTTGTTTTCGAAAATAATTACGAATTAAT
>CAMCUO010000077.1 GCA_945879015.1 Chitinophaga pinensis | reverse complement strand
CGATAAATGGAAATAAAAATAAAAAGAAAACGATTAATTTTTTCATATAGTAAAATTATACAAAAACAGAAAGGAATCAGACATAGTTCAAATATATCTCTCAACAGGAAATAAACAGTCGAAACAATCGTTGAACTTAGCCTCAATCGTCGCCATAAGCACAAAATTTCTTATACTTGTAACATGATTCAAGTATTCATATCAGCTTTTATAACTGTCCGCTGGATTGATGTGCTGGATATTGTATTGGTTGCAGTCCTTATTTACCAACTCTATTATTTGGTTAAGGGAACTGTGGCTATCAACATTTTTGTTGGCATCATGCTTATCTTTATGTTATGGATAGTTGTTAGAGAAGCCAACATGCAGTTGTTTGGTAGCATCCTTAGCAAATTCATAGATGTTGGATTTATTGCTTTATTAATTGTATTTCAACCCGAACTCAGAAGATTCTTATTATTTATTGGAACCTCAGATATTTTTACAAAAGGTAAAATTGGAAAAGGTCTATTCGATTTTAAATGGAATGTAGGTCCGGCACAAACATTAGATATTAACAGCATTGTTAAAGCATGTAAAAATATGAGTGAACACAAAACAGGTGCAATCATTATCTTAACAAAAGAAAACGATTTAAAATTTTATGCCAACACGGGCGATTCTATAGATGCAAAAGTTTCAGTGAGAATGATTGAAAGTATTTTTTACAAAAATTCGCCATTGCATGATGGAGCAATTATTGTTTCGAATAATGTTATTATAGCTGCTCGCTGTGTATTACCAGTTACTGAGCATGCCGATTTTCCAGCACACTTAGGAATGCGTCACCGAGCTGCAGTTGGAATTACAGAAAATACAGATGCTATTGCAATTGTTGTATCCGAACAAACTGGAGAAATTTCTTATTCTATTGCGGGTGAATTAAAACATGCTATTTCGCACGAACGGCTGAAGGAATTACTGGAAAAGGAATTTAATTAGATTCTATTTTTCTTTATTCTTCTTTTTAAATTCTTTTATCAAATCTTCATCCGACTTTCCTAAATTACTAATTGCAGCTTTTGCATCACTAGCATAAGAGCTTTCAGGATATCTTTTAATCAAATCTTCGTAAACTACTTTCGCTTTATCATCCTCATTCAAATAATTATCTAAAATAGACGCTTGTAAAAACAGACTCTCTTGAACCATTTTATAAGTTGGATATTTTTCTGAAATAGTTTTGTAATGACTATATGCTTGAGGATATTGTTGAATAGCAGTTGCAATTTCTCCTGCTTTAAAAAGGTAATCTGGGGTAATTACATCTGTAGGATATGCTTGAGAATATTCATGATATATTTGAAGTGCTTGTCCAGCTAAAACATTATCAATTTTTTCGGAGCGATGCATTTGGTCTTCTAAATTTTTAATACGATTTAAAATTTCCGCTTTAGGATCTTTTGAGAGAACATTCTGTTCAACTGACTTATCATCACTTCCGCAGGAAGAAATAATTAAAACTACAAAAGCAAAAACGAAATACTTCCTCTTATTAGTCATTTTTGCTATTTCTTTTAAGGAATTCATTAATACTTTGTATTTCATAATTTTATTTGTTTGGAAAACGCATTTTATAAGTCACACTTACTTTTCCTTTTGAAATATCATTTAATTTTCCTTTTAATAATCTTCTTCGCAAAGGACTAATTCGATCGGTAAATAATTTTCCTTCGATATGATCGTATTCGTGCTGAATAACACGTGCAGCAATGCCTTCGTAAGTTTCTTTAATCAAATTAAAATCTACATCGTAATATTCAATATGAATTTTAGGTTTGCGATAAACATCTTCACGAATTTTTGGAATACTCAAACAACCTTCGTTGAACGACCAAATTTCTCCTTCTTCATCTGTAATAGTTGGATTAATAAATGCTTTAGAAAGTTTTCCTAATTGCTCTCGTTCTTCTGCAGAATATTCATCATCGTCTTCATCACGTTCTCCATTCACAAAAGGAGTTGTATCCACTAAAAACAATCGTATTGCTTTTCCAACTTGCGGAGCGGCAATTCCAACTCCCGAAGAAGCACGCATTGTTTCAAACATGTCTTTTATAAGCTGATCCAAACCTGGATAATCTTTAGAAATCTCCACCCCTACTTTTCTCAAAACTGGATCTCCGTATGCTAAAATCGGTAAAATCATTTGTTAATCGTTATATTGTTATTTCCCTATTTACTATTCGCTTTTCCCTATCTACTTTTTCTTTTCCATATAGCTCTGCAAAATAATAGTAGCACTTATTTCATCTACCAACTCTTTATTCTGTCTTGCTTTCTTTTTTAATCCACTGTCAATCATAGTTTGAAAGGCCATTTTGGATGTAAATCTTTCATCCATTCTTTCCACTTTAATTGATGGAAACGTGCGCTTTAAATGAACAACAAATGGTTCAATAAATCGTGCAGAATCCGATGGCTCATTATTCAAACGCTTAGGCTCACCAACAACAATACATTCCACTTCTTCCTTACTAATATACGTTTTCAAAAATTCAATCAAATCTTGTGAATGAACTGTTGTCAGGCCAGTAGCAATAATCTGCAAAGGATCTGTCACTGCAATCCCAACCCTTTTACTACCATAATCAATTGCCATTAACCTAGCCATAACGCAAAAATAGTAAAAAAAGTGATTAGGGGAATAGGTAATTAAGTGATTAGATGACTAAGTAAAAGGTGATAGAGTGATAGTGAAATAGCCTATTGGGTGCGCAGAAAAATGAATATATTTGCACAACAAAAAATACGCCACTCACACAGCGCGACCAATGAACTAATTAACCACTGAACTACTGAACTAATTTATATGCAATCTATTATTGAAGCAGCTTGGGATAACCGAGAATTATTAAAGGACGAAAAAACACAAAATACCATTCGCGAAGTGATTGAGATGCTTGACAAAGGCAAATTGCGTGTTGCAGAGCCCAAAGGAAGCGAATGGCAAGTGAATGAGTGGATTAAAAAAGCGGTAATCATGTATTTCCCGATACAAAAAATGGAAACCATTGAAGTGGGCATTTTTGAGTATCATGATAAAATGAAATTAAAAACCAATTATGCCGAATTAGGAATTCGTGTTGTTCCCAATGCTGTTGCCCGTTACGGAGCATATCTTGCAAAAGGAGTAATCATGATGCCGAGTTATGTAAACATTGGAGCATATGTGGATAGCGGAACAATGGTGGATACTTGGGCGACCGTTGGTTCCTGTGCACAAATTGGAAAAGATGTGCATTTGAGCGGTGGTGTTGGAATTGGTGGAGTATTGGAACCTGTTCAGGCTGCTCCAGTAATTATTGAAGATGGTTGTTTTATAGGTTCTCGTTGTATTGTTGTAGAAGGTGTTCATGTTCAAAAAGAAGCTGTTCTTGGAGCAAATGTTGTTTTAACAAAATCAACTAAAATTATTGATGTGACTGGAACCGAGCCGAAAGAATACAAAGGTTTTGTTCCTACTCGTTCGGTTGTAATTCCTGGTTCGTATACCAAAAAATTTCCTGCTGGAGATTTTCAAGTTCCATGTGCAATTATTATCGGAACACGTAAAGAAAGTACCGACTTAAAAACATCTCTGAACAATGCGTTGAGAGAATATGATGTAGCTGTTTAAAAGTTTAAAGTTTAAAGTTGCAAAGTTAAAAGTTAAAAGTTAAAAACTAAGTATTGAAATTTTTAATCATACAAACTGCTTTTATTGGTGATGTGATTCTTGCTACTTCGGTTGCTGAAAAATTACATCAACAGTTTCCTGATGCGCAAGTTGATTTTCTTGTACGAAAAGGAAATGAGGCATTGCTTGCTAATCACCCTTTTATTAAAACCGTTTTTGTTTGGGATAAAAAAAAAGGAAAAATCAAAAACCTTCTTGCTATCACAAAACAAGTTCGTGCAAACAAATACGATAGCGTAATTGATTTACATCGATTTGCAAGTTCAGGCTTTATTGCTGGATTTTCTGGTGCTAAAGAAAAAGTTGGCTTCGATAAAAATCCTCTTTCGTTTTTATTTTCTAAAAAAATCAAGCATGAAATCGGGACAGGAATTCATGAAGTGCAACGCAATCAATTATTGATTGAACATTTGACAGATAAAACATTTGCAAAGCCAAAACTTTATCCAACTAATACTAATTTTGAATCAGTAAAAAAATATAAAACAAATTCTTACATCTGCCTTGCTCCTACTTCTGTTTGGTTTACGAAACAATATCCAAAAGAAAAATGGATTGAATTGTGCGACCAATTTCCTAGCAATCTCACTATTTATCTTTTAGGAGCGCCGAGTGATGAAAATGCTTGCGAGGAGATAAAGTCAAAAGTGTTAAGTCAAAAGTCAAAAGATGTAATTAATCTTGCTGGCAAACTAAATTTTCTAGAATCTGCTGCATTGATGAAAGATGCGGAAATGAATTATGTAAACGATTCTGCACCTATGCACATGGCATCAGCTATGAATGCAAAAACTACTGCCATTTATTGTTCTACAGTTCCTGCATTTGGATTTGGTCCTTTATCAGATGATTCCAAAATTGTTGAAACTAAATTAACATTGGATTGTCGTCCTTGTGGCTTACACGGACATAAAGCTTGTCCTGAAGGTCATTTTAAATGTGCTTTCTCAATTGAGACTAGTGAGTTGCTTCATGATCTTTCTTAACACATTGTAACTTAAGAACGTCATCCTCATCCTGAGAGATTGCTTCAGTCCGTTCGCAATGACGCTCTAAGAATGACATCAAAACAAAAAATCTTACATTTGCACATGACTTTCCCCATCGAATACTCTTCTTTATCAACAGCGGCATTATTAGAGTTAGCATGCTCAAAGTATTCTCTTTCAGCAGATGCCACCATCACTTTTCTCAAACGAGGATTCAATGATACCTATCTAATAGAATCTCAAAAAGAAAAATACATTCTTAGGGTTTATAAACACAACTGGAGAATTTTAGAAAGTATCGAGACCGAAATACAACTTTTAAATTATCTGAAAGAAAACGGAATTCCTGTTTCTTATCCTATTTCTGATAACCAAAAACAATTCATTCATTCGATTGAAGCACCCGAAGGAATGCGTTATGCTGTTTTGTTTTCTTATGCTGAAGGTGAACAAATCAGAAAACTAAGTATCGAACAAGCCGAATTATTAGGAGTTCAAACAGGAAAAATACATTTGCTGACTCAAAATAAAAACTTCGGAAAAACTGCACATAATTATGACATTGACCTTCAGTTTGAAAAAACACTTAATACTCTAAAACTAATACTAGTTAATCATACCGATGAATACAACTATGTAGTACAACTAAAAGGTTATTTTACTGAATTATTTTCTGACATTGATAAAACACAATTAGCAGCAGGAATTTGTCACGGTGATTTGCAAGCAGAAAATTTTCACTTAACAAAAAACAATCGATTTACCTTTTTTGATTTTGACTTTTTCGGGGAAGGTTATTTGATTTATGATATCGGAGTTTTTATTTGGTACGACCATAAAAACAAGCCGAAAGAAGTTGTTGATGCCTTTTTAAAAGGCTATCAAACACAACGCAAACTATCTGAAACAGAAATAAAGCTCCTTCCCTACTTTAGTACATTGCGAGCGCTTTTTCAAATGACTTTATATTGCCAGATAAGCGATGGAAAACAATTGCCATTATGGCCTGCACAACAAGTTGCTGATTTTATTAAGAAGGTTGAAAAATGGGTAGCAAATTCGGAAAAAGTATAAAGAAAATCGGGATGCAACCAAATTACCTATGAATGCATCAATATAAAAACAGTTAAAAAATCAATAAAATGCAAAAACTCTACACACTTGTTTTCGGAATCCTTTTTTCCGCAAACACCTTTGCTCAAGGCACTATTGTGGGATTCACAATTGACCCTCCGGCTCCAACAACAACCGATATTGTTAAAGTATATGTAGATATAATGTTTACATCAATGAGTTGCGCTGTCGATAATCAAGGACATTCAACCGCAGGAAGTAATACCAGCGCGTATGGACATCATTGTATTGGAATGCTATCTGCTATCTGCAATGCAGTAGATACTTTTAATCTAGGAATGTTGCCTGCAGGTTCTCATGTTTTTGATATGACTCTAACCAGTGGTTCTGGTGGACCACCATGTACTCCAGGAATAGTTCCTGATGACCAACGCAATACTACTTTTACAGTTACCCTTGCAACAGGAATTTCAACCCATAATTTATCTCAGAATATCACCATTTTTCCTAATCCCATCAGTACAACTGGAACGATTCAAATTAACGAAACTTTGAAAGTAAAAAATGCGGAGATGAAAATTGTGGATGTAATGGGAAGAGTTGTAAAGACTATCTCTTCTATTCAGAGTAATGAATTTACATTTGACAGAGATAAACTTTCTGATGGAATTTATTTTTATCAACTCGTTCAAGACAGTACTATAATTTCTAATGGGAAGCTAGTGATTGAATAATTAATTCACCACCAACTTCTTACTTACAACACCTTTACTATTTCTTAACGAAAGCAAATAAACTCCTTTTTTAAAAGTTGAAACATCAATTATATTCTCTTCTCTTTCATTAAATGAATTGTATTTTTTATCATACACTACTCTACCAATCACATCTGTGATTTCAACATTTACATCGCTTGTAATGTTTGATTGAAAAATAAGATTTACTATTCCATCGCTTGGATTCGGGTAAACAGAATAAGAAATTCCGTTTTCTCCCAATTCATCAATTCCAACAAAAGCTGCTGAAGTTGAATAACAACCTGTAATGCTATCAATTTGTTGCAAAGTAATTGTTAAACCAAACCAAGGCAATACATAAAATGAATCGGTAGCTCCTGGAATAATCACACCACTATTTAACCATTGGTTTCCTGTTGGAAAACTTGAAAATAATGTATCGTTACTCAAAGTAATTGCTGCGACAGTTGGAATTGGTGCAACGTAAATATCCACTGTATCAGAAGAAACAGCACAGCCAAATACATCGGTAACGGTTACACAATGTGAACTTGTGATTGATGTACTTATTGAAAAAGAAACCTGCAGCGTTGGATACCATGAGTAAGAATTACCATTACTTGAAGTCAGTACAATAGAAGAACCTTGACAAATTGTATCATTCTTGTTTAAAGTAACAAGCGGAGTTGTTTGGGGACTCACTGCTATATAACTATACTTTGTAACTGAATCACTTCCGAAAGCATTAGTCACAACTAATTTTACATTGTTGTATGCACCAGGAGTGTTGTACGTAACAACTGGGTTTTGCAAAGTAGATGTTGGAGGAGTTCCTCCAGGGAAAGTCCAATTCCAGGCAATTGGAGAATTTGTTGTGCTATCAGAATATTGAACATCAAATCCCGGACAACCACTCAAAGTATCTCCGATAAAATTTGCAAATGGTAAATTTGATAGAGGATCAAAAATAGTTGTTTCCCACAATCCGCGGCCATAAGTAGCTCCGCGTAATTTATTTGAACCGTAATGAATTTCTAATTCATCTACAATTACATTTGGCAATCCGTTTGAATAAGGCATCCATGAACTTAGATCGTTATCAATATAATAAACACCCAAATCGGTTCCAACATAAATACCTTGGTTAGTGCCTGTTTGATTCACCACGCAATTAATTGGAATATTAGGTAAACTTCCAGAAATGTTTGCCCATGATGAACCACCGTTAATTGTTTTATAAACTTTTACACCACTAACATATCCAGAGCGAGTCATCCAAACAATATTCGGATCGGTTGTACTGACCTCCAAAGCAGTGATAGAAGCCCCACCAGATGTTGGATAAGAAACTGTAGCCCAGTTTGCACCACCATCAATTGTTTTATAAATTGCTGCCGATGTTGCAGCATAAATATATAATGGATTTGATTGTGAAACTTCTAGAATAATTAATCCGCTTGAATTAAAAGTAGATATTTTTGTCCAGAAATTTCCTCTGTTAGTAGATTTCCAAACATTACTAAATCCAGCATAAATAGTTTGAGGATCAAATGGGTCTTGCATCCAAGGAGTAATCCATTCTCCAGATTCAGTAATATTATTATAGATATCATCAAAGTTTGCACCGCCATCCGTTGAACCAAGCAATCCACCATTTTGATATTCGCAATATACGTAAGCAGGATCGCTCCAATCAATAAAACATTCCATTCCATCACCACCTGTTACTCTGTCGTACGCACTTGTATTAAAAAGATTACAGCCATTATCCTGCCAACCCTGAACTACTAGATTAGAGTTAGTAACAGAATTTCCCAAGCGATACATTTCTCCAATTTGTAATCCATCACTTTTATCTTGCCAAGAATTTCCTCCATCATCCGTTACATAAATTCCACCATCACAAACAGCAAATGCTTCAGAACCATCCGGACGATATTCTAAACCATGAATATCAGCATGCAAATATGGTAATCCACCATCGCCCCACCAGTGCGTAATACATTGCCAGTTAACTCCTGCATCGTATGATTTCCAAATATTTACTCCACCAACAATTATCTCATTTCCGTCATAAGGAGCAACTGCTAAAGAAAGTGTATACCAACCATTTCCGCCTCCATCACTTCCACCATAGTCATATCCTAATAAATTAGGAGAATTGCTTTGCATTGTAAAAGTTGTTGCTGAATTGGTTGAGAGATATAAACCTTTAAAACCACTGTCAGCAGAAGCAGACAATAATAAATAAACATTATCAGGACTTGATGGACAAACTGCAACAGCTACTCTATTAATTGTTGAAGGGAAAGGCAATCCGGCACCTGTTGGAACAGTAGCAAATGATGTTCCTGTATTTGTTGATTTATATAATCCTGTTGTGCCAGCAGCATAAATAACTGAAGGATCACCGGGTTTAAATTCCATGTCCTTTACACTTCCTATATTTAATACTTTCGTCCAAGTAACTCCAGCATCATAAGATTTAAAAACTCCCGAACTGGAAGCTGCAAAAATCATATTGTTATCGTTTGGATTGATCAGTACTCTTCCAATACTCCTGCCTTGACTGGTAATCCAATTTAATCCTGTAATATTCCATGTGACCCCGCCATCAATAGATTTTAAAATACCAACACCATAAGTATCACTTGCATCCTGATCTCCAGTGCCGATGTACATAATGTTTGTGTTAGTTGGATCGATAGCAATATCGTTTACTCCTAAAGTTGGTAAATGATCGGTATTGGTTGTCCAGGTAGCACCAGCATCAATTGATTTCCACAAACCACCAGCAGGAGCACCAACCCAGATGATGCTTGAGTTTGTAGGATGAAAAGTTATACAATTTAATCGTCCTGCCCCTCCTCCATTTCCTGGAACATCAGATGAACCAACTGGCGACCAATCACCACCAATCATTCTTGAACTTTTATTGGAATGATTTTCTAATAATTTATGTAACTCTTCTTTTCCTTTATTTAAAGTAGTTCTATCGCCACTTGGATAAACACGTGGTTCAATTTGTTGTTCCCAACGTTTATACATTACGTATCCTTCATTTTCTTTTTCAGTATTATTTCTAAAACTAAAAAAACTTTTGAATTTTTCTTTTTTCTCTTCTCTTTCCCAAAATTTATTGAAGGATTTTTGAACTTCATAAAAGTTCACTTCAGGATCTTGCATCTTTTTAACCCAATCCTGAGAAAAGGAAATAGATGGTGTAGAAAAAACAATTGCAAATAAGGTAATTAGTTTACGTAGCATATTCTAAAATTTGAAAGAACAAGGTAAGAAATAATGACCTTTTATCAAACTAAATTCAGACTATAATTAGCATTCAATCGACCAACTAAAGATTTTGATTCATCAAAATTTAAGGTCTGAGCTCCGACACTAGCGGCTTCCTCGGGTTTTTCATGCACTTCGTAAATAACACCATCCGCACCAGCCATCATAGCAGCCAAAGCAATTATTGGAACGATTTCACGAATTCCAATTCCGCGAGAATGGTCGACAATAGCTAGCAAATGTGTCTTTTCTTTTAGGATTGGAAGGGCATTGATATCTAATGTGTTTCGATAAGCTGTTTCGTAGAAACGAATTGAAGGCATTACAAAATCATCGCCAACAAATCGTTTTGATTCGGGATAGAATATAAAACCCATAAAATCGGGTTTCAGGGCTACTTGCTTTATATTTTCGGGATCTTTTAATCCGCATACTTTTAATACCATTTTATATCATTTTAACCATAACAAAATCATTCATATAATATCCAGCACCGATGTCTTGATTTATAATTTTTTTAATCACAAAGCCGTGTTTAAAATAAAAGTTCACTGTTTTAAAGTTTTCTCTGTTTACACAAAGTTCTATCGATTCAGCATTTGGCATTTGCTCAAGAACATGTATAAACAATTCGGAACCAATTCCTTTTCCTTGATCTTCTACTTCAATGTAAAATTTATGTAAGAAATAATTTTTTCCATCAACAGTGTTTATTGAAATGTAACCAATCGGCTTTTCTTTGCTATAAACCAAAGTGAATTCGTGTCCTTCATCCATTTGTTTGCTAAGACTAGCTGGTGAATACATAAAGTCCAGCATATATTCGATCTGCTCCATTGTAATAATGGTGATATAATATTTTCTCCAAATGCTATCGGCCAATTGAGCAATTAATATGACATCTGATCTTTCTGCTTTTCTAAATTTTAAATCCATATTATGCGGGTATTAAACTATTTTTTAGTGTGTTTACTTCTTTGATAAAATCTGAGCATGCTTTTTCAGGACGGTTATTTTTCATGAACATCTAACCAATCAAAAACTCTTTGAATCCTGCACTTCTTTCGCTTCACTTTGTGAAAGTGTTTTGTGCTCAAATAAATTATTAAAAATCGTTTTCATTATTTTTTAATCCAATTTTCGATCATTTGTAATCCATGCTCCGTTAAAACACTCTCGGGATGAAACTGAACTCCTCTTACATCAAACGTTTTATGTTTCAGAGCCATTATACATCCTTGTTCATCAACTGCTGTTACTTCTAAGTCCTTTGGAAGATCGTTTTTATTGACTGCCCAAGAATGATATCTTCCAACATTTAATTTTTTAGGAATATTTCTGAATAAAGTGTCATCGCCAATAATTTCCATTGGAGTTGCAACACCATGAAATACTTCTGACAAGTTGTTTAATGAACCACCAAATGCTTCTGCAATGGCTTGTTGTCCTAAACAAACTCCTAAAATACTTTTTGAAGAGGCGTAAGTTTTTATCACATCTAATAATATTCCAGCCTCAGATGGAATTCCTGGTCCGGGTGACAAAAGAATTTTATCAAACCTTTCAATTTCCTTCAAGCTAATTTTATCATTACGATGAACTTCGATGGAAGCATCACTTACTTTCTCCAAGTAATGCAACAGATTGTATGTAAAACTGTCGTAATTATCCAATACCAATATCTTCATTAAAATTGCAAATTGTAAGATTGTAAAATTGAAAAATTATTAATTACTGCTGTGTTTATTTAAACTTTTATTTTTTTCGAACTCTCTTAAATATTTTATAAAGCCACTAATTTGTTTTGATAAATCTATTAGGCGTTTGTGCATTGACACATAAAATTCTTCTTCAATAAAATCAATTTTTTTCAAGACATATAATTTATTCCGCAATTCACCTGAAGATCCTTTTGAATATCTTAAAAACCTAACAAATTGCATATTGCTTTCATATTCAAATCCTTCTGCAATGTTATCAGATATCGACATGGCCGCTCTTCTTATCTGATCTTTCATGCCAAAATCAGTTTTGAGTTTCCCTGTTTCAGTAACCAAATAAATCTCAATAGCAATATTAGTAGCTTCTTTCCAAATTTCTAAATCTTCAAATTGTTTAATCTTACCCATAAATGTCTTTAGTTATTAGTTTTTAATTATTATTGTTTTACTCTTAATTTTCCAATCTTTCAATTTTCCAATCTTTCAATTTTCCAATCTTTCAATTTTCCAATCTTTCAATTTTCCAATCTTTCAATTTTCCAATCTTTCAATTTTCCAATCTTTCAATTTTCCAATC